>JBBQUA010000037.1:0-28511 GCA_038212905.1 Hyphomicrobiales bacterium
AAGAGCCGATGTCCGTTGACGATGCGATCCCGCTTCGCCATGTTCGCGGGATGAGCCAGACAATACTCGATCTCACCGGCCTGAAATGTCCGCTGCCGGCGCTGAAGACGCGCAAGGCGCTGAAGTCGGTGAAACCCGGCGACGTCCTGGAAGTTCACTGCACCGATCCGCTGTCGGTGATAGACATCCCGAACCTGATCCGGGAGACCGGCGACAAGGTCGAGATATCGGAGCGAACCGAGCAACGAATCGTGTTCCTGATCGAGAAGGCGCGATTGGAAACACCGGGATTGACAGCTTGATCGACAAACTCGAACTCCTGCTGGCGCTGGCCAAGGAACGGCATTTCGGCCGCGCCGCGGAAGCCTGCGGCGTCACCCAGCCGACGATGTCGACCAGCCTGAAGCAGCTCGAGGAAATCCTGGGGGTGATGCTGGTGCAGCGCGGCTCGCGCTTCGTCGGCTTCACGCCGGAGGGCGAGCGCACGCTGGACTGGGCGCGGCGCATCGTCGGCGACGTGCGCGGGATGCGCGAGGAAATCAATTCGCTCAAGGCCGGTCTATCAGGCGAAATCCGGATAGCCGCGATTCCCACCGTGCTCGGCATGGTGGCCTCGCTGACCACGCCGTTCAGGGCCCGTCATCCTAATGTACGCTTTCGCGTCGTGTCATGCACCTCGATCGAAGTGCTGGGATTGCTCGAAAATCTCGAGGTCGATGCCGGCCTGACCTATCTCGACAACGAGCCGCTCGGCAAGGTTCGTTCCGTTCCGCTTTACGACGAGAGCTACCGGTTGATCACAGCGCCGGACAGCCAGTTCGGGGACCGCGATCAGGTGAGCTGGAAGGAGGTGGGCGAGGTGCCGCTGTGCCTGCTGACGCCGGACATGCAGAACCGCCGCATCATCGATCGTGCGTTGCTGGAAGCAGGAACCCAGGCGAAACCCTCTTTGACGTCGAACTCGATCATCGTGCTCTACACCCATGTGAAGACCGGCCGCTGGGCCAGCGTGATGCCGGCCAGGCTCGCCGACACCCTCGGCCTGTCCGATGCCGTGAGATCCATCCCGATTGTCGATCCCAAGGTGACTTACCGGATCGGACTGGTGGTTCCGTTGCGGGATCCGATGACGCCGATGGTCGCGGCATTGGTTCAGACCGCGCGCGAAGTCGCTCCGACGCTCGCGGACTGACCGCGTCCTCCCGGCATCGTTCATTTCGAATCCGTATCGATCGATTGCGCTAGCTGATCGATGCCCATTCCCTATCGATGCATGAGACGGCTTTATTGATCTTTGCAACGATTCTCGCTCTCATCGTCATGTGTCCATCGGACTCCGTCGCGGGACATAAAAGTCCGCCGCTCGCAAAGCATCGGCCGGGCTCCGGGTCGGAATTTTTCCTTGGCATGTGGTATGCCACGCACTAGAATTGACCCCAACAACGAAACTGGGAACGAGATGCTTCAATGAGCCATGACGTCCAGACAGTGCGCTCGTTCGACCATCCCGGCGAGGGCCGCAAGCGGGCCAAATCGACCCCCAAGGGCCGCCAGATCGATCCTCAGGCCGCGGAAGAGATCGCGCTCTTGCTCGGCGATCGGCCGCGGCGGCGCGACCTCCTGATCGAGCATCTGCACCTGATCCAGGACAGCTATCGGCAGATTTCCGCAGCGCATCTCGCAGCACTCGCCGATGAAATGAAGCTCGCCTTTGCCGAGGTATTCGAGACCGCGACTTTCTATGCGCATTTCGACGTGGTGAAGGAAGGCGAGGCAGACATCGCGCCGCTCACCATCCGGGTCTGCGATTCCCTGACCTGCGTCATGCTGGGTGCGGAAAAATTGCTGCACGAGTTGCAGACGTCGGCAGGTCCCGGCATTCGCGTGGTGCGCGCGCCGTGCGTCGGCCGTTGCGACACCGCGCCGGCGGCCGAAGTCGGCCATCACTTCGTCGATCACGCCACGGTGGTGAACGTGCTGGCGGCGGCGAAGGCCGGCGACACCCATGCGCATTTGCCGGAATATATCGACTACGATGCCTATGTTGCGGGCGGTGGCTACAGACTGCTCAACCGCCTGCGCTCGGGCGAGCTGAAAAAAGAAGATCTGTTGAAGTCGCTCGACGACGCGTCCTTGCGCGGGCTCGGCGGCGCGGGTTTTCCGACGGGACGAAAGTGGCGCGCGGTGCTCGGCGAGCCCGGACCCCGGCTGATGGCGATCAATGGCGACGAAGGCGAGCCCGGCACGTTCAAGGATCGCATTTATCTGGAAACCGATCCGCACCGCTTTCTCGAGGGCATGCTGATCGGCGCCCATGTGGTCGAAGCGCCTGACGTCTACATCTACCTCCGCGACGAATATCCGGCGAGCCGGGAAATTCTCGAACGCGAGATTGCAAAACTGCCGCCGGGCGGGCCTGTGCTGCACATGCGGCGCGGCGCCGGCGCCTATATCTGCGGCGAGGAATCCTCGCTGCTGGAAAGCATCGAGGGCAAGCGCGGATTGCCCAGGCACAAGCCGCCATATCCGTTCCAGGTCGGGCTGTTCGGCCTGCCGACGCTGATCAACAATGTCGAGACGTTGTGGTGGATCCGCGACGTTGTCGAGAAGGGTGCGGAGTGGTGGAACAGCCACGGCCGCAACGACCGCCACGGTCTGCGCAGCTATTCGGTATCGGGGCGGGTCAAGAATCCCGGCATGAAGCTGGCACCGGCCGGCGTCACGGTGCGCGAGCTGATCGACGAATTCTGCGGCGGCATGGCCGACGGGCACCCATTCCACGCCTATCTGCCGGGTGGCGCTTCCGGCGGCATTCTGCCGGCAGCCATGGACAACATCCCGCTCGATTTCGGAACGCTGGAAAAATACGGCTGTTTCATCGGTTCCGCCGCGGTCATCATCCTGTCCGAACACGACAGCGTGAAGGGTGCGGCGCTCAACCTGATGCGTTTCTTCGAGGACGAAAGCTGCGGCCAGTGCACGCCGTGCCGGGTCGGTACCCAGAAGGCGGCGCTGTTGATGCAAAAGCCGGTGTGGGACCGGGAGTTGCTCGACGAATTGAGCCAGGCGATGCGCGATGCCTCGATCTGCGGCCTCGGCCAGGCCGCCTCGAATCCGCTGTCCACCGTGATCAAGTATTTCCCCGACGAGTTCCTTCCGAAGGAAGCTGCGGAATGACAAAAATCCAGTTCGAACTCGACGGCAAGCAGGTCGAGGCCATCAACGGCGAGACCATCTGGCAGGTGGCAAAACGGCAGGGTCGCGTGATTCCGCATCTGTGCTATTCGCCGGAACCGGACTACCGGCCCGACGGCAATTGCCGCGCCTGCATGGTCGAGATCGAGGGCGAGCGCGTGCTGGCGGCGTCCTGCAAGCGCACGCCGAGCGTCGGCATGAAGGTGAAGTCGGAAAGCGCGCGCGCGGTCGCGGCGCAGAAGATGGTGATGGAATTGCTGGTCGCCGACCAGCCGGCGCGCGCCACCTCGCACGATCCCGATTCGAAATTCTGGAACTGGGCCGAAAAGATCGAGGTGACCGAAAGCCGCTTTCCGGCCGCGGAGCGCTGGCAAGGCGACAGCAGCCATCCCGCGATGAGCGTCAACCTGGATTCCTGTATCCAGTGCGGATTGTGCGTGCGCGCCTGCCGCGAGGTCCAGGTCAACGACGTCATCGGCATGGCCTATCGCAGCCATCAATCCAAGATCGTGTTCGATTTCGACGATCCGATGGGGGATTCGACCTGCGTCGCCTGCGGCGAATGCGTGCAGGCCTGCCCGACCGGCGCGCTGATGCCGTCCGTGATGCTGGACGAGAACCAGACCCGCACCGTTTATCCGGACAGGAAGGTCGATTCACTGTGCCCGTTCTGCGGCGTCGGCTGCCAGGTCACCTATGAGATCAAGGACGAGAAGATCATCTACGCCGAGGGCCGCGACGGCCCGGCCAACCACAACCGGCTCTGCGTCAAGGGCCGGTTCGGTTTCGATTACATCCATCATCCGCATCGCCTCACAAAGCCGCTGGTGCGACTGCCGAATGCGAAAAAGGACGCCAACGACCAGGTCGACCCGGCCAATCCGTTCACGCATTTCCGCGAGGCCTCCTGGGAGGAAGCGCTCGACATCGCCGCGCAAGGCCTCGTCAAGATCCGTGACAACAAGGGCGTCAAGGCGCTGGCCGGCTTCGGCTCCGCCAAGGGATCCAACGAGGAAGCCTATCTGTTCCAGAAGCTGGTGCGCACCGGGTTCGGCTCCAACAATGTCGATCACTGCACCCGGCTGTGCCACGCCTCATCGGTGGCGGCGCTGATGGAAGGCCTGAACTCCGGCGCGGTATCGGCGCCGTTTGCGGCTGCGATGGACGCCGACGTCATCATCGTGATCGGCGCCAATCCGACCGTGAATCATCCGGTCGCCGCGACCTTCATCAAGAACGCAGCGAAGAAGGGCGCCA
Source organism: Hyphomicrobiales bacterium (assembly GCA_038212905.1). Classification (GTDB taxonomy): domain Bacteria; phylum Pseudomonadota; class Alphaproteobacteria; order Rhizobiales; family Xanthobacteraceae; genus Bradyrhizobium. Next base: position 4,453 of record JBBQUA010000037.1, read on the forward strand.
GGCTGATCGTGATGGATCCGCGGCGGCAGGCCCTGTCGCGCCATGCCCATACGCATCTGCAGTTCAAACCCGGCGCCGACGTCGCGATGCTGAACGCGATGCTCCACACCATCATCACCGAAGGGCTCACCGACCAGCAATACATCGCCGGCTACACCGAAGGTTTTGATGATCTCAAGGAGCGCATCAAGGATTTCCCGCCGGAGAAGATGGAAGCGATCTGCGGCATCCCGGCGGAGACCTTGAAGGAAGTAGCGCGGATGTATGCGCGCTCGCGCGCCTCGCTGATCTTCTGGGGCATGGGCATCAGCCAGCATATCCACGGCACCGACAATGCGCGTTGCCTGATCGCGCTGGCGCTGATCACCGGCCAGATCGGCCGTCCCGGCACCGGGCTGCATCCGCTGCGCGGCCAGAACAACGTGCAGGGCGCCTCCGACGCCGGCCTGATCCCGATGTTCCTGCCGGACTACCAGCCGGTCGGCCGCACCGATCTGCGTGAACCCTTCGAAAAACTCTGGCATCAGGAAATCGATCCGGTGCGCGGCCTCACCGTGGTCGAGATCATGAACGCGATCCATGCCGGCGAGATCACCGGCATGTATATCGAGGGCGAAAATCCCGCGATGTCGGACCCCGATCTGCAGCACGCGCGTCAGGCCCTGGCCAAACTCGAACATCTGGTGGTGCAGGACCTGTTCGTGACCGAGACCGCGTTCCACGCCGACGTGATCCTGCCGGCCTCGGCCTTCGCGGAAAAATCCGGCACCTTCACCAACACCGACCGCCGCGTGCAGCTGGCGCGCGAAGTGATCAGGCCGCCGGGCGACGCGCGGCAGGATCTGTGGATCATCCAGCAGATCGCCAAACGCATGGGGCTGGACTGGCGCTACGACGGTCCCGCCGATGTCTTCACCGAGATGACGCAGGTGATGCCATCCTTGAAGAACATCAGCTGGGAGCGGCTGGTGCGCGAGGGTGCGGTGACCTATCCGGTCGACGATCCGCATCTGCCCGGTAACGAGATCATCTTCACCACGGGATTCCCGACCGCCAGCGGTCGCGGCAAGATCGTGCCGGCGCATGTCATCGCGCCCGACGAAGTGCCCGATGACGAATATCCGATGGTGCTCTCCACGGGACGCGTGCTCGAACACTGGCACACCGGCTCGATGACGCGGCGTTCCCTGGTGCTCGACCAGATCGAGCCCGAGGCGGTCGCCTTCATGTCGCCCAAGGACATGCGGCGGATGAAGGTATGGCCCGGCGACAAGGTGCGGCTGGAGACCCGCCGCGGCGCCGTCGAGGTCAAGGTGCGCAGCGATCGCGACGTGCCCGAGAATATGGTGTTCATGCCGTTCTGCTACGCGGAGGCGGCGGCCAATCTGCTGACCAACCCGGCGCTTGATCCGTTTGGAAAGATTCCCGAATTCAAGTTCTGCGCCGTGCGTGCCCAACGCGCCGAGGCGCTGGTCGCGGCGGAATAGGCTGGCTTCACGGCGTTTTGATCTGCTTCATCATCCGCTAACCGGGGGCGGCGCGGCGGCAGGCCTTTCGCTGACCGAGACATCCTTCGGGCGCTCCGTGCTGCATGCTAGGCAGATTGCCCGCGATGTCAGCCTGCGATCCACGGCCAGTCGTTCGTAACGGTGTGGCGTTTTGGTCGAGCAGAAGTTGCAGAAGGCTTCGGGAGAATTGTTCGACCGAATGTCGCTAGACATGACGGATGACCTGCTTGTGCTTGTTGCAGACCGAGCAGGCGCCGACCGTTCGCCAGAACGTCGAGGTATTTGCCATTGCGACGGTTACGCGATTGGCCTGCCGGCGATGGCTGAGGCCGAGCTGGTCGGCGATGCAATCGTCACACCACAGCGCCGGCCTGCGGCTTGCCAGCAGTCCGTCCACGCGTCCGGCGATACGCTCGCAGCCTGTCAGCGCGTCCTGCTGCGGAGTGTCGACGGCGGAGGCGGTCGGCATATCATCCGACGTCTCGCTCGACGCAAAGGTGTGAACCACGCAGCGGTCTGCTGCGGCGGTCAAGCCATGGTCATCCCTTATCGGCATTGGTAAAGTCATCCCCCATTGCACTGCAGCGGCAGTGATCCCATTCGAAAAATACCCGCAGCGGAAATCCAAGTGCAACGACGGACAGGTGGTTTTGTACGGCAGCGTACGCTTCTTGTCGGTACGGCAGCGTTCGCTGGCGGAACCCGAATTGCCGCTTCTCGCAGCAGCAAGGAGGTCGCGCCGAGAGATTCGAATGCGGGTGTAAACCGTCGCATGACGGCGCAGTCGTCGAAGACTTGCGGCGATCTGCGACAATCTACCTCCTCTGCGGGGGTGTCCTTTGTCGGTCCAGATGCGTAGACTCGGACAACGCGATTGGTCGAAATCCGGCGGGCCCGCGGACATCAAGGGTTCGAGGCAATATCGCCATACCATCAGGTGTGCATGAATCAGGCGCTTCGAGGAATATTGATCGGCAGCAGCGATGGCAGAGCCATTGTGCGCAATCGCGTGCTTGCGAACCTCTCGGCTGATGATTTTTGCGAGCTCAGGCCGCATCTGCAACGCGTCGAAATCAAGCCGCGGTCAGTTCTCCAGGAGGCCAACAGGCCGGTCGAGCACGTTCATTTCATCGAGCACGGGCTGGTGTCACGGGTCTCGGGCGGGCGGGCCTGCTCGATGGAGACCGCCATGGTCGGACGCTTCGGCTATACCGGAGTTGCCGTCGTGCTGGGCTCGACACTGGCGTCGCAGCGTTCGATTGTGCGATTGCATGGAACGGCATTGCGGATTCAGGCGGATCAATTGTCCCGCCTCATGGAGGACCGTCCGACGATCCGTGCGGCGATGCTGCAATATGTCCAATCCCTGTTCACCCAGCACACGCAAGGCGTCCTCTGCGCGGCCAAGCATGAAGTCGATCAGCGACTGGCGCGTTGGCTGCTGCTTGCCAGCGATCGAATGCAGAGCGACGCGCTGACGGTGACTCATGATTTGCTGTCGGTGATCATGGGAGTGAGGCGTGCCGGTATCACCAAGGCCTTGCTTCAATTCGAGGCCGACGGCGTGTTGAAAAAGACCCGGGGGACGGTGCACCTGACAAACAGGTCGGCGCTGGAGCAGCGATCCTGCGATTGCTACGGCATTGTTCGCGATGCCTACGCCTCTTTGGACTCGCCGCAACGCTTGCCGCATGGCCGGTTGTAGACCGGGGACGCAGGCAGCTCGATAGAGTCACCGGGACCATCCCGGTCTGACGGCCGGTCGCCGCGCGGGTTCCTTGGAGACTGAAAAACCGTACGGGAGGGAGTCCATGCGAACGATCCGTACCGTCATGACGATCCTGTGCCTTGCGATGACGAGTGGGGTTTCCGAAGCCAAGCGGAACGAATTTACCGGAATTCCCAAGATCCTTGACGGCGACACGGTTCAGTTCGGCGACACCAGGTTGCAGGTGGACGGAATAGACGCCCCGCAGACCGATCAACTGTGCTTCGACAAGCGCGGATCGCGCTGGAAGTGCGGAGTCAAAGCCACCGAGCAACTCAGGAACCGGGCAGGCCGCAAGCCATGGACATGCGAAGTGGTTCGCAAGTCTGCGCATGGTCGGCTACTGGCGAGATGCAGCACGGACGGCGAAGACATCGCGCGAATGATGGTCCGGAATGGATGGGCGCTGGCGTCGACAACCGGCTCGGCGAGATATCTTGCAATTGAGGAGGAGGCAAGAACCTCCGAGGCTGGCCTTTGGTCAGGGGCCTTTGTCGCGCCGCGGGACTGGCGGCAGCGCAATGGGCAGGCAAAAATCTTTGGCCATGGCAAGGTTCAGGCCCGATCGGCCGCTCCGCTGCTCACCTCCGCGTTCGGCGCTTCGCCGCCTTCGTCGAATTGCGCCATCAAGGGCAACGTCAATTGGAGCGGAAAATGCATCTTCCACAAGCCTGACGGCAATTGGTACAAGCGTATCAAGATGGAAGCGAGGTTCGGGGACCGCTGGTTCTGCACGCCCATCGAAGCCATTGCTTCCGGATGTCGCGAAACCAGACGGTAGGCATTCCTCAACGAATCTGGTTGGCCTCGCTGATATCGAATATTCGCCGGCGCTGCCGGCTTGCCGCCGCATCCATCAGCATTCGGCCGGCCCAGCGATAAACGTTCCACTCCCTGACCTGTTGACGCATCAGTCGCATGCGCTCCTGTTGTTCGTTGCCGGGCATGCGAAGGGCGGTGTCGAGCGCGGTCGACATCTCATGCGTATTGTATGGGTTGACGATGAGCGCCTCCGATAGCTCGCGCGAGGCCCCGGTGAAGCTGGAAAGCACCAGCACGCCTTTCTCGTCGTCGCGTGCCGCGACGAACTCCTTGGCGACCAGATTCATGCCGTCATGCAGGCTGCTGACGATGCAGACGTCAGCTGCCCTGAACAGCTTGAAAACCTCCGCGGCCTCATGATGCCGGATCAACAGCACGATCGGTTGCCAGGAATCGTCGCCGTGACGGGAATTGATGTCTTCGGCCAGGGCGACGGCTTCGCTCTGCAATGTACTGTAGCTCGCAAGCTTGCTCCGCGTCGGGGCCGCGACCTGCACGAAGGTGAACCGCCGCTTCCAGGCCGGATCGCGGATCAGCAGATCGTCCACCGCCCTCATGCGATCGAGGATTCCCTTGGTGTAATCGAAGCGCTCGATGCCGACCGCAAGCTTGACGTCGGGTGCCAGCCCGAGCGTCTGCCGCACTTGCGCGCGGCAGACATCGATCGGGGGCTGGCCGGCCAGCGCCTTCGGGGGCCATTCAATCGAGATCGGGTAGCCTCGCACCATCGTTTCATGGCCGCCCGACGTGACCGTTGCGTGCTCGCGATCGATGCGGCTTTCGACAAAGCGATCGACGGTCTCGAAGAAATTGTTGCAGTGGAACTGGGTGTGAAATCCCAGGATCGTGCTGCCCAGCAACCCGTCGATGATGCGCTCCTTCCACGGACAGATGCTGAAGGTTTCCGCGTTGGGCCAGGGGATATGCCAGAACGTGATGATCGTCGCTCTCGGCAGGCGTTGCCGGATCATCCGGGGCGCGAGCGCGAAGTGGTAGTCCTGCACCAAAACGATCGGGTCCTCGGTTCTGGCCTCCTGGACGACGGCGTCGGCGAATCGTTCGTTGATCGCCTCGTATTGCTGCCAGTCGGATTCGCGAAACTGCGGCCGCACGAATGCAATGTGGCACAACGGCCAGAGGCCTTCGTTGGCAAGGCCATAGTAGTAGCCGTCCTGTTCCTCGTCGGTGATCCAGATGCGCCGGAGCGTGTAGGAGGGTGCGTCCGGGGGAACGCGAATTTTGTCGTCGCGGTCGACCGTCTCCCGGTCGGCATTCCCGCTGCCATGAGCGATCCACGTTCCGCCGCATGCCCGGATCACCGGTTCAAGGGCGGATACAAGGCCGCTTGCCGGTGTCTGCAGGGAAAGTTCGCCGTCGATGCGATTGTGGATATATGGCTCGCGGTTGGCGACGACCAGCACCTCGGCGTTTGGCAGCACCTTGTGCAACAGCTCCTGCAGCACGGCCGGCGACCAGTCGATTTGCCCTGACGTGATCGTCTCTCGACCGACTTCGATTTCTCCGAGCAGCCTCTTGATCTGGTTGTCGATCGCGGATCTGTCGCGAGCGAACGGCGACGATATGGCGCCGGATCGAACCTCTTCGACGGCGCGCCGCAAGGACGTCATCCAGCCCCGAAGTATCACGACGACAAAAATCGCCGCGACGCCGGCGATCGCTATCGCGACACCGGCGAGGGCCGCGACAACGAAACCCTGGGCCTCGCCCGAGCGGGCATCGATAAAACTCAAATCGTGCAGAATAACCAGATAGGCCTTCTGGTTGCGCTCCACGACCGGGAATGCGCCGACCAGAATGCGCCGTCCGTCATTGAAGATGGTAGAGAAGCTCTCGGCCTCGGACCGCGCGACCTTGTCGCAGGAGAATGTCGCCGGCATCAGCTTGGTGGGACTGATCAGCCTGCCTGCTTCGTCGCACAGACCGACCGCCAGAATTCGATCGTCGAGGGCGACATTTTCGAAGATGACCGACAGGCGCGACCCTTCATTGTCGGCGATCGCCCGGACCACGGGGTTCTGGATCGCCTTGTAAACGAGCCGCGACCGGGCTTCCACATCGCTGCGCGACCACTGTTCGATCAGCTTTTTCGAGAAGGGCGCGATGGCGAGCGCGAGCAAGGAAATGACCGCGAAACCGAGTACGACGTATTTCATGGGCCTAGCTATTCGATATAGCATCTCTCGGTCCTCGCGGCGAAGCATAAGTGTTTGAAATGTGGCAGCGGCACTGCGTTGCAACAGATGGAAACGCAGTATCACCGCTGTCAAGCCCGCGATAGTTCATACTGCGCTGCGACATTCTCCATGCATTTTTGGCGTTCGACTAAAGACACCAACTAAATGCGCCTTGGCTGGACCCAGATCCCCATTCCAGATGTTAACCTACCAGCAGACTCGAAGCTCGGAGGAGCATCGGATTTGAAGAGAGTCGTCAGCATCATCAAGAGCAACGACACTTTCAAAAAAAATGGCCGAAAAGCAACGATCAAAAATCGACGGCCATAAAACAACGACACATTCACCTTCCAAGGAGTTATTCATGCATGGATTTCGAATGCGTTCCGCTGCAATGTCCACCGCTATCGTCTTGCTGGCTGCCACCAGTACAGCCGCAATAGCCCAGAAAAAATACGATACCGGAGCGAGTGATACCGAAATCAAGCTCGGCAATATCATGCCGTACAGCGGACCCGCTTCCGCTTACGGTATCATCGGCAAGACCGAGCAGGCCTACTTCAACAAGATCAATGCCGCCGGCGGTGTCAACGGCCGCAAGATCAATTTCATCAGCTACGACGATGCCTACAGTCCGCCGAAGACGGTCGAGCAGGCCCGCAAGCTGGTCGAGAGCGACGAGGTTCTCCTGATCTTCAACTCGCTCGGCACGCCGCCGAATTCGGCGATCCACAAATACATGAATACGAAGAAGGTGCCGCAACTGTTCGTGGCGACCGGCGCCACCAAGTGGAACGACCCGAAGAATTTTCCGTGGACCATGGGCTGGCAGCCCAACTATCAGAGCGAAGCGCGGATTTACGCCAAATATGTCCTGCGTGAAAAGCCCGGCGCGAAGATCGCGGTGCTGTATCAGAACGACGATTACGGCAAGGATTACCTCAAGGGCCTGAAGGACGGCCTCGGCGCCAAGGCGGCCTCGATGATCGTTGCCGAGGAAAGCTATGAGACCACGGAGCCAACCGTCGACAATCACATCGTCAAGCTCCGTTCCAGCGGCGCCGATGTGTTTTTCAACATCACGACGCCTAAATTCGCCGCCCAGGCGATCAAGAAGATTTCCGAGGTTGGCTGGAAGCCGCTTCACATTCTCAACAACGTAAGCGCGTCGATCGGCAGCGTGATGAAGCCGGCCGGCTTCGAACATGGTCAGGGCGTCATCTCCGCGGCCTATCTCAAGGATGCGCTCGATCCGCAGTGGAAGGACGACGCCGAGATGAAGACCTTCTACCAGTTCCTCGAGAAGGACTTTCCGGAAGGCAATCGTGCCGATGGATCCGTCATGGTCGGCTACAACGTTGCGCGAACCATGGTTGAGGTGCTCAGGAAATGCGGCGACAACCTGACGCGCGAAAACGTCATGAAGCAGGCCGCCAGCTTGAAGGACTTCTCGTCCGGCACCTTGTTGCCGGGAATCACCATCAGCACTAACCCGAACGACTTCGCGCCGATCCAGAAAGTGCAGCTCATGAAATTCAAGGGCGAACGCTGGGAGTTGTTCGGCGATATCATGAGCGGCGAAGTCGGCGGCTGATGCATCCGAGCCCCGGCGAAGCAGTTCGCCGGGGCTCACCTGCGCCATTTCCCGTCTGTCGGACAACCTGCTGCCGACCGGATCTCCGGACGTGGTGGCGATCATCGGGCAAAAGAAGCCAAAGGGAGTAACGATATGAATTTTTCCGTTGGAGCGGTGCTGCTGCTGTTGGCGATAGTGTTGATTTACCTGGGCAGGCCGGACAGGGAGGGGAACAGTCCGCGCTTTCTGCGGTTCGGCTCGGCGCTGGTGCTCTATCCTCCGGCTGTCCTGATCGTCGCTGCGTTCGGTGCAGCCGAGATATTCTATTCACTTTCATGATGGCGGTGTCGTCCCGGGGCATTTGCGAAGGAAGCGTTCAGGCGCGCTCTCGGTGGCGCGTCGCCTGGAACGGAAGCCCGCACACGTGTCCGTCATTGAGAGCGAGACGCTTCACTGTTTTCGTTCGCGGGGGCGTGAACAGATCACCCCGCCTTGCGCGCCCGCGCCGCCGGGCAATGAGATTTCCTGGCTGTTCGGTGCGGCGCTGCTCGGTGTGCCGGGACATGGCGGCCCCGTTTCGCCGCTCCCTTGCCGCCTTTCAAACTCTGCTTTAGCGCATCCATCAGGCTGATGACGTTGTCGGATGTTCGTTCTGGCTCGGCGGCTTTGACCGGCTTGCCGGCGGCCTTGCGCCGGACCAGCGACTTCAGCGCGTTCTCGTATTCGTCCTTGAATTTCGAGGGATCGAAATGCGCGGCCTTACTGTCGAGGATATGGCTCGCCAGTTCGACCATGTCCTTCGAGATCTTTGGGCTTTTGATGTCGCCGAAATAGTCGTCCTCGTCGCGCAGCTCATAGGGGAAGCGCAGCGTGGTGCCGAGCAGGCCCTTGCCGAGCGGCTCGATCGCGATGACGTGCTCGCGGTTGGTCAGCACGATGCGCGCCAAGGCGACGCGGTCCTGGTCCTTCATAGCGTCGCGGATCACCGCGAAAGCGTCGATGCCGGCCTTGCCGTCGGGCGCGATGTAATAGGGGTTGTTGAGGTAGCGCTTGTCGATCTCGTCGCTCGGCACAAAACTGTCGATGTCGATCGTATGGTTGCTTTCGATCTGGACGGCTTCGAGTTCTTCCTTCTCGATCTCGACATACTCGCCCTTCTTCAGCTCGTAGGCGCGGCCCTTCTGGTCGCTTTCGACGACGTCGCCGGTTTCGGCATCGACCATCTGCTGCTTCAGCCGGTTGCCGGTCTCCTTGTTGATCATGTGGAATCTGGTCTTCTCGGCCGAGGTCGAGGCCGGATAGAGCAGGACCGGGCAGGACACGAGGGAAAGTTTTAGGGAGCCTTTCCAGTAGGCGCGCGGCGAGGCCATGATGTCTCCAACCCGTTATGTCTGCGGAATAATCCAGCGCAAACGCATTCGGGAACTTGAACGGTAATTGAGGGTTTTGGTTCCAGGCTCTAAGGTCGTGCGCCGGGCACCGCTACTCCAGTTGCGTGGGATTTGATCGTGTCACTCAGGAACTTGACCACCTATCGCAAGATGCGTGATTTCGAGAAGACGGCGGAGCCTTCGGGCGAGGCCACGGTAGCGCCGTCGAAACGCCGGCGCTTTGTCATCCAGAAGCATGACGCCACCCGGCTGCATTATGATCTCAGGCTGGAATTCGACGGCGTCTTTAAATCCTGGGCCGTGACAAAGGGGCCCTCGCTGGATCCGCACGACAAGCGGCTGGCGGTGGAGGTGGAAGACCATCCACTCGACTATGGCGATTTCGAAGGCACTATCCCGCAAGACCAGTATGGCGGCGGCACCGTGCAGCTGTGGGATCGCGGCTACTGGGTGTCAGACGATCCCGAGCGCGGCTTCAGCAAGGGCGACCTTAAGTTCACGCTGGAAGGCGACAGGCTGCATGGCAGCTGGGTGTTGGTGCGGATGCGCCACGACCGCAATGGCGGCAAGCGCACCAACTGGCTGCTGATCAAGCATCGCGATGAATTTGCCAGGAAAGGCAAGGCCAACAACATTCTCGACGCCGACCAATCGGTGGCGTCTGGGCGATCGATGCAACAGATCGCCGCGGGCAAGGGGAAGCGGCCAAAGCCGTTCATGCTGGCGAAGGCCGGCCGGGGCAAGGCGGATGCGGTCTGGAATTCGAGCCGGGGCGATGCCGCCGCCGCGCGCGCCGTGAACAAGGCGGCGTCGCGCCCCGCCAGGGCGCGAGCATCGGCAAAGCCGGTCAAGGGCAAGAAAGCCGCGATACCGGATTTCGTCGCGCCCGAACTCTGCACGCTGGTCGATCGCCCGCCCAGCAGCGAGGGCTGGTGCCATGAAATCAAATTCGACGGCTACCGCGTGCAGTTGCGCGTCGAGGGCGGTGCGGCCGTACTGATGACCCGCAAGGGGCTGGATTGGACCGACAAGTTCAAGGCCATTGCGAAAGCGGGCAGCGCGCTGCCGGATGCATTGATCGACGGCGAGATCGTCGCGCTCGATGAAAACGGTGCGTCGAATTTTTCCGCACTGCAGGCTGCGATTTCCGATGGCAAGACCGACAATCTGATCTTCTTCGCGTTCGACCTGCTGTTCGCCGGTGGCGAGGACCTTCGCCGCCTGCCGCTCGGCGAGCGCAAGGAACGATTGAAGAAGCTGCTGGAGGCCCGCAAGGGCAAAGACAGTCTGATCCGCTATGTCGAGCATTTCGAAAGCGGCGGCGACGCGATCCTGCAATCGGCCTGCAAGCTGGCGCTGGAAGGCATCGTCTCGAAGAAGTTGAGCGCGCCCTATCGCTCCGGCCGCTCGGAGAACTGGACCAAGGCCAAATGCCGCGCCGGGCATGAGGTCGTGCTGGGAGGCTGGAAAACCACCAACGGCAAATTCCGCTCGCTGATGGCCGGCGTCTACCGCGACGATCACTTCGCCTTTGTCGGCATGGTCGGCACCGGCTTCGGGCAGGACACGGTGCGGCGGATCATGCCGGCGCTGAAGGCGGCAGCTTCGGATACAAGCCCGTTCGGCGGCAAGAACGCCCCGAAAAAGACCCGCGACGTGCACTGGCTGAAACCCGAGCTCGTTGCCGAGATCGAATTCGCAGGCTTTACCGGCGACGGCAACATCCGGCAGGCGGCGTTCAAGGGGCTGCGTCAGGACAAGCCGGCCCGCGAGGTGGAGGCGGAGAATCCGGCCATGACCGGGATCGCCAAGCCTGCAGCCGGATCCAAGGCAAAGCCCGCGGCCAAATCCGCCAAACCGGCGCGGCCGGGATCCGCAACGGGCAAATCTTCCGAGGTGATGGGCGTCGTTATTTCAAAACCCGACAAGGAGCTGTGGCCGGATGCCGGCGACGGCGAGGGCGTGACCAAACTCGATCTCGCCCGCTATTTCGAGGCGGTCGGCAGCTGGATGATTGGCCATCTGAGGGGGCGGCCGTGCTCGGTGGTCCGCGCCCCCGATGGCATCGGCGGCGAAACCTTTTTTCAGCGCCATGCGATGCCGGGGACGTCGAACCTGCTGGAGCTGGTGAAAGTTTCCGGCGATCGCAAGCCGTATCTGCAGATCGATCGGGTTGCGGGTCTCGCGGCGGTGGCGCAACTCGGCGGCCTCGAACTGCATCCCTGGAATTGCGCGCCGGATGCCCCTGATGTGCCGGGACGGCTGGTGTTCGATCTCGATCCCGCGCCGGAAGTCGAATTTTCAGATGTCATCGAGGCCGCCTGGGACATGCGGGAGCATCTGACGGCTCTCGGCCTGGTGAGTTTCTGCAAAACCACCGGCGGCAAGGGCCTGCACGTGGTGACGCCGTTGACGTATGGCGCCAAAGACAAGGTAACCTGGAAGGAAGCAAAGGCCTTCGCCCAAGGTGTCTGCCAGTGGATGGCCGATGAAGCGCCCGAACGTTATCTGTTCAACATGTCGAAGAAGCTGCGCAAGGGAAAGATTTTTCTCGACTATCTCCGCAACGATCGCATGGCGACGGCAGTCGCGGTGCTGTCGCCGCGGGCGCGCGATGGCGCCACCGTCTCGATGCCGCTGACCTGGCCGCAGCTGCGTGGCGATCTCGACCCGAAACGCTACACCGTGCGCACGGTGCCGGCGCTGCTGGCGAAGACAAAAGCGTGGGACGGGTATGATGACGCGGCGTCGTCGATCAAATCAGCGATCAAGAAGCTGGCGGGGAAGTAGAAGCGACGTCGGCGTAGGGTGGGCAAAAGCCATCGGGTCGCGCGAATGCGCGTCCAATGGCGTGCCCACCATTCTCTCAGCGAGCGCGCTGCTAGAAGTAAGGAAGGTGGGCACGGCGCAAGCGCGCCTTTGCCCACCCTGCGAAGTCAGACTCAGAGCTTCCCGAGCAGAAGCAGAATCAGCAGGATGACAACGACGAGGCCAAGGCCGCCGCCGCCGTAGTAACCGGTGCCGTAGAACGGACCGCCGCCGATGCCGCTGAAGCCGCCGAGCAGAACGATAACGAGAATAATCAGAATGATCGTACCGAGTGACATGTGCATTTCCTCCAGCCCGGCAGTGGGCACTGTTGCTCTGCCTTCAGCCAAAAAAACGAACGGGAACTCATAAAGTTCCACATTTGAAACACGCAAAAATCGTTTTGCTCTTCCTTTCGAACAATGTGGAATTACATGAGCTTAAGTCTGGAGGATCTGAAAATGTCCGCACCGCTCGTAGTTTCAATTCCGCATCGCCTCGGCCGCGAAGAGGCGACCCGCCGCCTCAAGAGCGGACTGACGCGGGCCGCGACCAGCGTTCCGGTGTTGAAGGTCGATGAGGAAAGATGGGAGCAGGATCGCCTTATCTTCCGCATCCGCGCGCTCGGGCAGGCGGCATCGGGTCATCTCGATGTGGCCGATGATCATGTCAGGCTGGAAGTGACCTTGCCCTGGCTGCTGCAGCGGTTTGCCGAGGTAGCCCAGGTGGCGATCCGGAATCGCGGCAAACTATTGCTGACCAAGAAGAGCTGAGCTGCAGCGATAAACACCGCACTGCAACATGAGGTTGTGAATATTTTTAGCGGTTCAATTTCGTAAACTTGTCGGTAACCAAATATCGGGAAGATCAACGCTTGCGGAGGAAGGGAACCGACCACTTCGCCGTCGGCACAACATCCGCAAGGCCGTCCGGCCGTCGATCCCGGGCGGCCTTCCGCGTTCTGAGGCAGGCATTTACGCGCGAACTCGCTTTCGCGCCGGCTTCAAGGGGCCCTCGAACCTGCCCTTCATCACCGCGACCGGCAGGTGCCGGAACAGCTCGGAGAGGCGCAGCTCTCTCGCGCCCTTGTCCACCCCCTCCACCGAATAGCCGTTCAGACCGAGGGCGCCGTCGAAGGCTTCCGCGTTCGGCCAGCCGCGGCCGTCCCGCGAGAAGGCGGCGAGCGATTTCGCGACCGCAACGATGACAGCGTCGCGGCCGCGGCGCCGCGCAAAGGCGATGACATGGTCACGGTGCGGACCGCTGACCTCGAGCGGCTGATAATCACCATGCGCGAAGATGTCGGCGAGTTCGGTCCGCAGTTTCAGGAGCTGGCGGGTCCAGGCCAGCTTGATATGGCCGTCCGGCCAATGCTGCGCGAGATCAGCCCAGTCCGGATTCTCCAATGCGGGCAGCGCCGCGGCGCGCGCGGCAAAATCCACCGGCCGGCGGTTATCGGGATCGACCAGCGACAGATCCCAGAACTCCGTGCCCTGATAGAAATCCGGCACGCCGGGCATCGTCGCCTTCAAGGTGATCTGGCTCAGCGAATTCAGCGCTCCCAGTAGCGCGACGCGTCTGGCCAGAGTCTGAAGCGAATCCAGAAACTCGGCCGAGGCGGCGGGGTCCAGTATCCGTTCGATGAAGGTCCGCAATCCGGCTTCATAGGCCTGGCTGGGATTGAGCCAGCTGGTTTCCTGCTTGCCCTCGCGCGCCGCCTTCAGCGCATAGGCCTGCATCCGCTCGGTAAATGTCGTGTCGCTTTCGCCCACCGGCCAGGCGCCGAGCAGCGCCTGATACAACATGTATTCGAACGTGGCCGACGGCGCCCGCATCTCGCCCTCGATCACCAGATGCGGGGCGTTCAGGATTTTCCACCGTCCAACCGCGCTGGCCCACTCGCCGGGAAGTTCGGCGAGCGCCATGATCCGCGCGCGCGCGTCCTCGCCGCGTTTGGTGTCGTGCGTGGCGGTCGCGGTCATGCCGTGCGGCCACTCGCTGGCGCGGGCCTGCATCATCTCGTGAAAGGCGTCGACCGGAAGCGCCTTGGCGGAGGGGTCGCCGCCGACCTCGTTGAGCGCGAGCAGGCGGTGGTAGCGGTAGAACGCGGTGTCCTCCAGCGACTTCGCCATCAGCGGTCCGGTGAACTGCTGCACCTTCAGGGCGAAGCGGCGCACGCGCGGTGAGCTGTGCGCGGGCCCGCCCGGCTTGAGCAGGTCCATGGTCAGCGCGTCGCGCAGGAAATCGAAGATGCCGTCATCGGCGGCGAACCAGTCCGCGCGCGCCTTTTCGATGGTCGCCGAAATCAGCGCGCGGTCATGCGGCGACGGCGCTGCCGACGTCAGATAGGTGCGGTAGACCGGAAAATGCAGCACATAGAGTTCGAGCGCCTGCCGCAGGCTGTCGGCGGAATAGTCGCGGGTGGAATAATGTCCGCCGGCGATCCGCGCCAGCAGCCGTGTCAGCACGGTGAATTCGCTGGCCAGCAAGGTTTCGAGCACCCGCCGCTTGGCATCCTCCAGAAGTGGCTCCAGCTTCGGCGAGGTATTGCTGACCTGCCGCCACGCCTCGTCGAGCGGAGCGAGGCCGTTGCCCTCGACCAGCACCTGGGTGATGACATTCATCCACTCATAGCCGGTCGTGCCATGCACGCCAGAGAACGGATGCAGCTTCTCGCCTTCGCCGAGAATTTTCTCGATCACGAGGTAGAACGGCTTGGCGTGCTCGCCCTGGGCGTCGCGGATCAGGCGACGCAGGCGCTGGAAATATTGCGCGGGATCGCGCAGGCCGTCGATGTGATCGAGCCGCAGGCCCTGCAGGCGTCCATCGGCGATCAGGGTTTTAACCAGGCGGTGAATCGCCTCGAACGTGCCGGCGTCTTCGACGCGCAAGCCGGCCAGCGTATTGACGTCGAAAAAGCGCCGGTAGTTGATGTCGCTCGAGGCCAGCCGCCAGTGGCCGAGCTTGTAGTGCTGGCGTTCCAGCAGATGATGCAGCGCCAGAACCTGCGCAGGCCGGTCCGGGCCCGCCCGGTAGGCGTCCAGCCCGCGCGCGATGATATCGGTACCGCCGTCAATGCCTTTCAATTCAGCCTTGAAGGCGGGAGCCTCGTTGCGGTTGGGACGCCGCAATCCCTTGCTGCGCGCCGCCAGCGCGAGAATGTGCTTTCCCGCGGCGCTGTTGTCGGCGCCGGCTTCCTTCACAAGGTTGCGCAAGATCTCGCTGTAACGCTCGGGCGCGATCGGCAACCGGTGTTCGAAATACCAGGCGGAGAAGCTGCCTTCGTCCGCGTCGTAGCGCAGCTCGATCTCGCCGCCCTCCAATGCTTGCCCATAGGACGAGCCGATCACCGGCAGCAGCACCCCGCCGCGGGCGCGGTACGGCAGCTGGTCCCAGTCGATATCGAACGAGACCGCGTGCGGTGAGGCCGGGCCCCATTCCAGCACGTCGAGCCACCATGGGTTATCGGCGAAATGCACGCCGACATGGTTGGGCACGAAATCGAGGATCAAGCCGATGTCGTGCCGCTGCAGCGCCTCACTCAGCCGCCCAAAGCCGGCCTCGCCGCCGAGCTCGGGATTGAGTTTGGTGTGATCGACGATGTCGTAGCCGTGGGTTGAGCCCTTGCGCGCCTTCATGAAGGGGGAGGCATAGAGATGGCTGATGCCGAGCGCCTTCAAATAGGGGATGACGGCGGCAGCGGCGTCGAAATTGAAATCGGCGGTGAGCTGGAGGCGGTAGGTTGCGGTCGGAATGGCGGCTGGCATTATCGCGAATCCAGACGCCAGAGTATCGACCACGGCGGCAGCGGCTCGGCGATCTCGCCACCCCAGATCGGCGTGCCCTTAGGCTCGAATTCCGGCGCGGCAATTGCGTTGTCCGACAGGTTGGCGGTAAGCTCAAGCCTTGCGCCGTCGCCCATGCGCCAGTTCGCCGTCAGCAAGCCATTGTCCGCCGCATGCGCCGCGCCGAACGCCGCGCCCGCAAGCCGCGGCATGATTGTTTTGCGGCGAATCGCGAGCAGTTCCCGCACCAGCGCCAACCGCTGGCGCCCGTTCGCGTCGTTGCGGGAGTCCCAATCCAGCACCGCGGATTCGGCGGTCGATCGCTCGAGCGGATCGGGGACATCGTTGCCATGTTCCGCGTAGGCGCCGGCAAATTCCTTGCGTCGTCCCTGGCGCACGGCCTCGGCCAGTTCGCCTTCGAAATCGCAGAAGAACGGGAACGGTGCCTTCGAGCCCCATTCCTCGCCCATGAACAGCATCGGTATCATCGGTGCCAGCAAGGTAATCGCCAGCCCGGCTTCGACCGCCCTGGGCTTTGCAATATTCTCAAGCCGGTCGCCCAGCGCACGGTTGCCGATCTGGTCATGGTTCTGCAGGAAATTGACAAACGAGACGGCAGCCAGCTGGCCGCTGGGCTCGCCGCGCAAGGCTCCGTCACGATGCGCGGAGGCTTCGCCCTGATAGACGAAGCCGGACGCCAGCGCGCGTGCGATGTCCCGCAGCGGCGATTTCGCATAATCGCTGTAATAGCCGTGGGTCTCCCCGGTCAGCAGCACGTGCCAGGCATGATGATAATCGTCGTTCCACTGCGCGCGGTAATTGCCGCGGGGTGGATCCTGCCCGGCATCGAGCAGGCTTGCGGCATTGTCGTCGTTTTCCAGCACCAGATGGATGTGCCGGCCGGTTTCAACCGCAAGCTCGCCGACGGCGCGGCTGAGATCATGCAGCATCGAGATTTCGCCGAGTTCGGGAATGGCATGCACGGCATCCAGCCGCAGCCCGTCGAAGCGATACTCGCGCAGCCAGTACAGCGCATTGCCGATGGCGAAGGCGCGTACCTCTGGCACCCGGTAGTCGATCGCGCTGCCCCAGGGCGTCTGCGCCTCGGTGAAGAAGGCAGGTGCATAACGGCCGAGGTAATTCCCCTCGGGACCGAAGTGGTTATAGACCACGTCGAGAAACACCATCAGCCCGCGCAGATGCGCCGCGTCGATCAGCGCCTTGAGGTCGTCGGGGCGGCCATAGGTGCCATCGGGCGCGTACCACAGCACGCCGTCATAGCCCCAGTTGCTGGATCCGGCGAAATCCGCCAGCGGCATCAGTTCCAGCGCGGTGATTCCGGTCGCCACCAGATGATCGAGCCTGTCGATCATGGCGCGGTAGGTCCCGTCCCGCGTGAAAGTGCCGACATGGCTTTCCAGCAGCACGGTGTCCTGCCACGGCCGACCGCGCCAGTCGGTCGCGCGCCAGCGGTAAGCACCGTGATCGATCACTTCGCTCGGACCCTTGATATCGTCGGGCTGGAAGGCGGAGGCTGGGTCGGGTACGTCGATCTCGTCGTCGATGCGGAATTTGTAGCGCGCGCCGGCCCCGACATCGGCGATATCGGCGGCAAACCAGCCGTCGGCGCCACGTTGCATCGGGTTAGCTGTGTCCAGCAGCAGGTCGACACGTTTCGCCGCCGGCGCCCACAGTCGAAAGGAGGCGCCGTCCGTTGTCAGCCTTGCGCCGAATCGCAGCTCATTCATGCTGACCCCGCAAAGGCGAGGACCGAGCGCGGAGATGCCTTGATCTCGCTTCCCGATGCGAAATCCGCGACCTGCTGCTTGACGTCCGCGGTGTTCAATAGTTGCTGCCAGCTCTTGTATTCCGGCATCTTCGGCAGCGTGAATGCGATCTCCTCAGGCGCGGCGTTCAGCACGATGAAGATCGGCTGCTGTCCATCCCCGGATGGTCCAAGCACGTAGGCGAGGAAGCGGCCTTCCGGAAAATTCCAGTCTTCCTCCGTCATCTCTTCGGCGGCGGGCGTCAGCCACAATACGCCATACGAACCATCGGCGCGCCGGCCATCGAGCCAGCGGTGCGAGCGGATCTGCGGAAAGCGTCTGCGCAATGCCGTCATGTGGCCGACGAAGTCGGTGAGGTCGTCGCCTTCGCGTCCGAGGCCTTCCCAGCCGACCCAGCCGATCTCGCTATCCTGGCAATAGGCGTTGTTGTTGCCGTTCTGGGTGTTGCCGACTTCGTCGCCGGCCAGGATCAGTGGCAGGCCCTGGGCCAGCAGCAGACACGCCAGCTGGTTTTTCCGAAGCTGGCGGCGCAGTGCGATGATCGTCGGATCGTCGGTCGGGCCTTCATGGCCGCAATTGTTGCTGAGGTTGTCGCTGGAGCCGTCGCGATTTTCCTCGCCGTTGGCTTCGTTGTGCTTTTCATTGTAGCTGAACAGATCCGCCAGCGTGAAACCGTCGTGCACGGTGATGTGATTGATTCCGGCGCGCTGGGTGCGGCCGTCATGGTTGAACAGGTCGGACGAGCCGGTCATGCGGCGCGACACTTCGCCGATCAGGCTGCCTTCGCCGCTCCAGTAACGCCGCATCGCGCTGCGATAGCGGTCGTTCCACTCCGACCATTGCGACGGAAAGGCGCCGACCTGATAGCCGCCCATCCCGAGATCCCACGGCTCGGAGACCAGCTTGACCGAAGCCAATACCGGGTCCTGCCGGATCGCCGTCAGAAAGGAAGCGTTGCGGTCGTAGCCGTTCGGCCCGCGCGCCAGGGTAGTCGCGAGATCGAAACGGAAGCCGTCGACGTGACAGACCTCGACCCAGTATCGCAGTGAATCCATCACCATCTGCAGCACGCGCGGATGGGTGAGGTTGACCGAGCTGCCGCAGCCGGTGAAGTCGTCATAGTAACGCGGATTGTCGGGCATCAGCCAGTAATAAGAGGCATTGTCGATGCCGCGAAACGACAGCGTCGGGCCCAGATGGTTGCCCTCGGCGGTGTGATTGTAGACGACGTCGAGCATCACCTCGATGCCGGCATCGTGCAGCCGCGCCACCGTGGTGCGGAAGGCGTCGAGCGGATTGTCCTGGGAATAGCGCGGCTCCGGCGCGAAAAACGACAGCGTATTGTAGCCCCAGTAGTTCACCAGCTTCTTCTCGACGAGCGTGCGGTCGTCGACAAAGCCGTGGATCGGGAGCAGTTCGACGGTGGTAACGCCGAGCCGCTTGAGGTGATCGATCATCGCCGGCGACGACAGTCCGCCATAGGTGCCGCGCAGGCCGGGGGGCACGTCTCCCCGTTTCTGGGTCAGGCCCTTGACGTGCGCCTCATAGATGATGGTGTCTTCCCAGGGGATATTGGGCCGCATTTCGCGGCGGCCCCAGTTGAAGGTCTCGTCGACCACCACGGCCTTCGGCATGCCGCGCGCATTGTCGCGGCGATCGAATGACAGGTCCTCGCGGGCGCTGCCGGTCCGATAGGCGAAATGCGCATCGCTCCACACCAGCCGGCCTGCTGTTCGCCTGGCATAGGGATCGATCAGCAGCTTGTTGGCGTTGAAGCGGTGGCCGTGCTCGGGTTCATACGGCCCGTGGACCCGATAGCCATAGAGCTGGCCCGGCGAGACGTCGTTCAGATAGCCGTGCCAGACATCCTCGGTGCGCTCCGGCAATTCGATGCGTTCGAGTTCACGGCGTCCCTGGCTGTCGAACAGGCACAGCTCGACCTTCTGCGCATTGGCAGAGAACAGCGCAAAATTGGTGCCCCGGCCGTCCCAGCTTGAACCGAGGCGAGAGGACGTTCCGGCGGTCAATCGCATGCGTCAGCTTTCCGGTACGAGAAATATCGCGGCCATTGGGGGGATGGTGAGATTGAGTTGCGGCACGAGGCCTTCCAGCGTCTCGACCTCGCCGACGTTGCCGACATTGCTGCCGCCGTAATGCGCGGAGTCCGAATTGAACACCTCGCGCCACTTGCCGATGAACGGCACGCGAACGAGGTAGTTATGATAGACGTTCGGCGAAAAATTGATGACGACGAGACAGCGCGCGCGGGCATCGTTACCCCTGCGGACGAAGCCGAACACGTTACCGGCGGCATCGTCGGTCACCACCCATTCGAAGCCGGCGGGATCGCAGTCCAGTTCGTGCAGTGCCGGCAACGACGAATAGAGTTTGTTCAGGTCGCGGATCAGGCTGTGGATGCCGCCGTGTTTCTTCTGTTCGAGCAGATGCCAGTCGAGCGCGCGGTCGTGATTCCACTCCCGTTCCTGGCCGAACTCGCAGCCCATGAACATCAGCTTCTTGCCGGGATGCGCGAACATGAAGGAATAATAGGCGCGCAGATTGGCGAAGCGCTGCCAGTCGTCGCCGGGCATCCGTCCCAGCAGCGAGCGTTTGCCGTGGACGACCTCGTCATGCGACAGCGGCAGGATGAAGTTTTCCGAGAAGGCGTAGTGCAGGCCGAACAGGATATCGCCGTGGTGATGCTTGCGGTGGATCGGATCCTTGCTGATGTAACTCAGCGTATCGTGCATCCAGCCCATGTTCCATTTATAGCCGAAGCCGAGCCCGCCATATTCGACCGGACGCGACACCTGCGGCCACGCGGTTGATTCTTCCGCCGCGGTGGTGGCTTCTGGAAAGCGGGCGTACAGCTCGGTATTGAAGCGGCGCAGGAAGTCGACAGCCTCGAGGTTTTCGCGTCCGCCATATTTGTTCGGGATCCAGCCGCCGGCCGGCCGGCTGTAGTCGAGATACAGCATCGAGGCGACCGCATCGACGCGCAGGCCGTCGATGGCGTAACGCTCCAGCCAGAACAGCGCGTTCGAGACCAGGAAATTGACCACTTCGGTGCGGCCGTAATTGTAGATCAGGGTGCCCCAGTCCATATGGCGGCCCTGCAGCGGGTTGGCGTGCTCGTAGAGCGCGGTGCCGTCGAAATTGGCCAGGCCGTGCGGATCGTCCGGGAAATGACCGGGCACCCAGTCAAGCAACACGCCGATGCCTTCGCGATGAAAGGCGTCGACCAGCGCGGAGAAATCCTCCGGCGTGCCGAACCGGCTGGTCGGCGCGTACATGCCGGTCGGCTGATAGCCCCATGAGCCGTCGAAGGGATGTTCGTTGATCGGCAGAAATTCGACGTGGGTGAAACCGAGATCCTTGACGTATTGCGGCAGCTGCTCGGCGAGTTCGCGGTAGCTCAGCCATTCGTTGTCGTTCTTGCGCCGCCACGAGCCGAGATGGACCTCATAGATCGACATCGGCGCGCCGAGCGCGTTGATGCCGGATCGTGCCGGGCGCGGGCGCGGCAGTTTTGCCTCGTCGAATACGATCGAGGCGCTGCTCGGGCGGATTTCCGCGGCAAACGCCATCGGGTCGGATTTCAGCGGCAGCTGCTCGCCATGCGGTCCGATGATATCGAACTTGTAATGATCGCCCGCGGTGGCATGGGGCACGAACAGCTCCCAATAGCCGACGCCGCGCAGCCGCATCGGATGCCGCCGCGGATTCCAGAAGTTGAAATCGCCGACCACGCTGACCCGACGCGCGTTGGGGGCCAGCACCACAAAAGCCACGCCGGGAACGCCGTCCAGCGTCATCGGATGCGCGCCGAGCTTGTCATAGATGCGCTGATGGGTGCCTTCGCCCAGCAGATACAGGTCGAAATCGCTCAGCACGGGCGGAAAGCGATAGGGATCGTCGAGATCGACCACGGTGTCACCGAACCGGGCACGCAACTGATAGCGTTTGGAGCCATTGGGCATCGCACCGACAAACAGGCCGGCGTCATGAACGCGCGCCAGCGCAGCCGTCTCGCCGTGCTCGCCGACCGCCTCGACATTGGAAGCCTCCGGGAGGAACGCACGCACCACTTTCTTGTCCCCCTCGGTGTGGAGGCCGAGATAATGGAAGGGGTCGGAATGGCGGCCTTCGACGATCGCATAGGCCTCGGCGGATAATTTGGTCATGAGGCCTCGTTGGGTTGTTGGGACAGGATACGAAGCGCGCCGGTCAGCGGCACGCGCAGCCAGTCGGGCCGGTGAGCTAGTTCGTACTCGATCTCATAGATGGCCTTCTCGAGCAGGAAGAAATTCAGCATCCGTTCGCTCGCCTGGGGCTCGTCGGGCCATAGCAGCGGGTTGGTCATGGTGTCGCGATAGGCGGCGAGAAACGCCGCCGACGAACGATCGCGCCATTCCGACAGCGCCGCGCCGAGCTTGCCCTGCTCGTCGGGGCCCATATTGAGCGCGCGCTCCAGCGCGGCGGTTGCCGAATAGTCGACCGAGCGGATCAGGCCGGCGACATCGCGGGCCGCGGGAGCCTTGCGCCGGCGATCGGCCAGGCTGCGACGGGGCTCGCCCTCGAAGTCGATGATGAAGATATCATCCTTGGCGATCAGCATCTGTCCGAGATGGAAATCGCCGTGGTGACGGATGTTGAGTCCGCGGATGTCCGGTGGCATCAGCGCGCCTAGGCGATCGCTCAGGGTCGCGCGCTGTGCCAGCAATTGATCGACCAGCACGCGATCGGATTCCCGCAGCTCCGGCCGGCGTTGCTGCAATGCTTCGCAGACGCGCCCGGCACGGGTGGTAATTTCCTGGATCCAGAGCCGCACGTGGTCGGGCTGGATCGGCTCCGGCGTGAAGTCGGCGAATTCGCCGCTGCCGGCGAGTGCAAGATGCATCTCGGCCACGCGCCGTCCGGTCTGCGACATGTAGCGCAAATAGGGGACCTGTTCCTCGTTCTCGCCGGGATGTTCGCTCGCCGCCAGCAGGCGCTGCTCCTCGACAAAGCGGTCGAGATAGGCCGCGGTCACGGTCCAGGCATCACCCTGGTTCTGTACAAAGGCGTGGACGACGGCGACCGCACTGCCGCTGGCGCCTTCAATCAGTTCGACGCTGCCAAGCAGTGCGGGCGTGTTGGCGAAGCCCGCGACCTCGGTCAGGAAGCGGCCGACCTCGATCTCCGGATTGATGCCGGGCTCAAGTTTTCGATAGATCTTGGCGACGTAGTCCTCATCGATCAGCGCCGTGGAGTTGGATTGTTCGGTCTCGACCGCGCGGATATGCACCGGCGGCTTGAACGGCTGCTCCAGAAGCCTGGCGGTCGGCCTGAATTCGAGGCGAATCCCTTCCTGTTCCTCGACCGTCAGGGATTTGCGCAGATTGCGCAGCAACAGCCCAATAAAAATCGGGTCGGTGGCGACGTCCAGCAGGGTGCCTTCGCGCGCGCCCTGCCGCACCGCCGCGAAGGCGCGGGGATTGTAGCGCTCGCGGTCGAATCGAGCCCATTCGATCTGCATCGGCAGCACGTAGCGCGAGCTCTCGCCGTGTTCGGTGGTCGCTTCGAAGAAAGCCAGCCACGGCCGGTTGTCGCCGTCATCGCAGAACGGCACCGCCGAGGTCACGGTCGGCCGAATCTCCCGCGCGGATCGCTCCGGGTACCAGCGGGTCCGCGCCAGATAGGTCGGCAACACGTCGCGTTCGAACACGCCACGGGTGCGGGCCAGCGACATCCAGGTGGCGCCGAGCGGCACCACCAGGGTCTCGAATTCCGGAACAACCGTTGGCTCGACGTGCTCCGATCTGTCCCGCTCCTTGAGCTGGAACCAGTAGTACCCGTACGGCGCCAGCGTGATCATGTAGGGCAGTTCGCCGATCGGCGGGAATCGGGTGCGGCCCAGCATTTCCAGCGGAATGCGGTCCTTCCAGGCCGACAGATCGAGTTCGGTCGCCTGCGCCGATCGCGACAAATTGGCGACGCAGAGAATGACTTCGTCCTGATATTCGCGGACATAGCACAGCACCGAGCGGTTGACCGGGCGGATGAAGGTCATGGTGCCGCGGCCGAAGGCGAGGGTGGATTTACGGACCGAGATCAGGCGCTTGGTGGCGCTGAGCAGCGAGGACAGGCTGCGCGACTGCGCCTCCACATTCACCGATTCATAGCCGTAGACCGGATCCATGATGGTGGGTGCGTAAAGCCGCGCAGGATCGGCGCGGGAAAACCCGCCATTGCGGTCCGGCGACCATTGCATCGGGGTGCGTACGCCGTTGCGGTCACCGAGATAGATATTGTCGCCCATGCCGATTTCGTCGCCGTAATAGATGATCGGCGTGCCCGGAAACGACAGCAGCAGCGAATTCATCAGCTCGATCTTGCGCCGGTCATTGTCCATCAGCGGCGCCAGCCGCCGCCGGATG
>JBBQUA010000038.1:0-28342 GCA_038212905.1 Hyphomicrobiales bacterium
CCGGTCGATGACGCGGCGGTAATCGTCGGCGCTGTGCTTGCGGTTCATCGCGGCCAGAATCCGGTCGGAACCCGACTGCACCGGCAGGTGCACGAACGGCATCAGCGCCGGCAAGTCGCGGTGCGCCGCGATCAGCGTGTCGTCGACGTCGCGGGGGTGGCTGGTCGAATAGCGCAGCCGCGCGATCCCGGGAATCTCGGCGAGCCGCTGCAGCAATGCGCCGAGCGACCAGGTTCGGCCGCCCGGCCCCTCGCCGTGATAGGCATTGACGTTCTGGCCGATCAGGGTGATTTCGCGCACGCCATTGTCGGCCAGCCTCTCCACGTCGTCGACGATCTTCGCGACCGGCCGCGATACTTCGGCGCCACGGGTATACGGCACCACGCAGAACGTACAAAACTTGTCGCAGCCTTCCTGCACCGTGACGAACGACGAGACGCCGCGCGCCCGGATCGCAGCGGGTTTTGGCGGCGGCAAAAATCCGAATTTGTCCTCGACCGGAAATTCGGTCTCCACCGCGCGGCCGTGGCTCTTCGCCCGGGCCAATAGCTGCGGCAGATGATGATAGCTTTGCGGGCCGACCACGACATCGACCGCGGGCGCGCGGCGGATGATCTCGGCGCCTTCCGCCTGCGCGACGCAACCGGCCACCGCGATACTCATGTGGCGGCCATTTCGCGCCGCCTCGTCCTTGGCGACGCGCAGCCGCCCGAGTTCGGAGTAAACCTTCTCCGACGCCTTTTCCCGGATGTGGCAGGTGTTGAGAATCACAAGGTCGGCGTCATCCACGCTGGATGTCTCGACAAAGCCTTCTGGCGCCAGCGTGTCCACCATGCGTTGTGCATCGTAGACATTCATCTGACAGCCGTATGACTTGATATGCAGCTTGCGCGGCGGGCTCATGGAACCTGAATGCTGTGCGGAGGTGGCGCCATTGCGGCGCGGGGGTCAATTATAGGCTAAAGCACGGAAAATCCAGCATTTGCCGTCATTCCGGGGCGCGAAGCGAACCCGGAATCTCGAGATTCCGGGTTCGATGCTGCGCATCGCCCCGGAATGACGGCCTAATTAGCCCCAATCCGCGCAATCAGCCCCGGCAACAGCCGCATATCGTCAAATATCGCGACGGCCCCTGCGGCGCGCAGCCGGTCGCCGTGACCGGGGCGGCAGTGGCTCCCGCCGTGGAAACCAAGTACCGGCATCCCGGCGGCGACCGCACCACTGACGCCGGCGAGGCTGTCCTCGATCACCAGGCAACGCGCGGGCGCGGCCTGCATCTGTTCGGCGGCAAACAGGAACAGATCCGGCGCCGGCTTGCCGCGCTTGACCTGGGAGGCCGAGAAAATGTGGGGCGCCAGCAGCTCGTAGAGCCCGGCGCAGCTGAGGCCGTGGCGGATTTTCTCCGGCGTGCCGCTCGACGCCACACATTTGGCGAGATCGATCGCGGCGATCGCCTCCTTGATATATGGAATAGCTCCCAGATCGTCGGCGTAGCGCTGCAGCGCCGCCTGCTTCATCTGCGATTCAAAATCGTCGGGAAGACTGCGACCGAGTTCAGCTTCGACTATCAGTCGGGCTTCGCGATCGGACACGCCGAGGAACCGCTCCAGCACCTGATCGGCTGTGATTGGGTAGCCATGAAGCGTCAGGGTTTCCGCATGCGCGGCGCTGGAAATCACCTCGCTATCGACCAGCACGCCGTCGCAGTCGAATATGATGAGATCGAACACGCGATCAGGTTTTATCGTCGTCCAGTGGGACGCAATACAATTCCAGCCGGTGATCGACCAGCTTGTAGCCGAGCTTGCGGGCGATTTCGGCCTGCAGCTTCTCGATATCCTCGTTGGTGAATTCGATCACCTTGCCGTCGCGCAGATTGATGAGATGATCGTGATGGCTGTCGCGCATCTGCTCGTAGCGGGCGCGGCCCTCGCGGAAATCATGCCGCTCAATGATCCCGGCGTCCTCGAACAGTTTGACCGTGCGATACACCGTCGAGATCGAGATCTTGTCGTCGACCGCGACGCAGCGGCGGTACAACTCCTCGACGTCGGGATGATCCACGGCTTCCGCCAGCACGCGCGCGATGACGCGGCGCTGTTCGGTCATCCGCATGCCGGTGGCGGCGCAGCGGGATTCGATTCCGGTGGCCTTGGACGCGGGCGTGGATTTCAATGCAGTCATGATTTGTCCGCCTTCGGCAACGCATGATTCGCGTTCAGATCATGCGCCCCTTGCAAGGGCCTTTCTGCCACTCCGGGCGCGTTACGACAAGTCGCGACGCATCAGAAGTGCGTTCAATTGTTCCCCGTTGGCCTCCCGGTAATACCGTTCGCGGCGTCCGACAACGGCAAAACCGGCCCGTTCGTAGAGCCGCCGCGCCGGCTGGTTATTTTCCTCGACTTCAAGGAATATGGTGCGCACGCCACGGCCCGCCAGATGGCCGAGATGCGTCAGCAGCAGGTTTTGCGACAGGCCACGGCCGCGCTGATCGGCGGCAACGGCGATCGACAGGATCTCGGCCTCGTCGGCCGCCAGGCGAGACACCGCGAAGCCGATGATCTTTCGCCCCTGCCGGAGGCGATGAACCAGCGTGTTGCGCTCGGTCAGCATGGTCTCGAACTCGGCTTCGCCCCAGCCGCGGTGAAACGATGCGCCGTGCAATTGCGCCAGGCGGGCCGCGTCGCGCTGGATCGCAGGCTCGACCATTGGGGCGCTTGCGCGCCACCATCCGCGTAACCACGAACGTATTTGACCCATCATGACGCCGGCGGCGGCGCGGCTCTTGGCAGCGCGTCCTGTGAAGGCTTGGCGTCGGGCGCGCGCAGGTAATAAGGCCGCGCCGGTGCGGCATCCGGACTGACCGCGGCCCCCAGCCACGCCACCCAGGCGATATCAGGCGCCGGTTGCGCATCGACCTTGAACGGCTGCGCCGCATCGGCCGGCCAGCGCTGGCCGAGAATCTGGGCGGCGTTGCCGACCAGATACGGCGCGCCGAACCGCGCGGCTTCCAGCGCTTCCTCGACCGGCGCGACGCGCGGCCGGACCAGCGAACTGCCGTCGCCGCTCACCACCTGGAAATACACATGGTCATGCCGCGCATCGATCGCGGAGATCACCGGTTGGGCGGCATTCCGGGCCACGACGGGCGCGGCATAGGCCGTCAGCGTGGTCAGCCCGACCACAGGCTTGTTGGCGGCGAGGCCAATGCCGCGCGCCGCGGAGAGCCCGACCCGCAAGCCGGTAAAGCTGCCGGGTCCGGTGGTCACCGCGATGCGGTCGAGCGCAACGAAGGCAATGCCGGATGCCTTGATGACGCGCGCGATCAGCGGCATCAGGGCCTCGGCATGGCCGCGCTTCATCGGCTGGGACTCCTGCGCGATCAGTTGACTCGTGTTTGTGTCGAGCACCGCGGCGGCGCAGGCATCCAGAGCGGTATCGATGGCGAGGATCAGCATGCGGGATTGGTAGCATTATCCACGACGAAAGGCGCGCGGTTCTCGCCATCATGGCCGGGCTTGCCCCGGCCATCCACGTCTTTTCCACGCCCAAAATCTACGCCCGAAACGAGGATGCCCGGGACGTCCAGCGCGAAGACGCGCTTCGCACTTTTACCCGGGCAAGACGAGGAAATATCAGGTTTGCAGCGCGAGAATCACATCGGCCGGACTTCGACCACGTCGGGCACAAAATGCTTCAGCAGGTTCTGGATGCCGTGCTGCAGCGTCGCGGTGGAGGACGGGCAGCCGGCGCAGGCGCCCTTCATGTTGAGATAGACGATGCCGTCCTTGAAGCCGCGGAAGGTGATGTCGCCGCCGTCATTGGCGACCGCGGGGCGCACCCTGGTTTCGATCAGGTCCTTGATGGTCGCGACGGTTTCGGCGTCGGCCTCGTTGAAGAACTCGTCTTCCTCGTCTGATGCCTCGTCGCTGGCGGCGGCGCCCTCGGCCAAAAGCGGCGCGCCGGACATATAGTGTTCCATGATGGCGCCGAGGATCGACGGCTTGAGGTGCTGCCAGTCGCTGGCGTCCTTGGTCACGGTGACGAAGTCGGAGCCGTAGAACACGCTGGTGACGCCTGATACGTCGAACAGCCGTGTCGCCAGCGGCGACCGTGCCGCAGCTTCGCGATTGGAAAATTCCATGGTGCCGCTGTCGAGCACAACGCGGCCGGGGATGAACTTCAGGGTGGCGGGATTGGGCGTGGCTTCGGTCTGGATGAACATGATTTTCTCCTGCGACGCCGGTTCAAGGCCGGCGCGTGGCTGACCTTTTAGCAGATGGCGACGGCGGATGCACGATCAAGGGGCGGGAACCTCCCATGCCCCGTCGTCGGCGGTTGCTACGACAGGCCATCGATCTCCGCGTTGGTCAGGTCGCCCGGCACGATAACCACCGGAATCGGGAACGATCCGACCGTCTTGGCCATCAAGGTGAGGATCGGGCCGGGGCCTTCCGCGCCGGGATTGGCGGCCAGCACCAGCATCGCGATATCGACATCCTTGTCGATGACGTCGAGGATCTGGTCGGTCGGGTCGCCTTCGCGGATCACGCGCTCAGGGGTGATCGCGGCGATGCCGTTGGCGCGGCCGGCGGCGCGGTCGAGCGCGGCTTCGGCGGCCTCGTAGGCTTCGGCGCGCATGATGTCGGCGACCCCCAGCCATTGCTGGTTCTGGTCTTCATTCTCGATCACCCGCAGCATCACCACGCCGCCGCCGACGCGGATCGCCCAGCGGCTGGCGTAGTAGACCGCGCGGTCCCATTCTGCGGTGTCGTCAACGATGACAAGACATTTCGGCTTGTGACCGGATTGGTAGCTTTGTCGCTGGGTGGTCATGCATGTCCCGATGCTGCGCCAAACCGGCGCATGCTGCCACGGCGCAGCCATGCTCCACAAGCGGCAGCGTGCGCGTGTTGCGGTGGATCAATTGTGGCGAAGGCGTGAAAGCCTAGCGTTTGCCAACGAAACCGACGATGTCCTTGGTCGCCTGCATGGTTTCGGCGGCGATGATTCGGGCGCGCGCGGCGCCGTCGGCCAGCACCGTATCGACGTGACCGGGGTCCGCCATCAGCCGCTTCATCTCGGAGGCGATCGGCGACAGTTTTGCCACGCACAACTCGACCAGCGAATTCTTGAAGGCCGAAAATTGCCCGCCGCCGAATTCGCCGAGCACGTCGGCTTTGGCACGGCCTGACAGCGCGGCGTAGATCCCGACCAGATTGTCGGCCTCGGGGCGGGTCTCAAGACCCTTTTCCTCCGACGGCAACGGCTCCGGATCGGTCTTCGCCTTGCGGATCTTCTGCGCGATGGTGTCGGCGTCGTCGGTGAGGTTGATGCGCGAATTATCCGACGCATCCGACTTCGACATCTTCTTGGTGCCGTCGCGCAGGCTCATCACCCGGGTCGCGGGGCCGGTGATCAAGGGCTCCGGCTGCGGAAAGAACAGGCCGTCATTGAACCCGCGGTTGCGGATCGACTCGGAAAAGTCGTTGTTGAATTTCTGGGCGATGTCGCGCGACAGTTCCAGATGCTGCTTCTGGTCCTCGCCGACAGGCACATGGGTGGCGCGATACACCAGAATGTCGGCCGCCATCAGCACCGGATAATCGTAAAGCCCGACCGACGCGGCCTCGCGGTCCTTGCCGGCCTTGTCCTTGAACTGCGTCATGCGGTTGAGCCAGCCGACCCGCGCCACGCAATTGAAGATCCACGCCAGTTCCGCGTGCTCGTGCACCTGGCTCTGGTTGAACACGATGTGCTTCTTGGGGTCGATGCCGCTGGCGATGAAGGCCGCGGTCACTTCACGGGTGTTGCGCGCCAGTTCGGCCGGGCCGCCCCACACTTCGATCGGTTGGGTGAGCGCATGCAGATCGACGACGCAATACAGGCAATTGTGCGTCTCCTGCAGCTTGACGAAATTGACGATCGCGCCGAGGTAATTGCCGAGATGCAGATTGCCCGTCGGCTGGACGCCCGAAAATACCCGTTCAACCCTGCTCATTGTCAGCTTCCCGCGAATGTCATTCGTTGCGCGCCGTCCATTGCCACGCGGGGCCTAGTCGCGCAAGCCGGAAGCCCTGGTCTGACGGATCGCCGTTGCCGCTTCTGCCCAGCTGGTGATGCCGAAAAGGGCCAGAAGCCCGCCGTAAACCGCGATTCCGCCTGATATCAGAACTCCCAGCAACGCGGCCTGCACGAGTCCGTGTGCGGTCGCCGCGGTGGGCAGCGCGAACGCCGTCGTCAGCCACAACAGCCCGCCCATGACAAGCGCCGCCGCCACGATGCGCGGCAGCCGCCGCCGTGCCGCATCATCGATCAAAAACCCGAATGTCGCGGCGCCGTGCCGGATCAGGCTGAGCGCGCTGCTCCAGGCCCCGAAGGTAACAGCGGCGGCAATCCCGCGCGCGCCGTAGATCTGGCCGAGCACCACGGCGAGCACGATCGCGACCGCAAATCCCTTCACCGTCGCCCCCAGCGGCGTCAGCGTATTTTCGCGCGCGAAAAAGGCCGGCGACAGCGCCTTGACCAGCACATGCGCGGGCAGGCCGAGCGCCAGCCACATCAGCGCCTGCGCGGTCGCCGCGGTATCGGCCGGGGTAAAGGCGCCGTGCTGGAACAGCAGGCGCACGATCGGTTCGCTGAGCGCGATCAATCCCAGCATCGCCGGCAGAGCCAGCCCAACGGCGAGTTCGAGCCCGCGCGACTCGGCATGCGCGATGGCGCTATGATCGTCCGCGCGCACGCCGCGCGTCAGTTCGGGCACCAGCACGGTGCCCATGGCGACGCCGACCAGGCCGAGCGGTAGTTCGATCAGGCGATTGGCAAAATACAGCCACGACACCGCCGCGGGCGATGACGACGCGATCACCGCGCCGGCGAGCACCAGCAATTGCGGTCCGGCGCTGGCGATCATGCCGGGAACGGCTTTGCCGAGAAAGCCGCGCATCGGCGCATCGAAGCTGATGCGCAGCGGCGTGGCGATGCCGCCGCCATGTGATGCCATGATCAGCAATTGCAGCAGTCCGGCCACGCCGACCGTGGCGGCGACGACCAGCGCGGCAAAGCCGGCGTCCTGCCGCCACAGCAGCAGCGCCGCCATCACGGCGATCAGCGCGATGTTGAACAGCAGCGGCGAGAACGCGGTCAGTGCAAAACGTCCCTGCGCATTCAACAGCGCCATCATCACGGTGACCGGACCGGCGAAGGCCAGATAGGGCAGCATCAACCTGGCATCGTCGACCGCCAGTTGCAGCGTCGGCGTCGCGGCAAAGCCCGGCGCCAGCGCTGCTATCACCAGCGGCATCAGCAGGCCGATCAAGGCCGCCGCCGCGACCAGCGCGGCGCTGACGGTGCCGAGCACACTGCCGGCGAAGGAAGCGGCCGCCGCGGGTCCCCCGGCTTCGCGCACCCGCAGCCAGGCCGGCACCAGCGCCGCGTTCAGCGCCCCCTCGGTCAGCAGCCGTCGGACCACATTGACGCCCTGAAACGCCACCAGGAACGCATCGGCGACCGGGCCGGTGCCGAGCAGCGCCGCCAGCATCGCGTCGCGTGCGAAGCCGAGCAGCCGCGAGGCCAGCGTTCCCGAGGAGACCGTGAGGAAGGAGCGGATCATGGAGCCTGTATAGCAGCGTCGCTTGCTGGCGCAGGGGCGAACGTGATAGGCCGCAGCACCTTTTCAACGCCGATTTGCGCGGGATTCCCGCAAGCGATCGCCATTGCCGCAACAGGACGGATCGATGACCACAGCGAAATACGACGTTCTCGGGATTGGCAATGCGATTTTCGACGTGCTGGTGCAGACCGACGAGGGTTTTCTTGCATCCCACGGCATGACCAAGGGCGGCATGGCGCTGATCGACGAGGCCCGCGCGCTGTCGATCTACAACGACATGGGCCCGGCCACCGAAATGTCCGGCGGCTCGGCCGCCAACACCATTGTCGGGATCGCCAATCTCGGCGCCCGCGCCGGCTATATCGGCAAGGTCCGGGACGACCAGATCGGCCGTCTCTATACCCACGACATCCGCGCCGCCGGCGTCACGTTCGAAACCCCGGCCGCGACCGGCGGCCCCGCCACCGGCTGCTCCTACATCCTGGTGACGCCGGACGGCGAGCGCACCATGAACACCTATCTCGGCGCCGCGCAGAAACTGACTTCAGCCGATATCGACGAGGCCCAGGTCGCGGCCGCCGCGATCATCTATCTCGAAGGCTATCTCTGGGATCCCCTGAGCGCCAAGGCAGCGTTCGTGAAAGCCGCCACCATCGCCCACGGCGCCGGCCGCCAGGTGGCGCTGACGCTGTCGGATTCATTCTGCGTCGATCGCTATCGCGACGAGTTTCTCGACCTGATGCGCAAGGGCACCGTCGATCTGATTTTCGCCAATGAGGCCGAACTGCATTCGCTGTACCAGACGTCCGACTTCGACACCGCGCTGACGCAGTTGCGCAAGGACACCAAACTGGGCGTCGTCACCCGCAGCGAGAAGGGCTGCGTGGTGGCCTCGAAAGACGGTGTCGTCGCGGTGCCGGCCTTCCCGATTGAAAAGATGGTCGACACGACAGGCGCCGGCGACCTGTTCGCCGCCGGCTTCCTGTTCGGCCTGGTGCGCGGTACCAGCCATGAGGCCGCCGGACGGCTGGGCGCGCTCGCCGCCGCCGAAGTGATCCAGCACATCGGCGCTAGGCCGCAGGCCTCGCTGAAGGAACTGGCGCAGCAGAACGGGTTGCCGGTGTAGGGCATTTTCTGCGTGCGGCACCCTCAACTTGTCATGCCCGGGCTTGACCCGGCCATCCAACGAGCCAGATTGGTATCACGTTAACATCGGGCCATGACCCAGATGTAGTATTCTTCGCGCAGGCCGAGCCACAACCCTTACTGTGCATGGGGTTGTTTTCGACTTTTTTGGTCAGCCCGCAACAGGCGGGTGGGATACCGGATCGTCGCTCAACGTCCCCCGGCCTGTGCACCACGCCTCACGCCGTCTTCGCTGCCCTCAATCCCAGCTTTTCCTCGACCGCATCGCGCATCAAAAACTTCTGCACCTTGCCGGTCACCGTCATCGGAAACTCATCGACGAACTCGACATAGCGCGGGATCTTGTTGTGGGCGATCTGGCCCTGGCAGAAGCCGCGGACCTCGTCTGCGGTCAGGGTCTCGCCTGATCGTACCCGGATCCAGGCGCACAGTTCCTCGCCGTAGCGGGTGTCGGCGACGCCGAAGATCTGCACGTCCTGGATTTTTGGATGACGGTAGAGATACTCCTCGATCTCGCGCGGATACAGGTTCTCGCCGCCGCGGATCACCATGTCCTTGATGCGGCCGACGATGTTGCAATAGCCCTCGGCGTCGATGATGGCGATGTCGCCGGTATGCATCCAGCCGGAGCCATCGAGCACGTCGGCGGTCTTTTCGGGCTCGTCCCAATAGCCCAGCATGACGCTGTAGCCGCGGGTGCAGAGTTCGCCGCGCTCGCCGCGGGCTACGATGCGGCCCTCGAGATCGACCACCTTGACCTCGACATGCGGATGGATGCGCCCGACCGTGGAGACCCTTCGCTCCAGGGGATCGTCGGTGGCGCTCTGGAAACTGACCGGGCTGGTTTCGGTCATGCCGTAGGCGATGGTGACGTCGCGCATGTTCATCGCGTCGTTGACGCGCCGCATCACCTCGATCGGGCAGGGCGCGCCGGCCATGATGCCGGTGCGCAGCGACGACAGGTCGAACGTTGCAAATTCGGGATGGTCGAGTTCGGCGATGAACATGGTGGGCACGCCGTACAGCGCCGTGCATTTCTCCCGCTCGACGGTCTGCAGCGTCGCCAGCGGATCAAAACCCTCGCCGGGATAGACCATCGCCGCGCCGCAGGTGACGGCGGCGAGGTTGCCCATCACCATCCCGAAACAATGATAGAGCGGCACCGGAATGCAGATGCGGTCGGCTTCGGTCAGGCGCATCGCGCGGCCGACGAAATAGCCGTTGTTGAGGATGTTGTGATGCGTCAGCGTGACGCCCTTGGGCGATCCCGTGGTGCCGCTGGTGAACTGGATGTTGACGGCGTCGTCGAACTGCAGCGTCTTGGTGAGGTCTGCCAGTTCGTCGCGGTGGCGCGCGCCGCCCATGCCGGCGACTTGCTCGAACGGCAGGGTGCCGGGAGCGGCCGGGCCGCCGACCTGGATCACCGCGCGCAGGTTCGGCAGCCGTGCCGCCCTCAATTCGCCCGGCGTTGCCGTCGCCAGTTCCGGCAGCAGCGTGTTCAACATCCCCATGTAGTCGGAGGTCTTGAACGCGGTCGCCGTCACCAGCGCGGCGCAGCCGACTTTTGCCAATGCGAATTCCAGTTCGCTGAGCCGATAGGCCGGATTGATGGTGACGAGAACGAGGCCGGCCTTGGCGGCGGCAAACTGCGTCAGCGTCCATTCCGGACGATTGAGCGACCACACCCCGATGCGGGCGCCGCGTTCCAGCCCCAGCGCGAGAAAGCCCGCCGCCAGCGCATCGACCCGCTCGGCCAGCTCACGCCAGGTCCACCTGACGTCGTGGCTCGGTGACACCAGCGCCTCGCGCTCCGCCCAGCGCCGGGTGGCCTGATCCAGGGCGCGCCCGATGGTGTCGCCGAGCAGCGGCGCATCGGCGACGCCGCAGACGTAGCTATCCGCCATATCAGACAAATCAGCCCCTCCATGCGCCGAGGCGCAGTAAACTCCAGTCTATCAACGTCATTGCGAGGAGCGTAGCGACGAAGCAATCCATCGCGCCATAAAAAGGAAGAATGGATTGCTTCGCTCCGCTCGCAATGACGGCTCCCTTACGCCGCCCGCTGCGCCGCATCGAGGCCGGCATAGACGCCGCGCTCGAGTCCCGCGAATGCTTCCAGGCACTTGCCATCCGCGAACGGCAGCACCTGCATCAGGATCACGCCGGCGACGTTGCGCGCCGGGTCGATCCAGAAATAGGTGTTGGCGAGGCCGGCCCAGGCGAGGCTGCCGGGGCTGCGGCCCTCCGGGGTCCTGGCGGTGTTGATCAGGAAACTCAGCCCCCATTTCTTCACGATGTCCGGGTAGAGATCGACATCGTTGGTGTACATCGGCGCCACCGATGTCATCTTGCCCATGGTGAGGTCGCCGATGTGGTTCTGGCCCATCAGCGCGACGGTCTCGGGCTTCAGCACCTGGTTGCCGTTGCCCTTGCCCTTGTTGAGGATCATCTGGGTGAACTTGATGTAGTCGCCGGCCGTTCCGTAGAGGCCGCCGCCGCCCATGTGGAATTCCGGATTCTGCTCCAGTTCGAACGGGATCGATGCCAGGGCGCCGTCCGCCCCGCGGGCGTGCATGCCGACCAGCCGCTTGCGCTGGGCGTCGCCGATCCTGAAGGCGGTATCGCTCATGCCGAGCGGCGCCAACAGGTGGTCGCGCAGATAGGCGTCGAGCCTCTTGCCGCTGACGGCCTCGACCGCCTTGCCGACAAAATCGATGTTGGTGCCGTATTCCCAGCGCGTGCCGGGGTCGGACGCGAGCGGAGTCTTCAAGGCCGCGTTCTGGCAAGTGGTGATGGGCGGAATGCCGGCCTTCGTCAGAAAGGCTGCCATGTCGCCGTTCCACATGTCGTAGGCGAAGCCGGCGGTGTGGGTCATGAGCTGGCGCAGCGTGATCGGCTTCGTTGCCGGGCGCAGTTTTGGTGCGCCGTTGGCGTCAAAACCTTCCAGCATTTGCGGCGACGCGAGATCGGGCAGCAGTTTGCCGATGGGGTCGTCGAGCGAGAGCTTGCCTTGCTCGACCAACTGCATGCCGGCCGCCGTGGTGATGGCCTTGGTCATCGACGCGATCCAGAACACGCTGTCGGTCGTCATGTCGTTGTCCTTGGCGTCGTCTTTGGCCAGGTCGCGTTTGCCGAACGCGCCCTGGTAGAGCACCTCATTGCCGTTGGCCGCCATTGCGACCACGCCGGGAATCTCCTTGGCGTCGCACATCCGGCGCAGCAGCTGATCGATCTGAGCTTGGCTTTGCATGGTTCACCTCCCGATTTATTGTTGCTTGAAGTGCCTGATCTTCCTCCCGTCGCCCGCTTCCGGCAAGCGTGTGCCGCGGACCGGGGCGGGGATCGCGCGCTCGTGATGATGGCGGGTGCGACAAGGAATGGGCGCTGGCCCATAGGCTGAGGCGGGGCCGGACGGCAACACAAGGTCAGATTTTGCGGTGAACGGGTTGCAATTCCGATGACCACCCCTGATATCCGCGCTATATTAAATTGCGCGCGCCGCGGAACTTTTTGACAATAAAGTGTTTGAAACGCAGCGGAATTTGATGCTGCCAGCCGTCCATTTTGATGCAATTGGTAGCGACTTTTCTTGATTACGAGGGGGCAAAGATGATCTCGACCTGGAGTGAATGGAAGCGGTACCCCCGGGCCGGGCGCGGCGAAAATCTCGAAGCACCGATCAGCCCGGGCATCTATGAAGTGCGTGTTGCCGGTACCGGCGCGCTGCACTCGTTCGGCGCGGTCGATAATCTGGCTCAGGCGCTGGCGCTGTTGTCGCTCGGTTCAAAATCCTGGTTCGGGCGCCGTCCCGCCAACACGCCGGATCTCGAATACCGCACCTGCGCCACGTCCTCCAGGGCCGCCGCCAAGGCCGCCGCCGAGCGCATGATCGGCCGCCGCGAAACCTATATGAGCGGCGCGGCCTGATTTGAACCCACGTCATTCCGGGATGGTCCGAAGGACCAGACCCGGAATCCTGGGATTCCCCGGTGCGCAATTGCGCATCTGAGGTTCGATGCTTCGCATCGCCCCGGAATGACGAGCAGGGTTGACTGGGTACCCGATGCATCCCGGCGCGTTTGCGCCTATATTCGGCTCCAAGGCCAAGAAGCATCCCTCAGGAGTAACGCCATGACCCCGACCGCCGCCGCAGCCCGCGCCACCTCGTCCTCTACGCCTTCGTTGCGCGCCCGCCTGAAGGACCCTTCGCTGCTGCGCGAGCAGTGCTACATCGACGGCGCCTGGACCGGCACCCCGGCCAATCCCGTGACCAATCCGGTCAACGGCGTCGAACTGACCAAGGTTCCGAAGCTGAGCACCGCGGAGGCGACACAGGCCGTGGAAGCCGCCGAGCGCGCGTTTCCGGCCTGGGCCAGGTTCACGGCAAAACAGCGCTCCAATATCCTGCGCAAATGGTTCGACCTGATCATCGCCAACCGCGAGGATCTCGCGCTGATCCTCACTTCCGAGCAGGGCAAGCCGCTGGCGGAAGCGCTCGGCGAAGTCGACATCGGCGGCGCCTATGTCGAGTTCTTCGCCGAGGAGGCGCGCCGCGTCTATGGCGAAACCATTCCGACGCAACGGCCGGATGCGCGGCTGCTGGCGATCAAGCAGCCGATCGGGGTCTGCGGCGCGATCACGCCGTGGAATTTTCCCTGCTCGATGATCACCCGAAAAGTCTCGCCGGCGCTGGCCGCCGGCTGCACCGTGGTCTTGAAACCCGCCAACGAGACGCCGCTCACCGCGCTGGCGCTGGTGGCGCTGGCGGAAAAGGCCGGCGTGCCCAAGGGCGTGTTCAATATCCTCACCGGCAATTCGTCGGCGATCGGCAAGGTGCTGTGCGAACATCCCGCGGTGCGCTTCGTCGGTTTTACCGGCTCGACCGAAGTCGGAAAAATCCTGTACCAGCAGGCCGCGGTCGGCGTGAAGAAGCTCGGGCTCGAACTCGGCGGCAACGCGCCGTTCGTGGTATTTGACGATGCCGATATCGACGCCGCCGTCGAAGGCGCCATGGTCTCGAAATACCGCAACATGGGCCAGACCTGCGTCTGCGCCAACCGCATCTATGCCCAGGAAGGCATCTACGACCAGTTCGTCGAAAAGCTGTCGAAGAAAGTAGCAGCGATGAAAATCGGCGACGGCACCGAAGCCGGCGTGACCCAGGGGCCGCTGATCAACATGGACGCGATCGACAAGGTCGAAAAACACATTGCCGACGCGGTCAAGGGCGGTGCGAAGATCGTCACCGGCGGCAAGCGCCACGCGCTCGGCGGCAGCTTCTTCGAGCCGACGGTGCTGTCCAATGTCGCGCCCGACGCGCTGGTCGCGCATGAAGAGACGTTTGGGCCGCTGGCGCCGGTGTTCCGCTTCAAGGACGAGGCCGACGTCATCGCGAAATGCAATGCATCGCCGTTCGGCCTCGCCTCGTATTTCTATTCGCGCGATCTCGGCCGGGTCTGGCGGGTCGCCGAAGCGCTGGAGTCCGGCATGGTCGGCGTCAACACCGGCCTGATCACGACTGAGGTTGCCCCGTTCGGCGGCGTCAAGGAATCAGGCCTGGGACGCGAAGGTTCGCATCACGGCATGGAAGAGTATGTCGAGATCAAATACGTGATGATGGCGGGGATCTAGCCCGCCAGCTTCCATGAAGGACATCGTTTGGATCGCCGTTGATTGGGGCACCTCCAACCTGAGAGTCTGGGGTGTCGACGCCAATGGCGGGCTTGTCGCTGAGGCCTCATCCGATAAAGGGATGGCAAAACTTGATCGGTCCGGCTTCGAGCCGGCACTGATCGAGTTGATCGGCGACTGGTTGCCCAGGGATCGTCAAATCCCCGTCGTCGCCTGCGGCATGGTCGGCGCACGTCAGGGCTGGCTCGAGGTTCCCTATTCGGAGACGCCGTGCAAGCCTGTATTCCCGGAGGCGATCGGCCGGCCTGACACGCGCGACCAGCGATTGCGCGTGTTTATTCTGGGCGGAATCAAGCAGACCACGCCCGCTCCCGATGTCATGCGCGGTGAGGAAACGCAGATCGCAGGGATATTGTCGGCGGACCCGTCATTCGAGGGCGTGCTGTGTCTGCCCGGCACACACACGAAATGGGTGCGGATCAGCGCGGGCGAAATCGTCGACTTCAAAACCTTCATGACCGGCGAACTGTTCAGCCTGCTTTCCCGGCAGTCCGTATTGCGGCATAGCCTGGATGGCGCCGGGTCGAACGGGATTGAATTCGCGCGCAGCATTCAGCTGATGATGACCGAACCGGCCAGCTTTGCCGGGCAACTCTTCTCAATTCGCGCCGGGAATCTGGTCTCTGGGCTGGAGGCGGCGACCGCCAAGGGGCGGCTATCGGGGCTGCTGATCGGCGCGGAGCTTGCTGCGGCCCAGAGCTACTGGTTCGATCAGAGCCCGGTTATCGTCGGAAATGGTGCGCAATCCGACCTGTATCTTGAAGGCCTCCGGACGCTTGGCCGCTCACCGCGCATCATCAATGCTTCCGGGGTCACCTTGGCCGGCCTGAAATCGGCATACGCGCAAATTGCGAGGAGTTTTGGATGAAGCGCAACATCATTGCAATCCTGCGCGGCATAACTCCCGAAGAGGCGGAGCAGGCTTGCGAGGTGCTGATCGAGGCCGGCCTCACGACAATCGAAATTCCACTGAACTCGCCGCGACCATTTCAAAGCATTGCCATGCTGGCGAAGAGGTTCGGCTCTGCCGCGACCATCGGGGCGGGGACCGTGCTGACGGCGCAGCAAGTCCGTGACGTTGCCAATGCCGGCGGGAAAATTGTCGTTTCGCCCAATTTTGACGCAGAAATTGTCCGCGAGACCAAGTTGTTGAAAATGACTTCGTGGCCGGGGGTGCTGACGCCGTCGGAATGCTTTGCCGCGCTGAAGGCGGGTGCCGACGGCCTGAAGATTTTCCCGTGCTCGGTGGTGGGTCCTGCCGGCGTCAAGGCGATGCGCGCCGTCCTGCCGGAGCAAACCGCGGTCTATGCTGTCGGCGGCGCGGGTCCGGCGAACTTCGCGGACTGGTTCGCGGCAGGCGTAACGGGGTTTGGTATCGGCACCGCGCTTTATCAGCCGGGTAACTCTCTTGCTCAATTGCAGAAGGCCGCGAAGGTAATCGTCAGCGCCTACGATTCCGCGCGTTAAAGTTGACTTCTCCCCTCCACGCGCTCTTGCGCGTGGAGGGGAGAAGATAGCGAACTGGAAAGCGCTCTAGCGCCGCAGCACCGCGATCGTGCGATTGGCGAAGGTCAGCCGCTCGCCCATGACCGAGACGAAATAGGTCAGCAGCTTCTGGCTGAGCGCGGGATCGTCGGCCTTGATGGCCTCGAATTGTTTGACGTCCAGCACATAGAGAATGCTGGCGACTTCGGCCTCGATCGTGGCGTTGCGAGGCGCGCGCGAGACGAGGCCCATCTCACCGATGGTGGTGTAACGGCCGAGGCTTCGCACCCGGGTGGTGCGTCCCTGATCCGCCGGGATCATGATGCCGACGCGTCCATCCAGGATGAAATGCATGGAGTCGGCGGCATCGCCGGCGCGAACAATGGTCTCGCCGGCGTCGACCTCGATACGCTGGCAGCGATGAATCAAAGACGCCGCGTCCTGCTCGGTGCCGAGAATCTGGGCGAACCAGTCGCGTAAGGAGGCTTCTTCCTTCGCGATGTCCTGGTGCTGCGCAATGATCTCGTTCTCGCACCACTCCAGCGCATGATCCAGTTCGGGCACGATGCTGACCTCGTCCGCAATGAATCCGCTGGACCGCAGCGCCTTTTCCACTGCCGGCGAAAGGTGCACCAGCACCAGCCTGATACCCAGATCGAGCGCGGCGCGCTTGATCTGCGCAAAACTGTAGGCGGCTGACGAATCGATGCCAGTGACGAGCTTGAAGTCGAACACCAGAAACCGGCATTCCGGATGGTGCGCCAGCAGCGCCTTGACGTGCTGGTACAGCCGGTTGGCAGAGCCGAAGAACAGATAGCTCTGCAGGTTCAGGCCCTGGATCTTGCCTCCATGTGCGGCAAGCACGGCCTGATCGTCGCGCGAGCGATCCAGCGAACTGCGGTACTCCGAGCCGTCAAAACTGAACTTGATCGAGGCGATTCGCGATGCGCTCAGTGCGAATGTCGCGCAGCCGATCACGGTGCCGATCAGGATGCCGGCGATGAAGCCCCATTGCATGATGATGACGATAATCGCCAGCAGCGACACGTACTCGGTCTTCGATAGCTGTCGCCGCGACAGAACGATCCATTTGTGCAGCAGGTCGGCGCCGAGATAGATCAGGAGGCCGCCGAGCACGAATTTCGGCATGAAGCCGAGCACGGCCGGAGCCGCGTACAGCATCAGCAACGAGATCGCGGCGGCCGTCAGCCCTGAGAGCCGGCCGCTGCCACCGCTGTTGAAGTTGAGGATGGTCCGGCTCATCGAAATGCAGCCGGTATAGCCTCCCAATGCGCCCGACAGCATGTTGGCGAGGCCGGTGACATTCAGCTCGCGCTCCAGATCGGCCTCGCGGTGCAAGGCCACCTCGATGCCGGTGGTGTTGAACAAGGTGCTGACTGCCGTCACGAAGATGACGGCGACGAAAGCGCCGCTGACGTCGAGCAGCGTCACCCACGGATAGCGGCCGATTTCCGTTACGCTCCACGGCAGCATGAACTCGACGCTCCGCGGCGGCTGAAACGTCCACTCGGCCAACGGGGCGTCAAACAGCCAGAAGCCAACATGTGCGACAATGACACCGCCGAAAATGATGATCGGCAGTCCAAACGGGCTGCGGGAACGGTGCCAGGTCAGATAGAGCACCAGGGCCATGGCGCAGGCCGCCGCCAGTTCGAACAGCGCCGAAAGATTGGCGAACTGGTCGAGCGCACCGAATTGCAGGCGGTGACCGGTGATGACGCGGATGGCGCCCAGCAGGATCAGGCAGCCGGTCGCGCCGAGAAATCCACCGACCACGGGGTAGGGCACGTAGCGGATCGCCCGGCCCATCCGCGTGATGCCGAAGCCGCAGAGCACGATGCCCGTGACGAGGCTGGCGAGCGCCAGGGTAATGATGACGGGCGCGAGCAGCGGAGCGGTCGGATCAGCCGCCACCAGGCGTTCGACCAGCGACGAAGCCAATATTCCGGACATCGCGGCGGTGGAGGTCTCCGGAGCCCCGATCGCGAACGACAATGAACTTCGGAGCGCGAGAACGGCCGCGAGAACCGCCGATGCGATGAACGTCGCGGCGAGTCCATAGGACAGATAGGGCGCCAGGGGGCCCGCGAAGATCAGCAGCGAATAGGATAATCCGAACGTGATGGTCAGAAAGCTGGCAGCCGTGCCGCCGAGGACATCGTTGAGCGCCGTCCGTGCCCTCGGACCAAAACCTGAAGAACCATTGACCACGCGCGAACTTGTCCCCACCACCCAATGTCAGTCGTAGACGACTGCGGCGCGGCGGGACACAACATTGTTGTGACAGAGCGAAGTCGCGATGGATTATTGCGCGCAATCTGTCAGCATTCCGTTCCGACGAGCGCCTGAGGACGAAATTCGTCAACCTGCCTTCAACCTGCCTTGCCCCCGCCAAACGCGCCATGCCGTCCGACGCCGGAGGCAAACCGCGCCGCGCCGGACAGCGTTTCGCCCGAGGCGATCACGGCAAGGCCGCCGCGCATTTCATTGGCGATGGCGTCTTCCTCCTCAAGGTCCCACTGCCGCAGCGCCGAAAGCCGGTCGGCGCGCAGGCAGGTTTGCGGAAAGGCCGCGATCTCCCTGGCCAGCGCAATCGCCTGCGCGCGGGTTTCGCCGCTGGGCACCAGGCGGTTGGCAAGGCCCATGCGCAGCGCCTCGGGCCCGGCGACGGGGCGTCCGGTCAAAATGAGATCGATCGCCTGCGAATGCCCGATCAGCCGCGGCAGCCGGATGGTGCCGAGATCGATCAAAGGCACCCCGAAACGGCGGCAAAAGATGCCGAAAGTGGCGTCCTCGGCGACCACGCGCATGTCGGCCCACAGCGCCAGCTCCATGCCGCCGGCCACCGCAAAACCTTCCACTGCCGCGATGACCGGCTTCGACAGCCGCAGCCGGCTCGGCCCCATCGGGGCAATCGAATCATGACCGCCGATCTCGCGTTTCTTGTTGGGGTCGCCCGAGGCCACCGCCTTGAGGTCGGCGCCGGCGCAGAAATAGCCGCCGGTGCCGGTGAACACCGCGACCGACGCCTCGGTGTCGGCGTCGAAAGCGAGGAAAGCATCGAACAGCTTCCGCGCGGTGGCGCCATCGACGGCGTTGCGGCAATGCGGGCGATTGATGGAGACGATGGTCACCGGTCCATCACGTTCGACAAGAACTGTATCGGCCTCGGTCATGGCGGTGCTCCCTGTTTCTCCAGAGTTGCACGGAGCTTCGCATCAGATGCGGCGCTTGAGCAATCCCCAGGTCCCACGACATCATTGCGAGCCAACGGGTCGCGCGAATGCGCGCCCGATGACAGGCTCCGCGGAGCAATCCATGCGGAAGCAAAGCAAGTATGGATTGCTTCGTCGCTACGCTCCTCGCAATGACGAGTTCACACAGCGAGCTCACTGCCCGTCACGCGGCGGTAGGCTTCAAGGTAGCGTTTGCTGGTGGCGTCCACCACGCTGGCGGGCAGCGGCGGCGGCGGCGCGTCGCCGTTCCAGCGGCCGGCGCGACGCTCGACATCGAGGTAATCGCGCAGCGGCTGCTTGTCGAAACTCGGTTGCGGCTGGCCGGGTTGGTAGGCATCCGCCGCCCAGAATCGCGAACTGTCGGGGGTCATTACCTCGTCGATCAGGATGATCCGGCCGTCCTTGTCACGGCCGAATTCAAACTTGGTGTCGGCGATG
Source organism: Hyphomicrobiales bacterium (assembly GCA_038212905.1). Classification (GTDB taxonomy): domain Bacteria; phylum Pseudomonadota; class Alphaproteobacteria; order Rhizobiales; family Xanthobacteraceae; genus Bradyrhizobium. Next base: position 19,630 of record JBBQUA010000038.1, read on the forward strand.
ATGATGCCCTGTTCGCGGGCGATTTTTTCGCCGAGCGTATAGACGGCGCGGCTCATGCTCTCCAGCTCGTAGGCGACTTCGTCGCCCAAAACCTCGCGCATGCGCGCGATCGTGATGTTCTCATCGTGACCGGTCTCGGCCTTGGTGGCCGGACTGAAGATCGCGGGCTCCAGTTTCGCGCTCTCCAGCAGGCCGGAGGGGAGTTTTTCGCCGGCCAGCGTACCCAGTGCGGCGTATTCCTTCCAGGCCGAACCGGAGATGTAGCCACGGACCACGCATTCGATCGGGAATACCGTGGTGCGCTGGCACAGCATCGCCCGTCCGGCGAGCGAGGCGCGGTGGCCCTGCAGCTCCGGCACCTCTGACATGATGGCGTCGGCGTCGGCGCTAATCATGTGGTGATGCACCACGCCTTCGAGCTGTGCGAACCACCAGGCGCTGATTTGCGTCAGCACCGCGCCCTTCATCGGGATGGTTTCGGCCATCACGACGTCGAACGCGCTGATGCGGTCGGTGGTCAGCAGCAGCACGCGGTCGCGGCCTGCGTCGTAGATATCGCGAACCTTGCCGCGCCCAATCCGGGGAAGGGGCAGGTCGCTGGCGAGCATGGTGGTCATCGGTCAGGCTTTCAAAACGGCGTCATGCCGCGCGAGGCACGGGCATCGACAAAGAAAAGGGGATAGCTCACTCCGGCAGCGGAATGAACTCATGCTCGTTGGGAACATGGGCAAAACGACCGGTTTTCCAGTCCTGCTTGGCCTGCTCGATCCGCTCCTTGCTGGAGGAGACGAAATTCCACCAGAGATGGCGGGGTCCTTCCAGCGCGTCGCCGCCGAGAAACATCATCCGGGTCGGTCTGATCGTGTTGACCGTGATGCGGTCGCCCGGCCGGAAGATCAGCAGCCGTGGCCCCTCGTAGCGATCGCCCGCGATCTCGATTTCGCCATCGACCACGTAAATCGCGCGTTCCTCATGGTCAGGATCCAGCGGCACGCGGATGCCGGTCTGCGCCGTGACCTCGGTGTAGAACCACGGGGACACCATCGTCACCGGCGATTTCACGCCGAACGCACTGCCCGCGATCACCCGGGCGGTGAAGCCGCTGTCGCTGACCGTCGGCAGGTCGGCGGCGGCGTAATGCTGAAACGACGGCGCGATTTCCTCCGAGCCGGCCGGCAATGCGATCCAGCTCTGCAGGCCCAGCATCCGCTGGCCGCTCGCCCGCTGCACGTCCGGCGTCCGCTCGGAATGCGCGATGCCGCGTCCGGCGGTCATCAGGTTCATGGCGCCGGGCTGGATTTCCCTGATATTGCCCTCGCTGTCGCGGTGCATGATGCTGCCGTCGAACAGATAGGTGACGGTGGCGAGCCCGATATGCGGATGCGGACGAACATCCATGCCCTTGCCGGACATGAACTGCACCGGCCCGAAATGGTCGAAGAAGATGAAGGGGCCGACCATCTGCCGCTTGCCATGCGGTAGCGCGCGGCGCACCTCGAATCCATCGCCGAGGTCGCGGGTGCGCGGCACGATGACAAGTTCGAGTGCGTCGCAGGAGAGGGGATCGCCGAGAACGGGATCGTCGGATGGATGCCAGCTCATGAAGTCTCCGGGATGGTTTTGACCATTATCTTGCCCCAGCGCCGCAGTGACAAGTCGCCACCCCCCGCGCGCAGCGTGCTCGGGTTTGATGCAGGACGTCAGGATCGGGGCAAAACCCGACGTCAACGAACCGACGCAAATTCAACGCTATTGCGTGGCACAGCCCAGCCGACCGCGCGTCCCCTATGGTCAAAATTGCTCATATTTGGCAGGCTGCATGGCAGATAAGCGTACTGCGACGCTGCGACCGTTCGGATCCCGTGAATCTACGGATATAAGTCGGGTTCCCGCCAGCCCAAATTGATTCTGGCCATCCGCGACAACGCAGTCGAACCGCCCGCATGACCGACGCCGCCGCACACGTCCAGAAACTGCTTCGCCAGCAGGCTGCGATCGCCCGATTCGGCAGTTTCGCGCTGCGCGAGCGGGATCTGGACAAAATCCTCGCCGAAGCGGTCCGGGTCTGTGCCGATGGCCTCAGCGTTCCCTTCAGCAAGGTCTGCCGCTACCGCCCCGAGGAGAACGATTTGCTCATCGTCGCCGGCCATGGCTGGCAGGATGGCGTGGTTGGCAACGTAGTGTCGCGAGCCGACATGAGTTCGCCGCAGGGGCGCGCCTTCACCACTGGCCTGCCGTCGATCATCGACGACCTGCAAGATGTCGCCGGCTTCAAGCTGCCGCCATTTTACCGAGCGCACGGCATCGTCTCGATCATCGACGTCATCATCAAGGGCGCCGACGATCTGCCGTACGGGATCCTCGAGATCGACAACGACAAGCAGCACGATTACGACCAGTACGACATCAATTTTCTGACGGGGTTCGCCAACGTGCTGGCCGAAGCGGTCTCGACCGCTGCCCGCGGCTTGGCCCTCCAGGCTACCGTCGATCAGATGAAGGCCCTTGTCGAGGAAAAGGACCGGTTGCTCTACGAGAAGAACGTCACCGACCTGCAGCTTCAGCAGGCCCAGAAGATGGAAGCGGTCGGTCAATTGACCGGCGGCGTGGCTCACGACCTCAACAATATTCTTACCGTCATTACCGGAACCATCGAGATCCTCGCCGAGGCCGTCGCCGACCGGCCCGAGCTTCTGGCGGTCGCGAAAATGATCGACGACGCCGCGGCCCGCGGCGCCGATCTGACCCAGCGGCTGCTCGCCGTCGCTCGCAAGCAGCCGCTGCAGCCACGTGAGGTCGACGTCAATTCACTGGTGACCCAGGTGGCCAATCTGCTGCGGCCGACGCTCGGCGAGCAAATCGAGATCCACATGGTGCTCGCCGGTGACACGTCGCGCGCGCTGATCGATCCCAGCCAGCTCAGCAATGCGGTTCTCAATCTCGCGCTCAACGCCCGCGACGCGATGCCGGATGGCGGCAAACTCACCATCGAGACCTGCAACGTCCTCCTCGACGAGGACTACGTCAGCACGAACAGCGATGTCGCCGCCGGGAACTATGTGCTGGTCGCGGTGACCGATTCCGGGCACGGCATTCCCGCCGCGATCCTGAACAATGTGTTCGAACCCTTCTTCACCACCAAGGACGTCGATAAGGGGTCAGGTCTCGGCCTCAGCATGGTCTATGGATTCGTCAAGCAGTCCAATGGACACATCAAGATCTACAGCGAGGAAGGCCACGGCACCACGGTGAGAATCTACCTGCCTCAAGCGACAGGCGTCGCTCCGGCCACCGAGTTGGCGATCGAGCCAAACGTTGAGGGCGGCCACGAGACGATATTGGTCGTTGAGGATGATGATCTGGTGCGAACCTTCGTGATCGGCCAGATTCAAAGCCTGGGCTACGCCACACTGGCGGCGGTCAATGCCAGGGAAGCCATGGTCGTTATCGATGGTCCGCAGAAAGTCGATCTGCTGTTCACCGATATGATCATGCCGGGATCGATGAACGGCCGCCAACTGGCGGACGCAGCACTGCAACGAAGATCCTCGCTGAAGGTGTTGTTCACGTCAGGCTATTCCAACGAGACCATCATTCATCACGGTCACCTCGACGCGGGTGTGTTGCTGCTCGCCAAGCCCTATCGCAAGTCGGACCTTGCCCAGATGATCCGCGCCGCACTTGCTGCCTGACATCGGGTGGCGGATACTGTTCCATGAAAGTGGAAACGGTGATGATTGCTCCCCTCAAGCCAGGTGTTACACTTGCGCAACCGAACGGGCCCGTGGTCGAGACCGCGCGTCTGAGACTGCGGCAATGGTGCAGCGCCGATATCGCGCCATACACGGCGATGCTGGCCGATCCCTTGACCGCGCGGTTCATCACCGTCGATGGTAACCCCGTGATCGACGAGATGACGGGCTGGCGTCACACCGTTGTCATGGCCGGGCACTGGTCGCTGCACGGCGCCGGCATGTTCGCGGTCGAGGAAAAGAGCAGCGGAAAATTCATCGGCCGGGTCGGGCCGTGGTTTCCGCCGGCCTGGCCGGATTTTGAAATCGGCTGGGGAATTGCCAGCCAAGCCCAGGGCAAGGGTTACGCCGTCGAGGCGGCGCGCGCGTCGATCGACTGGGCCTTTGCCACCTTCGAGATCGAGCGGGTGATCCATTGCATCGACCGCGAGAACACCGCATCGCAAGGCGTGGCGCGGCGGCTCGGAGCCGAAAAGGACCGCGAGATCGAATTGTTCGGCCATGTCGCGGATGTCTGGGTAACGTCGCGCGACAAATGGCAAGCCTCATGATGAAAAGGCTTGCGATGGCAGGGCGCGCCGGCTGCTGTGAATTGAAACCGGCGATGGCTGGCGTTAGATTCAGTCGTGTCGTGGCCATCCGGGAAATCGTGAGCTCATGCTGTCGCAGATCGATCTAGCGCTGGTCGCGGGGACGACAACGCTGCTGGTTGTGCTGGCGGCGCTGCTGTTGCGCGATCTCAGCGCCGTTGCCGCCGGCTGGCTGGCGGCGGCTTTTGCGCTTGGCTCCGCGGCCCATGCACTGACGGCAACGACCGGCTTCGCTGCGCCGGTGGCGCCGTGGCACGCGGTCCTGATCGCGGTCTCCACCGCCAACGCCGTCGTGTTCTGGCTGTTCGCCCGCGCACTGTTCGACGACGCGTTTCAGTTGCGCCGCTGGCATGTCGTGCCGTGGGCCGCCGTCGCGACGCTGAGCCTCGTCAATTGTCTCGTGTTGGCGCCCGCGCATCTAATGGACCCGCGAATTCCTGCCATCGCCATGACCGTGGTTTCGCTGGCTTTCGTCGGGCTCGCGGTTGGTCAGACCATTGCGTCCTGGTCGGCCGATCTGGTGGAGGACCGGCGGCGCCTGCGGGTGCTCGTCGTGGTCGCGACCGCGATCTATGCCGCGGTCAATGCGGGATTGCAGCTCCTGGTATCCGGCACCGGCGCTACCGGCGCAGTCAACACCGTGCACCATGCCATTCTCGCGGCTGTCGTGATTGGCCTTGCCGGTTCGCTGCTGCGCATCAAGGGCGAGACGATATTTCCCTTGGCCGAAACGCCTCGCGCCGCCGCCGCGCCTGCCAGCGAGCCTGATATCGCCGACCGAAAACTGCTCGATGGCCTGATGCGGCTGATGGCCGACGAGCGCATCTATCGCCATGACGGCATCACCATCGGGACGCTGGCGACCAGGCTCGCCGTGCCCGAATACAGATTGCGGCGGCTGATCAATCGGCAGCTCGGCTACCGCAATTTCAACGTCTTCCTCAACAATCACCGGATCGAGGAGGCAAAAGCCGCATTGGCGGACCCATCACAGGCCGGGGTGCCCGTAATCACCATCGCCATGGATGCGGGTTTTCAGTCGCTCGGGCCGTTCAACCGGGCCTTCAAGGCCACCACAGGTGTCACGCCATCGGAATATCGCAGGCTCAACGAGATCAGCGCCTGATCCGCGGGCTGTTGTAATTGCTCCGGTTTTTCGGAATCGGCGAGGCTCTTCCAGTTTCGGCCAGCGCGATTTCGAATCCGGCGAGCCAACGCTGGCTGGTTCGGGCTGATGGCCGATAACGCGCTCATGCGTGATGCCGGAGGCAACCCGTGACCAAACGACGTCTAATTCTCACCCTCGCCGCGACCACCGCCCTCAGTGCTCTGGCTCTGACGGCGGTGCGGGCCCGCGACATTTCCAGGGTCGCGACAGGTTTCGTCGCCAGTGTGCTCTGCTCGGAGACGTTTGTGTCCGGTGCCGATCCCGCCAGCATATTCGCCGAAACGACGGCCGCGATGCCCGGCACCGGCCTGATCGGCTGGGCCCTGAATTACAGGGTCGACCGGGCGCGCAGGGATGTCACGGTGACGCTGCTGGGCCTTGGCCGCAGCCTCGCCGTCTATCGCGAAGGTCTTGGCTGCTATCTCGATCACGGTGGCGCGGTCGCAGACGTCCGGCTGCCCGCGACCGAAACCAAACCGCCGCAGCAGCTATCGCCGGAGATCGCCGGCTCTTCGGTGGTCGCGCCGCAGAGCCCGCTGTTGAGCACAGCCCTCGACCGCGCCTTCGCGGAGCCCGAGCAGCCGCCATTCCGCCGTACCAAGGCGATTGTGGTGGTGAAGAATGGCCGTGTCGTCGCCGAGCGCTATGCGAACGGCTATGGCGTCGAGACACCGATCCTCGGCTTCTCCGCGACCAAATCGGTGATGTCGGCGCTGACGGGCATTCTCGTGCGCAAGGGCAGACTGAAGCTCGATCAGCCGGCGCCGGTCGCCGCGTGGCAAGGCCCCGGCGATCCCAGGCAAGCGATCACGCTCGATCATCTCTTGCGGCATACCGCGGGCCTGGCGCTCGGCAGTTCGCTGTCGGCCTCGCTCGCATCGGTGCTGGAGCCGGTCAATCGCATGAAATTCATGGAGGCCGACATGGCGGCCTATGCCGAGAGCGTTCCGCTCGAGACGCCACCCGGCAGCGCCTGGAATTACAATGACGGCAACACCGTCATTCTCTCGCACCTGATCCGCGATGCGGCGGGCGGTCACGCATCCGACGTGCTGCGGCTGGCGCGGCAGGAATTGTTCGACCCGCTCGGCATGCGCGATGTGACGCTCGAATTCGACGCCGCGGGCACGCCGGAAGGATCGAGCCAGATGCTGATGTCCGCGCGCGACTGGGCGCGGTTTGGCCTGCTCTATCTCAATGACGGCGTCGCTGGAGACACGCGAATCCTCCCCGAGGGCTGGGTGAAATACTCGGCTTCTCCGACGCCGAATGCCTGGGTCGGCATGGGCGCCGGCTTCTGGACCAATCAGGGCGACAGCTTTGGCGCCAGCTACCGGATCGAGCGCGGCTGGCCCCGCGATGCCTTCTTCGCCAAGGGAACGATCGGACAATATGTGATCATCATTCCCTCCGAACGGCTGGTGATCGTTCGGCTCGGCCGTTCGCCAAACTGGCCGCCGGAGGCCGATGGCGTGTTCGAGCTGGTCAGGGACGTGGTCGCGGCGACCGGCAACAAGGCTCACGCCGCCGCCGGAAACTAAAACTTTGATCGAGTGAAGTTCAGTGCCTCGGCGACGGAGGTGCGCCCCCTCTCCCGTGGGGAGAGGGCTGGGGTGAGGGGGGCCGGTCTATCGTTTAAGTCGTAACCCCTCACCCGAATTGCTTCGCAATTCGACCTCTCCCGATGGGAGAGGTGAGAAGAACTGCCGCTGCTATTGCCGCCCCAGCTGCGTCGCCTTCGCGACGCGATCGAATTTTTCCAGCGACAGGATGGCGTCGGCGAACTGATCGGCGCGGCCGTTCAGTACCGGGCGGGCGAGCGTCAAGAATTTCTGCTGCATCGCCTGCGCGTCCGGAAACGAATTCGGCTCGCCGGAGGGATCGGCATAGAGCCGCTCGTGCACGCCATCCTCGGTGGTGATCGAAACACGGGCGCCGAACGGGTGCGTGCGGCCGATTTCCAGACGATCATCCTGCACCACATCGAACTTGTCCGCCAGCGCATCGACCGCGGCGTCGCCGAGCCGTTCATAATCGTCCCAGCCAAACCGCCCCTGATCGAGCGCAACGGCGCCGGTAAAAAACATCGAGAACTGGCCGCCGACGATCGAGGTCGGATGCCGCTTGGTGGCGGCGTCGCCGGTCAGCGTGATGCCGTTGCGATGCAGCCCGATCTCGACCCGGCTGATCTGGTCCGGCGTCAGATTGTGCTCGCGGCGCATCGCGATCAGCGCGTCGAGGGCGGCGTGGGTGTAGCGGCAACTCGGATAGGGTTTGACGCCGATCTTCATGGTCTCGTAGATCTCGCCGAGGCCGGCGACCGCCTTGTCCGGATGGGCGTTGTCGCTGTAGCCGACCAGCAGGCCGTGCTTGCCCTCGACCGATTCGGACGAGCCGATGAAATCATTGCGCGCCAGCGTGGCCGCGATCACGCCGTTCATTGCGGCGGCGCCGACCTGGTAGCGCTTGTTCCAGGCGCCGTTGACCAGAAACTGCAGCGAGCCCGCGGCCTGGCTGCCGGAGACGCCGAACGCGGCGATGATCTGCTCTTTCGATAGTCCGAACAGTTTGGCCGCCGCCGCTGCCGCGCCATAGGTGCCGGCGGTCGCGGTGGGATGAAAGCCGCGCGCGTAATGCGAGGTCGGATCTAGCGCGTTGCCGAGCCGGCAGCACACCTCATAGCCGGCGACGATCGCGGTCAGCACGTCGCGGCCGGAGGCTCCGACCATCTCGCCGATCGCGAATGCGGAGGGCACCACCGGCGCGCTCGCATGCAGCGAGGAATCGGCGTGCGTGTCGTCGAAGTCGAGGGAGTGGCCGAGTGCGCCGTTGAGCAGCGCCGCCACCGCCGGCGTCCAGGTCTTGCTGTCGCCGAACACGGTGGAGTCGCCCTTCCCGTCGAGCGCGAGCGCTTCCAGCATCTTGAGCAGCGACGGCGTGGATTCGGCGTCGCGCCTCGCCCGGATCGCGCTGCCGAGAAAATCCAGCGTCAGCACCTTGGCGCGCGCCAGCACCTCGTGCGGAATATCGTCGAATTTCACGTTGGCGACATAGGCGGCGAGCGTTGCGGTTTCATTGGCCATGGCATGTCTCGTTCGTTCCGGCGCGTTCTGCAGGCAAGTTTTGGTAGGGCGACCGTGGCGCGCCGTCAACATCGGCGCCACGCGGGTCAGCCCCGTGAATACCTCTCAGGCCGCGACTTG
>JBBQUA010000039.1:0-27969 GCA_038212905.1 Hyphomicrobiales bacterium
GTCAATCTGATGAAGGGTTAGCGCGCGAAATGATCCAGGCAATCGTCTTTCTGCCGCTGATCGGCGCTGTTCTCGCGGGCCTGATCGCTATCTTCGGTGCGCATGCGCGCAACCCGAGCGGCGATGCGGTCGAGCATCACGATGACGGCCATGGTCACGGCGCCCAATCCCATACCCATGCGTCGGATGCCCATGACGATCACGGCCATGATGACCATCATGCGGCCGAACCGCCGGCAGCGGGCTCGCGCGCGGCCGAGTTGATCACGACTGGATTGCTGCTGGTTTCTGCCGCGCTGTCCTGGGTCGCTCTGGTCGATGTCGGCTTCATGCACCATGACGTGCGCATCGCGCTGTTCACCTGGATCAATTCCGGCGACCTGCAGATCGCGTGGGCGCTGCGGGTCGACACGCTGACCGCCGTGATGCTGGTGGTGGTCAACACCGTGTCGTCGCTCGTGCACCTCTATTCCATCGGTTACATGGACGAGGATCCGCACCGGCCGCGGTTCTTTGCCTATCTCTCGCTGTTCACCTTCGCGATGTTAATGCTGGTGACCTCGGACAATCTGGTGCAGCTGTTCTTCGGCTGGGAAGGCGTCGGACTCGCAAGCTATCTGCTGATCGGGTTCTGGTACCAGAAGCCGTCGGCCAACGCCGCCGCCATCAAGGCCTTCGTGGTCAACCGGGTCGGCGATTTCGGTTTTGCGCTCGGCATCTTCGCGATCTTCATGCTGATCGGCTCGACAGACTTCGAGACGATCTTCGCCGGCGCGCCGGGCCAGGTCGGCAAGACCATCGACTTCTTCGGCTGGCACGCCGATGCGCTGACGCTGATCTGCCTGTTGCTGTTCATGGGTGCGATGGGCAAATCGGCCCAGTTCCTGCTTCACACCTGGCTGCCGGACGCCATGGAAGGCCCGACGCCGGTTTCGGCGCTGATCCACGCCGCGACCATGGTCACTGCCGGTGTCTTCATGGTGGCGCGGCTGTCGCCGCTGTTCGAGCTCGCCCCGAACGCGCAGGCCGCGGTGATGTTCTTCGGCGCCACCACCGCCTTCTTCGCCGCCACCGTCGGTCTCGTGCAGAACGACATCAAGCGCATCGTGGCGTATTCGACCTGTTCGCAGCTCGGCTACATGTTCGTGGCGATGGGGGCGGGGGCCTATTCGGTCGGCATGTTCCATCTGTTCACGCACGCCTTCTTCAAGGCGCTGTTGTTTTTGGGTTCGGGCTCGGTGATCTACGCGATGCATCACGAGCAGGACATCCGCAACATGGGCGGGCTGAAGGACAAGATTCCTTTCACCTACATCGTGATGGTGATCGGCACGCTGGCGCTGACCGGCTTTCCGCTCACGGCCGGCTATTTTTCCAAGGACGCGATCATCGAATCCGCGTTCGTCTCGCACAATCCGTTCGCGTTCTACGGCTTCCTGATGACCGTGATCGCGGCGGGGCTGACCTCGTTCTATTCATGGCGTTTGATCTTCAAGACCTTCCATGGCGAGCCGCACAACCAGGAGCACTATGAGGCCGCGCACGAGGCGCCGTTGTGGATGCTGGTCCCGATCGGCATTCTTGCCGCCGGATCGATCCTCGCCGGCTTCCCGTTCAAGGAGCTGTTCGCCGGTCACGGCGTGGCGGAATTCTTCCGCGACTCCGTCAAGATGCATCCCGGGATCATCGACGAGATGCACCACGTCCCGCAGGCCATCGCGTTCCTGCCGACGGTGATGATGGCATTGGGCTTCGTGGTGTCGTGGATGTTCTATATCCGGCGGCCCTATCTTCCGGTGGAACTCGCAAACCAGCACCAGATGCTCTACCAGTTCCTGCTCAACAAATGGTACTTCGACGAGCTCTACGATCTCATCTTCGTCCGGCCGACCAAGTGGCTCGGCCGCTTCCTGTGGAAGAAGGGCGACGGTTACGTCATTGACGGATTCGGTCCCGACGGCGTCTCGGCGCGGGTGCTCGATGTCACCCGCAACGTGGTGAAAATCCAGACCGGCTACCTCTATCACTACGCCTTCGCGATGCTGATCGGGGTCGCCGGTCTGATCACCTGGTTCATGTTCGGCGCGGGGGCCCACTGATGTCTAGCTGGCCCATTCTTTCGGTCGTCACCTTCCTGCCGGTGGTCGGCGCGCTGCTGGTCTATCTCTGTCGCGGCGACGACGAAGCCGCGCGGCGCAACGCGCGCTGGATCGCGCTGTGGACCACGCTGATCACTTTCGCGGTGTCGCTGATCCTGGTGTGGCGCTTCGACGCCGCGCAGCCGGACTTCCAGTTCGTCGAGAAGGCGCAGTGGCTCGCCAGCGGCATCACCTATCACATGGGTGTCGACGGCATTTCGCTACCGTTCGTGATCCTGACCACCGCCCTGATGCCGTTCTGCATCATCGCGAGCTGGAAATCGATCACGATGCGGGTGCGCGAATACATGATGGCGTTCCTGCTTTTGGAAACGCTGATGATCGGCACCTTCTCCGCGCTCGATCTCGTGCTGTTTTATTTGTTCTTCGAGGGCGGCCTGATCCCGATGTTTCTGATCATCGGGGTGTGGGGTGGCCCGCGCCGGGTCTACGCGTCCTTCAAGTTCTTCCTCTACACGCTGCTCGGCTCGGTCTTGATGCTGTTGGCGATCATGGCGCTGTACTGGAACGCCGGCACCACAGACATTCCGACCCTGATGCACACCGCGGTGCCGCGCAATTTGCAGACCTGGGCGTGGCTGGCGTTCTTTGCCTCGTTCGCAGTGAAGATGCCGATGTGGCCGGTGCACACCTGGCTGCCCGACGCGCATGTCGAGGCGCCGACCGCGGGCTCGGTGGTGCTGGCCGCGATCCTGCTGAAGATGGGCGGCTACGGTTTCCTGCGCTTCTCGCTGCCGATGTTCCCGCTGGCCTCGCATGATTTCGCGCCGCTGATCTTCGGGATGTCGGTCATCGCCATCATCTACACCTCGCTGGTGGCGTTGATGCAGGAAGACATCAAGAAGCTGATCGCCTATTCGTCGGTCGCCCATATGGGCTTCGTCACCATGGGCATTTTCGCCGGTACCACCCAGGGCGTCGCCGGCGGCGTGTTCCAGATGGTGTCGCACGGCATCGTGTCGGGCGCGCTGTTCCTCTGCGTCGGCATCGTCTACGACCGCATGCATACCCGCGAGATCGCCGCCTATGGCGGCCTGGTCAACCGGATGCCGCTCTACGCCGTCGTGTTCATGGTGTTCACCATGGCCAATGTCGGTCTGCCCGGCACTTCCGGATTCGTCGGCGAGTTCCTGACGCTGATCGGCACCTTCAAGGTCTCGATCCCGACAGCGGCAGCGGCAACGCTCGGCGTCATCCTGTCGGCGGCCTATGCGTTGTGGCTCTATCGCAAGGTCGTGTTCGGAAAGCTGACAAAGCCGTCGCTGGCCAGCATCAAGGATCTCACGCTGCGGGAGAGCCTGACGCTGCTGCCGCTGGTGTTTCTCACCATCCTGTTCGGCGTCTATCCGAAGCCGGTGCTCGATATGTCGGCAGCCTCCGTGCAGCAACTCGTCAACAACTACAACACCGCGATCACTGCCGTGAAGGCAGCCGCGCTGCTGCAGTAACGCAGCAGCAGGTCAGGACAACGTCATGAGCTTTCAAACTGCAGGATATCAACTGCTGCCCGTGCTGCCGGAGTTGGTGCTGGCGGTCGGCGCCATGGCGCTGCTGATGCTGGGAGCCTATGGCAAGGAGACGACCAGGCTCGTCACTGGCCTTGCGGTTGGCCTTCTGGTGGTCGTCGGCGCGCTGGAGCTGATGCTGCCGGCCGGCAAGCTGACCACTTTCGGCGGCAGTTTCATCGTCGACGATTTTGCCCGCTTCCTGAAGATCCTGGCGCTGATCGGCTCGGCGGCGACGCTGATCCTCTCAGCAGAGTTTTTGGCCGATCCGTCGCGACGGATCTTCGAATACGCGATCCTGGTGCTGCTCTCGACGCTCGGCATGATGGTGCTGATCTCGGCCGGCGACCTGATCATGCTTTATCTCGGCCTCGAGCTAATGAGTCTTGCGCTTTACGTGGTCGCCGCCAGCAACCGCGACAACGCCAAATCGACCGAAGCCGGCCTGAAGTACTTCGTGCTCGGCGCGCTGTCGTCGGGCATGCTGCTGTACGGCGCCTCGCTGATCTACGGGTTCACCGGCACCGTCAGTTTCGCCGGGATCGCCGCGACTGCCAAGACCGGCAGCATCGGAATCGTGTTCGGGCTGGTGTTCCTGCTGGCCGGGCTTTGCTTCAAGGTGTCGGCGGTGCCGTTCCACATGTGGACGCCCGACGTCTATGAGGGGGCGCCGACCCCGGTCACCGCGTTCTTCGCCTCGGCGCCGAAGGTCGCGGCCCTGGCGGTGTTCACCCGCGTGGCGCTGACAGCCTTTCCGGGCATCGTCTCGGAGTGGCAGCAGATCGTGGTGTTCGTGGCGATCGCCTCGATGGTGCTGGGTTCGTTCGCCGCCATCGGCCAGACCAACATCAAGCGCCTGATGGCCTATTCGTCGATCGGCCATATGGGCTTTGCGCTGGTCGGCCTTGCCGCCGGCACCGTCGAGGGCGCGCAGGGCGTCCTGGTCTATATCTCGATTTACGTCGCCATGACGCTCGGCACCTTTGCCGTGATCCTGACCATGAAGCGCAATGGCCAGCACGTCGAGACCATCAGCGATTTCGCCGGGCTGTCGCGCACCAATCCGCTGCTGGCGTTCTTCTTCGCCATGCTGCTGTTCTCGCTGGCGGGCGTTCCGCCGCTGGCGGGGTTCTTCGGCAAATTCTACGTGTTCGTCGCCGCGATCAAAGCCGGCCTGTTTACGCTGGCCGTGGTCGGCGTGGTCGCCAGCGTGGTTGGCGCCTATTACTATCTCACCATCATCAAGGTGATGTATTTCGACGAGCCGCTGGCCAAGCTCGACCCGATGCGGATGGAATTGCGCACGGTGCTCGCGGTCGCGGGCCTCTTCAACATCTTCTTCTTCGTCTATCCGGGGCCGCTGGTGAGCGTGGCGACGTCGGCGGCGAAGTCGCTGTTTTAAATGGCTTTCAAGCTCGGTCCGCGAGCGGTATCGGCGGGCTACCGGCTTACCGCCTTCGATTCCATTGGCTCGACCAACGTGGAGGCCATGGCGCGGGCCCGCGATGGCGAGTATGGTCCGATGTGGTTCGTGACGTCGGAGCAAACGGCTGGGCGCGGACGACGGAATCGCCCCTGGATCGCTCCACGTGGAAATCTTGCGAGCAGCATCCTCGAAGTAATCGACGTGGCGCCTGCGGTTGCGGCGACGCTGGGTTTTGCCGCAGGACTTGCAATCGAGACGGCACTGCAAAAAGTAAGCATCGAAGCATCGCTGAGGTCGGCGGGATCGGAACATATGAAGTTTTCGCTGAAATGGCCCAACGACGTCCTGGCCGGGAGAAAAAAGCTCGTTGGCATCGGGCTGGAAGCGGAGGCTGTCGCGGGTGACCGCTTGGCCGTCGTGGTCGGCATCGGCACCAACGTCGTGGCGGCGCCTGAGGGCACGCCGACGCCAGCGACTTCGCTGGCGGCACTTGGTGTCGACATCGGCGCGGAGGAATTGTTCGCCGAGTTGTCGGACGCCTGGGCCGAGTCCCGCGGCATCTGGGACAATGGCCGGGGCTTTGGCGAAATCCGGCGGCTGTGGCTGGAGCGGGCGGCCGGGCTGGGACAGCCCGTCGCGGTCCAGACGGGCGCCGCGTCAGTCGAGGGGATATTCGACACCATCGACGAGCAGGGCTGCCTGATCGTGCGCAAAGCGGACGGCCATCGGGTCCCGATATCGGCCGGCGACGTCTATTTCGGCTCGGCAGCGTCGGCGGGGGCGGTCTGATGTCGCGTCCGGACGAACTGACCTTTGCGCCGCTCGGCGGCGTCGGCGAGATCGGCATGAACCTGTCGATCTATGGCCTCGGCAACCGGCATCAGCGGTCCTGGCTGGCGGTCGATCTCGGCGTGTCCTTTGGCGACGAGGAGCATCTGCCCGGCATCGACCTGATCATGCCGGACATCCGCTTTTTGGAAAAAGAACGAAAGAACCTGGTCGGCCTGGTGCTGACCCACGCCCATGAAGACCATTTCGGCGCCATCATGGACCTGTGGCCGAAGCTGAAATGCCCGATCTACGCGACCCAGTTCAGCGCCGCGCTGTTCGCGGCCAAATGCGCTTCCGAGCGCAATCCGCCGAAAATTCCGGTCACGGTGGTGCCGTCGGGCGGCCGCATCGATATCGGGCCATTCAGCGTCGAGTTCGTTCCGGTGGCGCATTCGATTCCGGAGTCCCATGCGCTGGCGATCCATACCTCCGTCGGCACCGTGCTGCACACCGGCGACTGGAAAATCGACCCGACGCCGATCATCGGCGTGCCGACCGACGAGCGGCGGCTGCGCGAACTCGGCGATTCCGGCGTGCTGGCGCTGATCGGCGATTCCACCAACGCGGTACGGGAAGGCCGCTCGCCGTCGGAGATGGAAGTCGCCAGGAACATCACCGAACTGGTGAAAAACGCCAAGGGCCGGGTCGCGGTGACCACCTTTGCCTCCAACGTCGCCCGGCTGCGCGCCGTCGCCGATGCCGCCAAGGCATCCGGACGCGAGGTCGTCGTGGTCGGCCGCGCGATGGAGCGCGTGGTTCAGGTGGCGCGCGAAACCGGCTATCTCGACGGCGTGCAGGCTTTCCGCGGCGCCGACCTCTACGGCCATTTCCCGCCGGACAAAGTGCTGGCGCTGTGCACGGGAAGCCAGGGTGAGCCGCGCGCGGCGCTGTCGCGCATCGCCAATGACGACCATCCGCAGGTCACCCTGAACAAGGGCGACTGCGTGATCTTCTCCTCGCGCACCATTCCCGGCAACGAGAAGGCGGTGGGCGGAATCATCAACGGGCTGATCACGCAGGGCATCGAGGTGATCACCGACCGCACCCATCTCGTCCATGTCTCCGGCCATCCGCGCCGCGACGAGCTGCGCGACATGATTTCATGGGTGCGTCCGCAACTGCTGATCCCGGTTCACGGCGAGGCGCTGCATCTGTTCGAGCATGCCAAGCTGGCGCGGGCCGCCGGTGTGCCCAAGGTGCTGATCTGCCGCAATGGCGATCTGGTCAAGCTGGGACCGGGCGATTCCGGCGTGATCGAACAGCTGCCGTCCGGGCGGCTCTACAAGGACGGCTCGATTCTCGAGGATTCGAAGTCGCGCGCCGTGGTCGAGCGGAAGAAACTGGCATTTGCCGGCTGCGCCTTCGTCGCGTTCGCTGTGACCGACAAAGGTGAGTTGGCGGACGATCCCGAAGTCGAGCTGGTCGGCATCCCCGAGAAGAATACCGCGGGCGAAGAGATCGACGAGATCGTGTTCGACGTGGTGGTGGCTACCGTGGAGGGGCTGCCGCGGGCCAAGCGCCGCGATCCCGACGCGATGGCGGAGTCGGTGCGCCGCGCAGTGCGTGCCGCGATCAGCCAGCATTGGGGCAAGAAGCCGCTGTGCTATGTTCACGTTCTGACGGTGTAGGCGCGTGTTCCGCAAAAGTGGATACCGGTTTTGCGATCAGAACTCGCGCAGGCAATAAAGCGGAGGAGTGCCATGCTGGGGCGGCTCAATCATGTGGCGATCGCGGTCAAGGACGCCGAGAAGGCCGCCAGGATCTACGGCGCGGCGTTCGGGGCGGAGATTTCCGCCGCGGTGCCGCTGCCCGAGCACGGCGTCATCACCGTGTTCGTGACGCTGCCCAACACCAAGATCGAGTTCATCCAGCCGCTCGGCGAGGCATCGCCGATTTCGAAGTTTATCGAGCGCAATGCCGATGGCGGCATCCATCACATCTGCTACGATGTGCCCGACATCATCGCGGCGCGCGACCGGCTGATCGAAGAGGGTGCACGGGTGCTTGGCGACGGCGTGCCGAAGATCGGCGCGCACGGCAAGCCGGTACTGTTTCTGCATCCGAAAGATTTTTCCGGGGCGCTCGTCGAAATCGAACAGAACTGAGATGGCCTATTCAATTTCAACCGCGCTGGCGATCTACTTCGTATTGTGGTGGCTCGTGCTGTTCGTGACGCTGCCGTTCGGCGTCCGCAGCCAGCATGAGGACGGCGGCGGCCCGCCGGGCACCGACCCCGGCGCGCCGATCGCGACCAAGATGGGCCGCAAACTGATCTGGACCACCCTGATAGCGGCGGTCGTCTACGGCCTGGGCATGCTGGCCTATCGCGCGGGTTACCTGAACATCGAACGGCTGTCGAAGCTGATGGGAATGCCGTTTTAGGAGCGGGCTCCGTATTGTGTCCGCCGCGGCCAGACCATCCTCAGTCGTCGTCCTCCGCGAAAGCGGGGGACCCAGTATTCAAGCGCCGGTGCAATTGAGCCGAGAGGGCGCGGCGTACTGGGTCGCCCGGTCAAGCCGTGCGACGACAGCGGTGTTTGTGTCGCGACAACATCGCGGCGCCCGCCCCTCAGTATTCAGCATAGATTTCGATGATGTTGTCCTCGGGATCGCGAAAGAACAGCGTGCGGTGGCGCCAGTCCGGCAGGTCGGTCGGTGCCCTCAGGATCGGCACGCCGTTGGCGACCAATTCCGCATGGCAGGCGTCGACCGCGGGCGGCGGGACGCGAAAGGCCAGTTGCACCGCCGCCGATCCCGGGATCGACTTGCCATCGTCGCAGACGGTCCACGCCATGCGCGGCCGCAGCGTCAATAGCGCGGCACCCACGCGAAAACTGACCCAATGCTTGAGGTCGGTCTCGACGGGAAATTTCATGACGTCGCGGTAGAATGCGCGCGTTTCATCCAGCCTGTTGCACAACAGAACCGTGTAATCGAGGTTGGTAATTCCACCCAGGCTCACTGCGATACTCCTCGTCCATGTTGCTGTTATATGGATTCGCCGAACGTCGAATTCAACGAACGCGGCAAGTCCGGAATACATTGAATCGTTCAATAGCTCTGTACTAAGCTGGCGAGCGGGGAGAGCTGGAAATGACGTTTCAACGGATTGTTGCCGGGGTTTTGCTGCTGCTGATCGCAGCACTCGCGGGCGCCTTCTACATGAACTGGAAAACCATGGGCCAGCTACGGACCGTGAAAGTCTTTGTCGAAGGCTATGTCTTTGCCGAGGCGGTTGCGGCCTGCGAGAAGGCGCCGAGCACGACACCGTTCAAATGGAATACCGGGACCAGGACCGCGGTAGTCGGATTGAACTCGGTCAGGCCCGACAAATACACGGTCATCGCGAACTACACGCTCGTTGCCGACGGCGTCTATTGCGATTACGATCCGATCAAGAAGAAAGCCGACATCGGTTCGAGTTTCCTGGAGCGGGATTGAAGATATCAGGCTTCGATTTGCGCCTGGCTGCTGGCCACGAGGCTGTCGATTTCATCGAGCAGTTTCCGCCACGCCGCGTCGATCTCGGGCGACCAGTCGTTGTCGAGCAGCTCGCGCATCGTCACTGCGATTACGCCGAAAAATTTGCCAAACAGTTCGCGCGGCGTGCCGTAGGCGTCGTGCGACTGCACCTCGCATTCGATCATTCGAAAACGTCCTGACCGCTCGCTGGCGAAATCCAGCATCGCTTCGATGGTCAGCGCCAGCATCGAGCCCCTGACGAGTTCGCTTCCCTTGCTGCGGAACATCGCCTGCGTTTCCGGGTGTTCGCGGAACAGTCTGTCATAGACAAGCGGGGTGAGGTCCTGGCACCGCTGCGCGGCGAGTTCAAAGCTGTGCTGGATCGGATTGGCGGGTGCCGTCATGCGTTGCGTCGCGATTCAGTTGCGTGAGCCGATCATTCCAACATCTCGACAAAGAATCTCGAAAAAAAAAAAAGAGCAGGGCGCGAAGCCCTGCTCTAAAAATTGTGTCGACCCTATTTCCCCGCAATATTGGATTTTATCTTGATTGACGGGGCGACGCTGCTTATGCGCGCCAGGGCTCCTCCCGAGACTTGGACCACCAGACTTACCTTACGGCCAGCCTGAGCCTGAAGTGGTAGACCATCTTTTTCGTTTTGTCATCAATTTCAGCAACGATTGTTCAAAATTAGAGCAATCAGCGAAATCATTGGAATTGCGCCACCCGCGGTTGTATCCGACTACACAATTCGCGTTTGGGGAAGCGCGTAGAGGCCCCGGTGACGGAGTGCCGCTCCAAGTGTCAACCTAAGCGCATCTGTCGATTTCCTTGCGCTGCATCAAAAAAGGTTATGCGTTCGCACCACAGGGTCCGATGCAACACGTTATTTGCCGGGAACCTGATCTCGACTCCGGACTCCCTGCATGATTAGTTGGGTTACTTCGAAGAGGTGGTTTTGATGCGCCGGCGGTTGTGGAAATTTCTTCCCATCGTCCTGATGGCCCTCGCGGTGCAAGTCCTGGCACCGATCGGTGCTTGCTGGGCGGCCAGCATCGCCGCCTCCGATCCGCTCCATGCGGCGCCGATCTGCTCGGGCGGTGCCGCTTCGGCTACCGACCAGACGGGTCAAACCGGCCAGCATCGCGCCCATGACGGCGCCTGTGCGATGTGCTGCGTGGCCCATGCGGGCGCAACCCTCGACATGCCCGAAGCGAGCTTCGCAACGCCGTTGCGGCAGTCCGAGCGCGTGGTGTGGCTCGACGCCACGCTCGATCGGCAGGGTTCCCGGGCCGGTTGGCACGCCCAGGCCCGCGCGCCTCCGTCGATTTCCTGACGACAAAGCACCCTCGTGATCGGTGTGGCCGAGGCCATGCCGAAGTGTGTCGTTGATCTGGCTGGCCGCTGTGCCAGCGTCAGGAATGTGAAATGTCCATTGCCCGTAATACCCAAGGGGCGTTCGTGCGCAGCTTCTTGCTGGCCTCCGTCGCCGCCATCGTTTCCGTTTCCGCTGCTGCGCAAACCAGTCCGCAGGCGCCGCTGCCACCCGTTACCGTCGATGCTCCCCAGCAAAAGCGTGTAGCAGCGGCCCGTCCGTCGCGGCGCAGCGGTGCGCCGGCCGCGCGGGCGTCCCGTGTCAGCAATCCCGCTGCCGCACCCGTCGTGAACGATCAGGCGAGGGGACCCGCGCTGACGGTCCTAACCGTGCAACAGGCGCTGCGCGACATTCAGCAGACCCCCGGTGGCGTCGCCATCGTCCCCGCCGAGGCCTACCGGAATTCGACGGTCGCCAGCACCATCAAGGACGTTCTGGATTACGTCCCAGGCGTCTTTGCGCAGCCCAAATGGGGCGACGACACACGGCTTTCGATCCGCGGCTCCGGCCTGTCGCGCAACTTCCATCTGCGCGGCGTCCAGCTCTACATGGACGGGATCCCGATCAACACCGCCGACGGCTACGGCGATTTCCAGGAAATCGATCCCACCGCCTACAAATATGTCGGGGTTTACAAGGGCGCCAATGCCCTGCAATTCGGCGCCAACTCGCTGGGCGGCGCCATCAATTTTGTGACGGCCACCGGCCGCGATCCGTTTCCGAACGGGGTGTCGGCCGATATGGGCGCCTTCGGGTTCAAGCGGCTGCAAGCCAATGCCGGCGGCGCAAACGGTCCATGGGACGGTTTTGTCACGGCCTCGACCCAGGCTTCAGACGGCTTCAGGGATCACAGCAACGGGCACGCCACGCGCGTCAGCGGCAATGTCGGCTATCAGTTCTCGCCTGACGTCGAGACCCGCTTTTACCTGAACGCCAACGAAGTGCGGCAGCGCATTCCCGGCACCGTCACCAAAACGTCCGCGCTCACCTCCCCGGAGACCGCGGCAGCAGTAAACGTTCTCAACGACTGGCAACGCAACCTCGACACCGTCCGCATCGCCAACAAGACCACGATCCGCTTCGACAACACGATCGTCGATCTCGGCGCGTTTGCGGTCGACCGGCATCTGATGCATCCGATCTTCCAGTGGCTCGATTATCGCTACAAGGACTATGGCGGCTTCGCCAAGGTCACCGATGACCGCTCGATCGGCGGCTTCCGCAACCGCTTCGTTGCCGGCGTCAACATTCTCAACGGCACCACCGACGCCCGGCAATTCGTGAATGTTGGCGGGTTCAAGGGAACGCCGACCTCCTCTTTGGTGCAAAAGCCGGAAAACTATACGCTGTATGCGGAGAACTCGTTGTATTTCCTGCCGCAAGTCGCGTTCGTGGCGGGTGCGCAATATCTCTTTGCCGTGCGCGACCAGCGCGTCAATTTTTCGACCAATGGCGACGTCAATGGCCGCAGCACGTTCAGCGTCTGGAGCCCGAAGGCGGGACTGCTGTGGGATGTCGATCCGACATGGCAGGTCTTTGGCAATGTCTCGCGCAGCGCCGAGGTCCCGAGTTTCGGAGAGAGCGTCAGCCCGAATTTCCAGAATCCGACCTTTCCGACGATTCCCTTCTTTCTGATCAAACTGCAAATCGCGACGACGTACGAAATAGGCACGCGCGGCAAACGTCCCGACTTCAGTTGGGAACTGGTGGGCTACCGCGCCAATATCCGCGACGAGCTGCAGTGCCAGTACAGTTCGTTCGGCAATTGCAACGTCACCAACCTCGACCGCACCATTCACCAGGGCATCGAGGCCGGCGTCGGCGCGGCGGTGTTCCGGAACATGTTCGTCACGGGTAGTGCTCCGGACAAGATCTGGCTCAACCTCGCCTATACGTTCAACGATTTCCGCTTCGACAATGATCCGGCCTTCGGCAACAACCAGCTGCCCGGCGCGCCGCGTCATTATCTGCGGGCCGAAATGCTCTACAAGCATCCGAATGGCTTTTATGTTGGCCCCAATCTGGAATGGGTGCCTCAATCCTATTTCGTCGATAGCGCAAACACGTTGAAAACCGAACCCTATGCGCTCTGGGGACTCAAAGCAGGCGTCGATAACGGCGGAACCTATTCGATGTATGTCGAAGCCAGAAATATCGGCAACAAGGCCTATATTGCCTCGGCCAGTGTGATCGACCGGGCTAATGCGGCATCGCCGCTGTTTGAGCCTGGCACGGGCCGCGCGGTGTACGCGGGCGTGAAGGCGCGCTGGTAAAACGGACCGCAGGCCGGCCCAAGAGCTGGCTACTAACTCGTTCACGGAAGAAAAAAGGACAGGAAACATGAAACAAGCCGTACGCACCCTTGGCTACGCCGTTGCCTTCGCAGCCCTTCTGGCCGCGCCCGCAGGCGCGCAGGATGGCAAGGCCGGTGATCTCGTGATTACGCAGGCCTGGAGCCGCGCCACCCCGGGCGGCGCCAAGATCGCCGGTGGGTATCTCACCATCGAGAACAAGGGCACGACTGCCGACCGGCTGATCGGCGCCGCCGGCGAGGTCGCGGGCAAGATCGAAGTCCACGAGATGTCCATGAACAATGGCGTGATGACGATGCGTCCGCTCGACAAGGGGCTGACAGTCGAACCCGGCAAGACCGTAAAATTTGCGCCGGGCGGCTATCATCTGATGCTGATGGATCTCAAGGGGCCGCTCAAGCAGGGCGACAAGGTGCCGCTCACGCTGGAATTCGAGAAAGCCGGCAAGGTGAAACTGTCACTCGATGTGCAAGGTGTGGGTGCGAAGGGGCCGGGTGAGGGCCATTCCGGCATGAAGAAGTGAGGCCGATCATGTCGAGGATCATCATTCTCGCCGCCATCGCCACAACAGCAGCATGGCCGGCCGCAGCCCACGTCTCGCTGGAAAATCGTCAGGCGCCGATCGGTGCGGCGTACAAGGCGGTGTTCACCGTGCCGCATGGCTGTGCCGGCTTCGCCACGACAAAAATTCGCGTGCAGATCCCCGAAGGCGTGATCGCGGTCAAACCGATGCCGAAAGCGGGCTGGAGCGTCGAGGCGATCAGCGGCAAATACGCCACCGAGTACAGCTTTCACGGCAGGAAATTTTCGGAAGGCGTGAAGGAAGTGGTGTGGAGCGGCGGCAAGCTGCCTGACAGCCATTACGACGAATTCGTCATCAGCACCTACCTGACCGGCACCCTCAAGCCCAACTCCACGCTGTATTTTCCGGTGGTGCAGGAATGCGAGCAGGGGGTCAGCCGCTGGATCGACATCCCGGCGCCAGGCGCCGGCCATTCCCATGACGACAAATCGCCGGCGCCGGGTGTCAAGCTGATGCCGAAACCGTAAGGCCCGAGATGCGCCTGATCGCCGGGCTGGCAATATTGCTGTCGGTTCTCGGTCTTGCCACCGGCGCATCCGCCCATGCCACGCTGGTCTCGACCGATCCCGGCGACGGCAGCGTGCTGGTGCTGGCGCCGAAGTCGGTCCAACTGCGGTTCAACGAGGCGGTGAAGCCGGCGGTGGTCCGCGTGATCGATGCGGCCGGTACACCGCGCGAGGATGTAACGGTACGCGTCGCCGGCGATACCATCACCGTCACACTGCCGGACAACCTGCCGCGCGGGACCCAGGTCGTCAGCTACCGCGTCACCTCGGAGGACGGCCACCCGGTCGCGGGCTCGATGGTGTTTTCGATCGGCGCCGCGACCGGGGCGGTGCCGAACGAAAGCCGTGCCGGCTCCGTCAACGGCCTGATCTGGCTGGCGCGGATCGGGGTCTATCTCGGCCTGTTTGTCGGCGTCGGCGGCGCATTTTTCATCGGCTGGATTGGCCAAACGCGCGCCGGTTCGGGTCTGATCGTCGTCGCCCTGGTGGCAGGCCTGGTCAGCGCGGCGGCGACGCTCGGGCTGCAGGGGCTCGATTTGCTGGATTTGCCGCCGGGCGGCCTGCTGACGGCGGCACCGTGGATGGCTGCCGCGGCAACCAGTCTGTTCCAGTCCCTGCTGATCGCGATGGCGGCGATGATCGCCGGCATCTTTGCGCTGTGGGGCCGGTTCGCGAGGATCGCCGCGACGCTGTCGGCGCTCGCGCTGGCCGGCGTCGGGCTGTCGTTGGCCACAAGCGGACATGCCGCGACCGCGACGCCGCAATGGTTGACCGCCCCGGCCGTGTTCCTGCATGGCGTCGGCGTCGCCTTTTGGGTCGGCGCACTCGCGCCGCTGGCGGCGATGGCATTGCGGCCGACGCAACCCTTGCTTCCGGTCCTGAACCGGTTTTCGCATGCCGCGATCGTCCTCGTGGCCATGCTGGTGCTGACAGGCGTTGCGCTGGCCATCGTCCAACTCGGGAGTTTTGGCGCGCTGATCGACAGCCCATACGGGATTATCCTGTCGATCAAGCTGGCGCTGGTCGCTGCACTGCTCGGGCTTGCGGCACTGAATCGTTTTCGGTTGACACCCGTCCTTGCGATCAATCCCCAAAACACCCGGCCGCTGCGGCGATCGATCCTAGCCGAATGCATCGTCGCCGTATCTATTCTGGCTGTGGTCGCCGGCTGGCGCTTTACGCCGCCGCCGCGCGCGCTGGCCGCGGCTGCCGCCCCGCCGTTGGCGATCCATATCCATACCGATAAAGCCATGTTCCAGGTGCTGGTTTCACCGGGCAAAGTGGGCGTCGACCACTTTGTTCTGCAGTTGATGAACGGCGATGGCACCCCGCTGCTGGCAAAGGAAGCCACGCTGACGCTGAGCCTGCCGGAGCGCGGCATCGAGCCGTTCGAGCGCAAGGCCGTGCTGGGCGCCGACGGCTATTGGTCGGTCCGCGGCATCGCGATCCCGTTTGCCGGCCGCTGGCATTTGCGCATCGACGCTTTGGTGACGGATTTCGAGAAGATCTCGCTGGAAGACGATTTCGACGTGCCGTCGCGCTGAAACGAATTCGGCAGGGATTTTCAGATGGATTTCCAGGAGGATTTCGAGTCGCCTCTCCCAAGGCCGCGTTTGCGCCTTAATCGCAAGGCCATTGGAGTGGCAAAAGTAACGCGTAATCTGCTGTTTTAGCGGCTTTTTCCGACCCCGCCCTTGTGTTTTTGCAGCCGATCCGGTTTCACTGGCACACACCCCGTGTCCCCCCGATTCTTTGAGTGTCCTCATGCGATTGTCGCGGTTTTTTCTGCCCATCCTTAAAGAGAATCCGAAGGAGGCCGAGATCGTCTCGCATCGCCTGATGCTGCGTGCGGGCATGATGCGGCAGGAGGCGGCGGGCATCTATGCCTGGCTGCCGCTGGGCCTGAGGGTGCTGAAGAAGATCGAGCAGATCGTCCGCGAGGAACAGAACCGGGCCGGCGCCATTGAGCTGTTGATGCCGACACTGCAACTGGCCGATCTGTGGCGCGAGAGCGGCCGCTACGATGCCTATGGCCCGGAAATGCTGCGCATCACCGACCGCCACAAGCGCGAGCTATTGTACGGGCCGACCAACGAGGAAATGATCACCGGGATTTTCCGCTCCTATGTAAAATCCTACAAGAGCCTGCCGCTCAATCTCTATCATATCCAGTGGAAATTCCGCGACGAGCAGCGTCCGCGTTTCGGCGTGATGCGCGGCCGCGAATTCCTGATGAAGGATGCCTATTCCTTCGACGTCGACGAGGCCGCGGCGCGGCGCTCCTACAACCGGATGTTCGTCGCCTATCTCAGAACCTTCGCCCGAATGGGATTGAAGGCGATCCCGATGCGCGCCGAGACCGGCCCGATCGGCGGCGATCTCAGCCACGAATTCATCGTGCTGGCCGAGACCGGCGAGTCCGCGGTGTACTGCGACAGCGACGTGCTCAATCTGCCGGTGCCATCAGACGATATCGATTACGATGATGATCTCACCCCGATCATCCAGCAATGGACCTCGGTCTATGCCGCGACCGAGGACGTGCATGATGCCGCGCGTTTTGACAGCGAAGTGCCGGCCGACAGGAAGGTGCAGACGAGGGGCATCGAGGTCGGCCAGATATTCTATTTCGGCACCAAATATTCCGACGCGATGAAAGCGCTGGTGGCAGGCTCCGACGGCGCCGAACTGGCGGTTCACGGCGGCTCCTACGGCGTCGGCGTCTCGCGGCTGGTCGGCGCCATCATCGAGGCCTGCCATGACGACGCCGGCATCAAATGGCCTGACGCGGTGGCGCCGTTCAAGGCCGTCATCCTCAACCTGAAGCAGGGCGCCGAGGATGTCGATGCGGCCTGCATGAAGCTTTATCGCGAGCTCGAGGCTGGGGGCGTCGAGGTGCTGTATGACGACACCGATCAGCGCGCCGGCGCGAAATTCGCCGCCGCCGACCTGATCGGCATTCCCTGGCAAATTCTGGTCGGCCCCAAAGGCCTGGCCGAAGGCAAGCTCGAGTTGAAGCGGCGCAGCGACGGGACGCGGGAGAATCTGAGCCCGGCGGAAGTCGTGGCGAAGCTGAGTTCGTGACGAATTATCCACCGCCGCCGGTGGAATGTCAGACGGCACGGCCACAATTGGCCCGAATCGTGTGAGAATCGAACTATGGATGAAGCCATGAGCGAGCCAATTCGAACCCCACCTTTCGCGCCCTTCGAATGGCTGCTGTCCGGACGTTATCTGCGCGCGCGCCGCAAGGAAGGTTTCATCTCCGTGATCGCCGGGTTCTCGTTCCTCGGCATCATGCTCGGCGTCGCCACCCTGATCATCGTGATGGCCGTGATGAACGGCTTCCGCAAGGAATTGCTGGACAAGATCCTCGGCGTCAACGGCCACATCCTGGTGCAGCCGCTGGAATCGCCGCTGACTGACTGGAAGGACGTCGCCGAGCGCATCAGTCAGGTGCAGGGCATCCGCCTTGCGGCCCCCGTGGTGGACGGCCAGGCGCTGGGCTCCTCGGCGTTCAACGCCGCCGGCGTGTTCGTGCGCGGCATCCGCGCCGCCGATCTGGTCAACCTCACCTCGATCGCCAAGAACATCAAGCAGGGCTCGCTCGACGGCTTCGACGAGGGGCAGGGCGTCGCCATCGGCCGACGCCTCGCCGATCAATTGTCGCTGCATGCCGGCGACAGCATCACGCTGGTGGCGCCAAAAGGAGCGGTGACCCCGATGGGCACCACGCCGCGCATCAAGCCATACAAGGTGGCCGCGGTGTTCGAGGTCGGGATGTCGGAATATGACGGCATCTTCGTCTTCATGCCGCTGCCGGAGGCGCAGGCCTATTTCAACCGCAAGGACGACGTCACAGCGATCGAGGTGTTCACCACCAATCCCGATAAAATCGATACTTTCCGCAAGACCGTGACCGAAGCGGCGGGGCGGCCGGTGTTTCTGGTCGACTGGCGGCAGCGCAACTCGACCTTCTTCAACGCGCTGCAGGTCGAACGCAACGTCATGTTCCTGATCCTGACCATGATCGTGCTGGTCGCGGCACTCAATATCGTCTCCGGCCTGATCATGCTGGTGAAGGACAAGGGGCAGGACATCGCCATCCTGCGCACCATGGGGGCTTCGCAGGGGTCGATCATGCGGATATTCCTGATCACGGGGGCCGCGATCGGCGTGGTCGGCACGCTGACCGGGTTCTTCGTCGGCATGGTGATCTGCCTGAATATCGAATCGATCCGTCAGTTCCTGTCCTGGTTGACCAGCACCGAATTGTTTTCGCCGGAGCTCTACTTCCTCTCCAAGATGCCGGCCGAGATCGATGTCGGCGAGACCACCGCTGTCGTGATCATGGCGCTGACGCTTTCGTTCCTGGCCACGCTGTATCCGTCATGGCGTGCCGCGCGCCTCGATCCCGTCGATGCGCTTCGGTATGAGTGAGGATCAGATGGAGCAGGGGGCGGAAGATGTACCGGTTGTCTATCTCCACGAGATAAAGCGCCAGTACACGCAAGGCACGGAGACGCTGACCATTCTCGACGGCGCCAAGCTGGCGCTGTGGGCGGGGCAGTCGGTCGCGCTGGTGGCGCCCTCGGGCGCCGGCAAGTCGACGCTGCTGCATATCGCGGGCCTGCTGGAGACGCCCGACGATGGCGAAGTCTATATTGGCGGCGCGCCGACCTCGCAATTGTCCGACATAGAGCGAACCATGATCCGCCGCAGCGATATCGGCTTCGTCTATCAGTCGCATCGGCTGCTGCCGGAATTCACCGCACTCGAAAACGTCATGCTGCCGCAGATGATCCGCGGCCTCAAGCGCGCCGAAACCGTCAAGCGCGCCACCGAAATCCTGGCCTATCTCGGCCTCGGCGAGCGCATCAAGCACCGGCCCTCCGAACTGTCGGGTGGCGAGCAGCAGCGGGTGGCGATTGCCCGCGCGGTCGCCAACGCGCCGCGGGTGTTGTTCGCGGACGAACCGACCGGAAACCTCGATCCAAATACCGCCGATCACGTGTTCGGGGCGCTGATGCAACTGGTGAAAGCGACCCGCGTCGCGATGCTGATCGTGACGCATAACATGGAACTGGCGGGCCGGATGGACCGCCGGGTGTCGCTGGCGGACGGCAAGGTCGTCGAGCTCGAATAGGTCACCGCAGGGGCCGAACTAAAAATATCGAAAACAACCCCATGCAAAGAAAGCTCAACCGTAGTCTGGTACCGTCCGTCGCGTCGGCGCCCGGCTTTCGCGGCACGGAGCCGATCAGTAGGCCGGCCGACGTCGCTGATGACGCTGAGATCCTGCGCCGGCGAAATAGGGATTGATTTCGCATAGCGCGGCGCGGCCCGACGCCGAGGCGGCGCACTGGGCGAGCGAGGTAAAGTTGCATTCATAGTAGCTGATCCGTCCATACACGTGCAGGCAAACCGGATAGGCCGGATCATAGGTCTGGGCCGCCGCCGGTCTGGCCATCGCGACCGTTGCGAGCGCCAAAATCGCCAAAATCAGATTACGCATCGGTGCCTCCTTCGGACCCGTCATCAATAGCGGGGATAAACCACCTGTGCGCGACCGCGGCCGCGCCAGGCACGGGTATCTCTGTCGGGGCCGGGATCGTAGTAGGGATTTTCGAAGCTGCCTGGCTGAGACCGGGAATTTCGTTGCCCTGGATGCAATAGGGATAGCGGGGTGCCCACGGCCTCGGCCGGCGCTGTGCCCACTATCGCCAGTCCGCCCGCGCTCAACAGCGCCAGAACCAGATCACAAATCAAAATCTCCCATCGGCCACGGCCGCTCGTCGTCAAATCCCACGGGGAACCAGAGCCGGTCCGGTGGCACTTCGTCAACTCACGTTCGTGCGTGCCGTTCAAGCCTGTCAGGCAAATCAAATGGTTCGGCGGTCAACGTGATGCGTTGATGGAGGACTGAGCACACGGCGGAGCTCGAATCGGCCGGCGGCCATGGGTCGGAAGTTTGATGGTGGCGCGCGTCCCGGCTTGGAAAACGAGCGATTCGATGCGCATATTCCGTAGCATGGCTGAATTCATAGAATGGCTCACCGGAACGCATAAATGCTCCTGTGGCGCCGCATACAATGTGACCGTGACGGAAGTTCCCACGGGCGATGTGACCTGCGAGAAATGCGGTGTCCTGATCGTTAGTTCGGCCAACAAACGCTTTCTGATTTTCCAACGCATGCCCCCCGCGGTCGAATGATCCTTCCCAACCGCGAATGGCCTCTCGCGTGAGTGTTGGTCAGCTTGATTGTGGCAGGCCAACTGGCTTGAACCGGGCCGCCGCAGACGCATATCCTCTGGATGGATCAGATTTTGCCCCCGGAACTGAGCGACGCCGAACTTGAGGCGATGGCCGAAATAGCGGTGCATCCTGCGACGCACCACGTCGCGTCTCGCGTTCAAATCCGGCTGAAGGACGTTGGCTACGCCAGGGACACATTGGGTGAAGTCGTTTTGACTGAGGATGGCTTACGGCGGATCGCGATGAGTAACCGCTTTGCGATCAGGATTGCCACGAAGGTTTGTGAATAGGCCGCGATCGTCGGCCGCCTATCGGCAAGGTCTTGAATCCAGCGGCTCGAATTCTCCGGCGAAGGCCGATCTTAGGCGCACGCTCGCCGCCGTGCCGTTAACCAAGCGAAATATCTTAGGAGATTTTTCAAACTGCCCCGCTTTCCACCCGTTGACTCTTTAGAACAAAAAAGGAACAATGTTCTTCTTATGTTCCAGTTCTCAGGAGGCGGGCATGTTGAAGACTTTTGTGGAAGAAGCTGCGGCGCTGGCGTCGCTTACGTTGTTTGTCGGGATGATCGCGGTCTGGGCGCAGCTGATTCCCCAGCTCTGAGGCCGTGACCAAGCCGGCGACCGGGAGGAAAGCGGGGACGCTTGCCCCGGTTGCGCGGTTCGGCGTGGACAGGCAGGGCTCCAGGCATCACCATTGAGGCGCGAGTCGGCCCTGTGAGGGCGGCCTGCCTCCCTCATGCCAGATGATCGCGCACGTTCATGACCTCAAAACCTTCGGCAGCCGTTGCCAATGCCGGATTCGTCCATCTCCACGTCCACAGCGCCTATTCGCTGCTGAAGGGCTCGATCAAGATCCAGAAGCTCGGTGAGCTGGCCAAGGCCGACCGCCAGCCGGCGCTGGCGCTGACCGATACCGACAACATGTTCGGAGCGCTGGAATTCTCCGACAAGATGGCGGGCTACGGCATCCAGCCGATCATCGGCTGCGAGCTCGCGGTCGATTTCGGCGACCAGGATCCGGCCGCTCGCAACGCGCTGGCGGCGGGACCGGCGCGGATCGTGCTGCTGGCGGCGCGCGAGCGCGGCTACCGCAGCCTGATGCGGCTGAACTCGCGGGCGTTTCTGGAGACGCCGATCCATCAGGCGCCTCACATCAAGTTCGAATGGCTGCAGGACGACGCCGAGGACCTGATCGCGCTGACCGGCGGTCCGGAAGGCCCGATCTCGCTGGCGATCCATGCCGATCATGCGGCGCTGGCGGGCCTTCGCTGCGACCGGCTGGCGAGCCTGTTCGGTAACCGGCTCTATATCGAACTGCAGCGCCATGGCATCGAGAAGGAACGTCGCGCCGAAGCCGGCCTGATCGATCTCGCCTACGCCAAGGGCCTGCCGCTGGTGGCGACCAACGAGCCGCATTTTGCCACGGCGGACGATTACGAAGCCCATGACGCGCTGCTGTGCATCGCCGGCGGACGCATGGTCGCCGAAACCGATCGCGAGCAACTGACTCCGGATCACCGCTTCAAGACCCGCGCCGAAATGGCGGTACTGTTCGCCGATATTCCGGAGGCGCTGGCTGCCACCGTCGAGATCGCCGAACGCTGCGCGTTCCGCCCGATGACGCGCAAGCCGATCCTGCCGCGATTTACGGTAGGCGCCGCTACCGCCGACTCCGTCAGCGACGAAGCCACCGAATTGCGCCGCCAGGCCGAGGAGGGGTTGACCAACCGGCTCCGGGTCCACGGCCTGGCGCAGGGCGAGACCGAGGAAACCTATCGCGCGCGCCTCGCCTTCGAGATCGACGTCATTACCCGGATGGAATATCCCGGCTACTTCCTGATCGTCGCCGACTTCATCAAATGGGCGAAGAATGAGGGCATTCCGGTCGGGCCGGGCCGCGGCTCGGGCGCGGGCTCGCTGGTCGCCTATGCCCTCACCATCACCGACCTCGACCCGATCCGGTTCGGCCTGCTGTTCGAGCGCTTCCTCAATCCGGAACGCGTGTCGATGCCCGACTTCGACATCGACTTCTGCCAGGACCGCCGCGGCGAGGTGATCGACTACGTGCAGAAGCGCTACGGCCGCGACCAGGTCGCCCAGATCATCACCTTCGGCACGCTGCAGGCGCGCGGCGTGCTGCGCGACGTCGGCCGCGTGCTGCAGATGCCCTACGGTCAGGTCGACAAGCTGACAAAACTGGTGCCGCAGAATCCGGCCGCACCGGTGACGCTGGCGGCGGCAATCGAGAGCGAGCCGAAACTGCAGGCGTTTCGCGACGAGGACCCGGTGGTGGCGCGCGCCTTCGATATCGCGCAGCGGCTGGAGGGACTGACCCGGCATGCCTCGACCCATGCCGCCGGCATCGTGATCTCGGACCGGCCGCTCAGCGAACTGGTGCCGCTCTACCGCGATCCGAAATCCGACATGCCGGTGACCCAGTTCAACATGAAATGGGTCGAGCCCGCAGGCCTGGTCAAATTCGACTTCCTCGGTCTCAAGACGCTGACCGTGCTCGATGTCGCGGTGAAGCTGTTGAAACAGCGCAACATCGAAATTGATCTCGCGACGCTGCCGCTCGACGACGCCAAGAGCTACGCCATGCTGGCGCGCGGCGATGTGGTCGGCGTGTTCCAGGTGGAAAGCCAGGGCATGCGGCGCGCGCTGGTCGACATGCGGCCCGACCGCTTCGAGGACATCATCGCGCTGGTGGCGCTGTATCGTCCGGGTCCGATGGCCAACATCCCGACCTACTGCGCCCGCAAGCACGGCGACGAGGAGTCGGAATATCTGCATCCGATGCTGGAGCCGATCCTGAAGGAAACCTACGGCGTCATCATCTACCAGGAACAGGTGATGCAGATCGCCCAGGTGATGGCCGGCTATTCGCTTGGCGACGCCGACCTGTTGCGCCGCGCCATGGGCAAGAAGATCCGCTCGGAGATGGAAAAGCAGCGCGCCATCTTCGTCGCCGGCGCGATGAAGAACAACGTGCCGAAAGCGCAGGCCGACACCATCTTCGAACTGTTGGCAAAATTCGCCGATTACGGCTTCAACAAGAGCCACGCGGCGGCCTACGCGCTGGTGTCGTATCACACCGCCTACATGAAGGCGCATTACCCGGTAGAGTTTTTGGCGGCGTCGATGACGCTCGACCTCAGCAATACCGACAAGCTCTCCGAGTTTCGCGCCGAAGCGCAACGGCTCGGCATCAAGGTCGAGGCGCCCAGCGTCAACCGCTCCGGCGCGACGTTCGAAGTCAGCGACAACACCATCTATTACGCGCTGGCGGGCCTCAAGGGCGTCGGCGGCCAGGCGGTCGACCTGATCGTGGAAGCACGCAAGGAAGGCCTGTTCACCTCGCTGGCGGATTTCGCCGCACGGGTGAATCCGCGCGCCATCAACAAGCGCGTGATCGAGAGTCTCGCGGCGGCCGGCGCCTTCGACGGGCTGGATGCCAACCGCGCCCGCGTGTTCGCCGGCGCGGAAGCCATTCTCTCGGCGTGCCAGCGCAGCCACGAGGCCGCGACCATGGGGCAGAACGACATGTTCGGCGGTGCTGCCGACGCGCCGACCATCATGCTGCCGCAGATCGAGCCCTGGCTGCCGGCCGAGCGGCTGCGGCGCGAATACGACGCCATCGGATTCTTCCTCTCCGGCCATCCGCTCGACGACTACGCCACGGTGCTGAAGCGGCTGCGGGTGCAGACCTGGGCGGAATTTTCCCGCGCGGTCAAAACCGGCGCCACCGCCGGCAAGGTCGCGGCTACGGTGGTGTCGCGGATGGAGCGGCGCACCAAGACCGGCAACAAGATGGGCATCATGGGGCTGTCCGATCCGACCGGCCATTTCGAAGCGGTGCTGTTTTCCGAAGGGCTGGCGCAGTATCGCGACGTGCTGGAGCCCGGCGCGGCGGTGCTGTTGCAGCTCGGCGCCGAACTGCAGGGCGAGGACGTCCGCGCCCGCGTGCTGCACGCCGAGCCGCTGGATGCCGCCGCGGCGAAAACCCAAAAAGGTCTTCGCATCTTCGTGCGCGATACCAGGCCGCTCGAATCCATCGCCAAGCGGCTGTCGATGCCGGAGGCGGGGCAGGGCGCGCCAGCGCGTGGTCAACCGCCAAAACCGGTAGCGGTGGTATCAGGCGGTGGCGACGGCGACGTCTCGCTGGTGATGATGCTCGACCTGGAAACCGAGGTGGAGATGAAGCTGCCCGGCCGCTTCAGGGTGTCGCCGCAGATCGCCGGCGCCATCAAGGCGGTGTCGGGCGTGGTGGACGTGCAGCAGCTGTAGGCAGTCGCGCAAGCCTGCGCGATCGATCCGGCACTCGATCAAGGAGTTGATCATGGATCCCATGCAGGTGATCGAAAAGCTAAGTGCCGCCGACGGTTTGCCGGTCGAGGCGATCCGCGCCGCCCAGGCCAATCGCGAGACGATGGTTCCCGCCTTTCTGCGCACGCTCGATGATTTCCTGGAACTGAAAGGGCCGGCCGATCCCGACGCGCTGTTCTTCATTTTTCATCTGCTCGGCGAGTGGCGCGAGAAATCGGCGTACTGGCCATTGGCGGTTTTCCTGCGGTTGCCGCCCGACGTTCTCGACAGCATCCTCGGCGACAGCATCACGATCACGATCCATCGCGTGATGGCGGCCGTTTTCGACGGCGACCCCGAACCGCTGTACGAGATCATTCGCGATCCCGAAGCCGACGAGTACATCCGCGCCAAGATGCTGCACACCGTCGCCATGCTGACGTGGCGTGGCGAACTGCCGCGCGACGCGACGGCGGCCTTCCTGCGCGATTGCTTCGCGCGACTTGAGCCGCGGCAGGATTGCTATGCCTGGGCTGGCTGGCTCGACGCCGTGGCGTGGCTCGGATTGACCGAATTAAAGCCGCTGGCGCAGCAGGCTTTTCAGAGCAAAACGATCGATCCGGAATGGCTTACCTTCAACGATTTCGAAGAGGACTTGCAATATCAGCTCGACCATCCCGACGCCGAACCGCTCAACCCTGACGGCGATATCACCCCGTTCGGCGATACGATTGAGGAGTTGTCCGGGTGGGACGCCTTCAAACCGAAGACGCCCGGATGGGGGCTGGACACCCTCGATATGCCGGTCCGCGATCCCCTGCGCAAAGTCGGCCGCAACGATCCCTGTCCCTGCGGCAGCGGAAAAAAATACAAAAAATGCTGCCTTGCATCGGCATCCGAACCGCCTTGGGTGGCTGGCGCGCCGCGCATGCGAGATCGCTAGTCGCTTTGCGCTCAGGGGTAAAATGTGTATAATCTGCCAGAACATACACATTTGCGGTGATGGGCTATGCGCACCAATATCGATATCGACGACACGTTGATGGCTGAGGCCCAAAAAGCTTCGGGACAGACCACCAAAAAGGACACAGTGGAGAAGGCGCTTCGTTTGATGATCCGGTTGCGACAACAGCAGGATGTTGGTGCCGCGTTCGGAAAATACCGCTGGCGAGGAAATCTGGCCGCGAGCCGGCAGGGACGCGGAAACCGGTGATCGTGGTCGACAGCAGCGTCTGGATCGACTTCCTCAACGGTCGCAAGGCCGCTCACGTCGAACATCTGCAGGCGGCGCTCGGTGTGGAAGAGATCATCGTCGGCGATCTGATGCTGTTTGAGGTGCTTCAGGGGCTCGGCAGCGAACGGGAAGCGACACAGGTCGAATCCCTGTTGCGCCGCTTCGAAATCGTGCCGATGGCCGGGGAGGCCATTGCGGTGACAGCGGCCCGCAATTTCCGCTCCTTGCGCAAGCGCGGCATCACCATCCGCAAGACGATCGATCTGCTGATCGGAACCTGGTGCATCGAGAACCGCAGACCCCTGCTGCACAATGACAGCGATTTTCGCCCGATGGCACGGCATCTTGGGTTGATGGAATCGCCGCTGACGGCGTGATGCCCGTGGCTGGACGGCAAAGCGCAAAGTCGGGCGCAACGATCCCTGTCCCTGCGGCAGCGGGAAAAAATTCAAGAAGTGCTGCCTGGCATAGGTTTCCGATTTTCTCTCCGATGGCGCACGTTGCGCGGGCGACAGGCGCGTACATCCGAAATCGTTGGCCGCCTTCGCGGTAGATGTTTTGTTGTTCCCCTGCAATGTCGGAGACCGTACCGTGGCGGGGGCGCGAAACGTCAAGACGCGGGCTTGCAACCACACCGTGTTTTGGCTACTGGCATGCCGGGCGGAATGGGGCGTGGGGGACGTGATGTTGTGGCGTAGCATAGCGTTGTTGGTTACGGCGGTTCTGTTGTCGGGTTGCGTCACTGAAAGAGCCGGGTTCGATTATGCCGCGGTATCGCAGAAGATCGGCGCACCGAAAGCCGGGCAGTCGCGCATCGTGGTGATCCAGGAAAAAACCAGCTCCCTCGGTGCAACGGTCTGCGACATCATGCTCGACGGCAGCCCGGTGGGAAAGCTCAGGCTCGGGACTTATGTCTACGCCGATCGTCCGGCAGGCCGTCACCAACTGCTGGCCACCGAGGTCATGTTCCCGGGCGAGAGCAAGCGCGACTTCACGACCGAACCCGGCCGAACCTATTTCTTCCTCGCAAGGCCGAGCGAAAGGCACAATGCGGTGACGGGTATGACGTTCGCTGGCGGCCTGGCCGGCATGCTGGTGGCGTCGGCGGTCACCTCCGGCGGCGATAATCCCGGCCCGGTCGATTTACTGGCCCTGGATGAAGCCACTGCAAGGACCGCCATCACGGGGCTTCAACTGGCTGAATAACGCCGCCCGCGATCAGCCTTTATGCAAGGGTCCGACGGCCGACGTTCATCCTCAACGGCCGGCCCAAGCCCTTCACGATCACATCGATGCTGGCGTCGGCGCGAACCGCGCCTCGATCGCCTTCCGGCTCCATTGATTTCCCGGTCCGGCAATATTAGTGAGTGATTACTTACTAAATGAGTGCTTGCTCACCGGATAGTCCCACTGATGCCCGATGCCTTCAAAACTTCGTTGTTTGTGCCGTGCCTTTTCCACGGCGCCCGCGTCCGGATGAGCTGGCTCGGCCGCGAACGCCATCCCAAATACGGCGATCGGCAGG
The DNA here is from genome assembly GCA_038212905.1 of Hyphomicrobiales bacterium. Classification (GTDB taxonomy): domain Bacteria; phylum Pseudomonadota; class Alphaproteobacteria; order Rhizobiales; family Xanthobacteraceae; genus Bradyrhizobium. Next base: position 27,482 of record JBBQUA010000039.1, read on the forward strand.
GGGTGATTGTCGGGAGCCGGTCTCCGAGCAGCTGGCGGGTCAAGTTCGACGACCGCAAGACCATCCAGGCGATCCATCGGGACTATCTCGAACCGGCCGCCCAACCGGCTGGAATCGCGCCCCAAATCGCTCCGCAACGCGATCCTCCGGACGCGAAGCCGAGCGCGTGAGTCTGAACTTCCTGCGCATCCGCCGCGGGGTGTGTCGGCCTGATTGAACGGAATCATTGCTCGAAATTCGACCTGCCAGGACCGGTGGGCCAAGGGGGCAGGGCGGTGATTACCCGGAAAACACCCGGATTTAACGCCTGCACCCGGTATGCCCGCCCGCGGGCCGCCAAAACCGGCCAGGGGAATCGGGTGAAGGAGATCAGGCAGCGATGAGGCTTGCGAGATATTCGTCGTCCCAGCCCGCGGTTTTGCGCCTGAGTCGGATGGAATCCTTCCCCGGGGCCTTTCGGGTGAGATTGTAGGCGATGTGGCGGCAGG
>JBBQUA010000040.1:0-27612 GCA_038212905.1 Hyphomicrobiales bacterium
AGCGTTTCCTTCGACATATGAGGAGCGAGCGCGTCATAGGCATAAGGAAGGGTGGGAAGCGTGAAGGTCATGGGTGATGTCCACAATGATGGGAGACGTGGCTTAACGGGAACCCTTATAGAAGGTTCCAGGGAATCTTAAACATCGCAATTTGGGACCGGGCCGGATAGCGCACGAGAGAAGAACGAAAAATGAGCATCGAGATCGACGTATTGAACGGGGACGCATCGTGGCCAACGGCCGAGCCGCTGTTCAAGGCGGTCTGGCCGGCCGAAATGGTCGGGAAGCTGCCATGGGGTCATGTCAAATGGGCCCACGCCGACCTCCGTGTGCTGATCGATGCGCCCCAAGGCAGCGAAGGCGGCCTCGCCTGCCATGTCGGGATTTACTTCCGCCAGGCCACCTGGGACGACCGCAAGGTCGAGATCGGCGGCATCGGCGGGGTTTTGACCCGCGAGGACTGCCGGCGGCAGGGCTATGCCAGCCTCGCGCTCGACGCCGCGGTCCAGACCATGCGCCACCACGAGGCGGTGCAATTCGCGCTGTTGTTCTGCGAGCCGCATAATTTCGCGTTTTACCAGTCGCGCGGCTGGCACCCCTTCACCGGCGAAGTCTACGCCGAACAGCCGGAGGGACGCGTTCGCTTCGAGGCGATGGCGCCCTTTGTGTTCGATTTCAGCCGCAAGCCGCGGCAGGGCGTGATCGACCTATGCGGCCTGCCATGGTGACCATGCGTGGCGCCGGGGTGGCGTTGCCGGGGCAGTTCATCATATGTCACCCATAATCCTTTGTACGGCCAGGGTTGGGATGACGCGTGACGCATGACCATTGAGGCCCCGCCCGCAGCACCCGCAAAGGTCCCGGCCAACGGCCTGCTGACGTCGCCGATCCTGCCGACGCTGCTGAAGCTGACGCTTCCCAATGTCGTGGCGATGCTCGGCACCACCCTGGTGGCGGTCGCCGAAACTGCCTATATCGGCCGCCTCGGCATCGAGCCGCTGGCCGCGATCGCGCTGGTTTTCCCCTTCGTCATGCTGACGCAGATGATGTCGGCCGGCGCCATGGGCGGCGGCGTTTCATCCGCGGTCAGCCGCGCCATCGGCGCCGGCGACCGCGACCGGGCAGCGACACTGGCGCTGCACGCCGTCATGATCGGCCTGCTTGGCGGACTGTTCTTTACCGCGGTCATGCTGTTGTTCGGCAGGCCATTCTTCATGCTGCTGGGCGGCCGCGGCGGCGTGCTCGAACAGGCGCTGCAATATTCGCAAGTGCTGTTTTCCGGCGCGGTTTCGATCTGGCTGGTGAATACGCTGGCGTCGGTGCTACGCGGCACCGGCGACATGCGGATGCCGTCGGCGACACTGATCGGCGTCGCCATTGTTCAGATCGTGGCCGGCGGCGCCCTGGGTCTTGGGCTGGCCGGCCTGCCGCAACTGGGCATGGCCGGGGTCGCCGCCGGGCAACTGATCGCATTCTCGCTCGGCGCGATATTCCTCGGCTGGATCCTCGTCAGCGGCCGCAGCCGGCTGACGCTGGATTTCCGCGCCTTCAAATTTCAGCGCGCCATGTTTCTCGATATCCTGAAAGTCGGCGCGATATCCTGCGTGGCGCCGCTGCAGAGCGTGCTGACCATCCTGATCTTCACCAAAATCCTGGCCGGCTACGGCACCACGACGCTGGCCGGCTACGGCATGGGCTCGCGGCTCGAATTCCTGCTGACCCCGATTTCGTTCGCCTTCGGCGTGGCCTCGGTGCCGATGGTCGGCATGGCCATCGGCGCCGGCCTGGTGGCGCGCGCCCGCAAGGTGGCGTGGACCGCGGGCGCGGCATCGGCCCTTACCGTCGGGCTGATCGGCCTGATCGTCGCGGTCCATCCGGTGCTGTGGGTGTCCATGTTCACCAGCGATCCCGGCGTCACCGCGGCGGCCTATTCCTATTTCGCCTGGGCCGGCCCCGCATTCGCGTTTTTCGGGCTGGGCACCTGCCTCTATTTCGCTTCGCAGGGCGCGGCGAAGGTCGGTGGTCCGGTGTTGGCCGGCACCGGCCGCTTGCTGGTGGTCGCGCTCGGCGGCTGGTGGCTGGTGTCGATCGATGCCCCGGCCTCGGCACTGTTCGCGCTGGTCGGCGCCGCGATGGTGCTGTTCGGCGTTGGCGTCGCCGCATCGGTCTGGCTGACACGCTGGGGCAAGTGAATTGCCGCGCCCGCCGAAACGGCATTGCACAAATTCGATTTCTTGTTATGCAGGCCCGTTTTCAGGGAGAGGCCTATGTCTCGCCGATTCGGCACGATTGTTGCGACCCTCATTGCAATCTGGGCGGTGTTGCTTGGCGCTCCGGCCACACATGCGCAGGCCGGTGAGGCAACCGGCGTCTGGCTGACCCAGGCCGGCGACGCCAGGGTGCGCGTCAGCAAATGCGGCGGCGGAATTTGCGGAGTCATCGTGGGGCTCAAGGACCCGATCGATCCCGCCACCGGCAAACCCCAGGTCGACGACAAGAATCCCAATCCGGCCCTGAAGAGGCGTCCGATGATCGGGCTGCCGCTGTTCAGCGGCATGCAGCCATCCGGTCCGAACCGATGGTCCGGGCAAATCTACAACGCCGATGACGGCAGCACCTATCTGAGCCACGTCTCGCTGGCGGGCCCGGATACGCTGAAGGTCGAGGGCTGCATCGGCGCCCTCTGCGGCGGTGAGAACTGGACCCGCGCCGGGCGCTGATTTACGCCGCCATCGCCTTCAACGCGGTCGCCGCCGATGCATAGCCGCCCCGCGCGCCGTCGATGAAATGGACGTGGTCGCTGCGCGTGACCGACGGAGCAAAACAGGTCATCATCGCGGCATCCTGCCGGTGCAGGCCATAGCGCACGATTCCCGCCGCGGCGGCCGCGGCGAGAATCTTCGTCAGCGCACTTTCCAGCTCCGGCGTGCAATCGAGGATCATGCGCAATCCGTCGTCGTATTTGCGGAAGTCGGAATTCTCCACCACCTGCTGCACATAGGTCTTCGGCGCAAAGCCGCCGACGCTGATGCCGAAGCGCATCACGACATAGGCAAACAGCGTGTTGGCGAGCACGAAGGCGCGCCGTCGAAACAGCGAGCCGCCGCGCGCCGCGCGCGTTTCGTACTCGACTCCGGCCGGCGGCCATTTCAGCGGCGGGCCGGCCGGAGGCACCGGCCGCCCGGCATCCGGGCTGCGCTCGACCAGCACGATGATGTCCTCGATCACCTTGCGGAAGGCCTGGGGATCGGCGGCGCGCGCGGGCACCACCAGCACCGAGAGAATGAGGCCGCGGACGGAGGGAATTTCCTCGAACCGGCACGACAATCCCGTGAGATCGGGCTGGGTGCCGGGCGCGGCCTTCGGCACCGCGAACTCGCCGCGCTTCATCGCCGTCTCCGCCCAGCCGAGGCCGCCGCCGGAAAACATCGCATAGGACAGATTGGCCGAGGGGCCGAACCGGGCGACGCGGACATCAAAACCCTGCGCCCGCACCGCCGACACCGGCACCAGCGCGACCCGCATCACGAGGTTGAGGCTCTCCTCGACCCAGATCGCGGTCGCCGCCATCGCCTCCCGGGTGCGCGCCAGGTCCTCCGGCGACACCGCGAAACTGGCACCATCGCCGCCGAACACGAAGGGAAACTCCCGGCCCTCCAGCTCGTTTGTCACCGCCGCGATGACAGACGCCCCGGCCATGTTGACCGCCTTGTAGCGCGCCTCCGCGATCGCCCTGGTCGATTCCACGATATCGGCGACGCCGATCGACCAGTCGTCCGGCAGCGCTGAATACAGCGCCGGGTCCATCAGGCTGGCAAAGCCGCGAAAGACCGGGATGGAGCTGTAGAAAGTGTCGCTGGTGGCGGGTGTGGTCATATCAGTGGAAACGCCCCGTTATGAACCCTTCTAGCAGATACGTCCGGTTCTGGAATTCGGGTTCAACACATTAACCAGGAGCCTGCATAGCAAGGCTTTTCCCGGTTTGCCTATGCCCTACCCGCCCTTCACCACCCCCCGCAGCACCAGCCGGTTGAGCCGGCCGGCGAACGCCGCCGGGTCCTCCGGCAATTCGCCGTCGAGGATCTGCGCCTGCTCCAAAAGCAGGAACGACAGATCCGCACCGTCGGCGCCCTCGCCTGAGATCGCCGCCACCAGTGGATGGCGCAGGTTGATCTCGAGAATGGGCTTGGTGCCGGCGCCCTTGTTCTGCCGGGCCAGCAAACGCTCCAGCTCACGGTCCGGGCCATGGCTGCCGGCGACCAGGCAGGAGGCGCTCGACGTCAGCCGCTGCGAGGCGCGCACGTCGGAGACGCGCTCGCCGAGGGTGGCCTTGATGACGGCGATAACAGAAGCTTCATCGGCTTCCGGTTTTGTCTCTTCCTTGTGGTCGTCGAGCAGCGGGATTAGGCCGAAATCGATGTCGCCCTGGCTAAGCGACTTCAGCGGTTTGCCGTCGAAGTCGAGCGATGCCGAGGTCCAGAACGCATCGACCGGATCGGTCAGCAGCAAAACCTCGATGCCGCGGGCGGCGGCCGATTCCAGCTTGGGATTGGATTTCAGGCGCTCGATGCTGTCGCCGACCAGGAAGTAGATCTCGGTCTGGTTCGGTTTGGCGTCCGCCAGATATTGCTTCAGCGACCGGTTCTCGCCGGTCGTGGTGGTGAAGCGCGACAACGCCAGCAATTTCTCGCGCCGTTCGAAATCCTCGTAGAGGCCTTCCTTGATCACGGGGCCGAAGGCGTCCCAGATCTTCGCGAAATTCTCCGGGTCCTTGTCGCCAAGCGTTTCCAGTTCGCCCACGACGCGCGTGGTCACAGCTTTTCGGATCTGCGCCAGCTGCGGATTGTTCTGCAGCATCTCCCGCGAGATGTTGAGCGGCAGATCCTCGCTGTCGACCACGCCGCGGATGAAGCGCAGATAGGCCGGCAACAGGTCCGCATCGTCGGTGATGAAGACGCGGCGGACATACAGCTTCACCCTGCCCTTGCGCTGCGGCTCGAAGAGGTCGAACGGCTTTGCCGAGGGCGCGAACAGCAGCACCGCATAGGAGTAGCGGCCCTCGGCGCGGTAATGCAGTGTCATCGCCGGCTCGTCGAACGCGGTGGCGATCGACTTGTAGGCCTTGGCGTAGTCTTCCGCCGTCAGTTCCGATTTCGAGCGCTGCCACAGCGCGCTGGCCGAATTGATCTGGCGCGGCTCGCCCTCTTCCGCAACCAATTCGATCGGAAACTGGATGTTGTCGGAATAGGCGCCGACGATGCGCTCGATCTCGAAGGTTTCGAGGTACTTCTTCGCATCGTCCTTCAGGTGCAGCACGATCTCGGTGCCGCGCGCCACGCGTTTGGCATCTTCCTCACCGGCCGGGGCGATCTCGAATCCGGCGCCGCCTGATGACGACCAGGCCCAGACCTCGTCGGCGCCGGCGCGGCGGCTGAAAACCTCGATGCGCTCGGCCACCATAAAGGCGGAATAGAAGCCGACGCCGAACTGGCCGATCAGCCCAGCGCCGTCCTTGGCCTCGGTCAGCCGGGACAGGAAGGATTTGGTGCCGGAGCGGGCAATGGTGCCGAGATTGTCGATCAGCTCCTGCCGATCCATGCCGATGCCGGTATCGACCACGCGCAGCGTATTGGCTGCCTTATCGGGCACGATGCGGATTCTGGGCGGCTCGCCGTCCGCAATCGATTCGGGATGGGCGATCGCCTCATAGCGCAGCTTGTCGCAGGCGTCGGAGGCATTGGAGATCAGTTCGCGCAGGAAAATATCGGTTTCCGAATAGACCGAATGCACCATCAGGTGCAGCAATTCGGCGACCTCGGCCTGGAACGGCTGGGAGACGGGGGCGGTATCGGCGGTAGTCTCAGTCATTTTCGGTCTCGCTCAAGCATGAACATCCGGAGAGCAGCCTGATATAGCGATACCACGTGGAGTGGCAAGATTGGCGCACCGGCCGACGGCAAAGATCGAGCGGAACCGAGGCCCAAAGTGCCCCAAGGCCATTTGCGGATTATCGGCCCATGGGGGAGACTGCCGGGCCGCAGGGAGACATGCGCCAACATGCGAGTCGGTATCCGCCTTGCCATTTCCGGACTCGTCCTCGCATCGATCCTGGTGAGCGCGGTGGGCGTCCATCTCCTGTGGTGGCGGACCGCTGAAGCCAACAGCCACGCGCTGGCGGACACCATCAACCGCCAGATCGTCGCGGCGGTTGAAAAGGAAGTCACCGTCATCACCACCGAAGCGCGCGCCGCGCACACCGCCATTCGCACCCTGTTCCTGCAGAACGTGCTGGAGACCCGCGAGGCGGACAAGCGCGAATTCGTCTTCCTGTCCCAGTTGCAGTCGCAGCCGAATATCTCCTGGGTGGCGTTCGGCTGGCCGGACGGCGCGTTCTTTGCCGCGCACAAGCTCGGCGATCTGGCGCTGGAAATGATGGAAATCGCACCGGTCGACGGTGTCGTCAAACGGCGCGTCGACGAATATCAGGTGGTGGTCGGCGACATCGAGTTCGAGAAGCGGCGATTCGAAAATACCGACTATGCCGTGACCAAACAGGAATGGTTTCGTTCGGCCATCGCCGCCGACGAACCGCGCTGGTTCAACGTCACGGCCCATCCGGTGGGACCGCGTCCGTCGATCGCCTATGCCGGTCCGATCGACGTCTACCAGAAACGTCAGGGCGTTCTCGCCATCATCATCGAATATACCCGCCTCGCCCGGTTCCTGTCGCAACTCTCGGTCGGAAAGTCCGGCGCGGCATTCATTCTGGGCAGCGACGGCACGACGATCGCCGCTCCCGATCCGGAGGCCGATGAACTGAACATGCAGCGGTCCGACCAGCCCTTGCAAACGATCGCCCGGCGCGCCATCGAACGGGCCGGCGGCTCCGGTCCCGCGAAAAAGGCCGCCGGTCAGGTCAGGCTGGAACAGGCCGGCGAGGCCTATGCGGTCACGCTGACACCCCTCGCCTTTCTCGGCTGGACGCTGGCGACCGTGATCCCGGAAAAGGAATTTCTCGGCCCGATCGAGGAGACGATCCGGAAATTGCTGATTGGTCTCGCGGTTCTGATTCTGATCGCCGGCCTGCTGTCGGCATGGCTCGCCCGGCGTGTCATCGCGACGCCGTTGATCATGGTTGTCGACGAACTCAAGCACGTCGCCCGCTTCGATCTCGACAAGGTCCGCCGCCATGCCTCGGGTGTCACCGAAATCGAAAATCTGTCGGGCGCCATCGCCGATATGGCGGGCGGACTCGCGGCCTTCCGGAAATACATCCCCGCCGATCTGGTCAGGATGCTGGTTCGCGAAGGTGTCGAACCACGCCCCGGCGGCGCGATCAAGCCGCTGACGATCCTGTTCGCCGACATCGCCGGCTTCACAGGATTGTCCGAGCGGCTCGGCGACCGCATCGTGCCGCTGCTATCCAGTTACCTCGACACCATGTCGCGCGAAGTCAGCGACCATCACGGCACCATCGACAAATTCATCGGCGACGCCGTCATGGCGTTTTGGGGCGCGCCGGCGGCCAACCCCGATCACGCCGCCGATGCCTGCCGCGCCGCGCTCGCCTGCCAGCGCGCGCTCCGGGAGTCCGGCTTGAACGACGATTCCGGCCGGCCGCTCCGGGTACGGATCGGCCTCAATTCCGGCGACGTGCTGGTCGGCAATATCGGCTCCGAGGTCCGCCTCAACTATACGGTGATCGGCGACGCCGTGAACGTCGCGAGCCGGCTGGAAGGCGCCAACAAGGAATACGGCACCGACATCATCATCGGCGAGGAAACCCGCCGCCTCGCCGGCGACCTGATCCTGGTTCGCGAGCTCGACCACCTGACGGTTTATGGCCGCGCGCACGGCATGGCGGTTTACGAATTGCTTGCAATGGCGGAGGACGGTGTAGCCCTCCCACCCTGCATGACGCTGTATCAATCGGGGCTCTCGGCCTATCGCGACCGCCGTTTCGAGGAGGCCGCCGGGCTGTTCGAGCAGGCGCTTCAGGCGCGCGATGCGGACCAGCCCGCGCGGCTGATGCTCGAACGCTGCCGCAAGTTTATTCGGCAGCCACCGGGCGACGATTGGGATGCGACCAACGCCATGCAAGCCAAATAACCTGCCTGGTTTCCTTCTTGCCCCACTGCCCATCACGGGCTTGTGATGAAAGGCGGAGACGATGTCGTAACGGCGCCGCCGCCATGCCGTAACTTGGTGACGCTCTCGCGCCTGAAGTTTCAAGGAAGGATCGCCTCATGAGTTCCAAGACCGCCCTCGCCAACGCCACCATCGCCGGCTCCTTCGCCGCCGCGCTTGCCATGATCGCCGCGCCGGCGTTCGCGGCGCCGAAGCCGCCGCAGTCGACCATGGACAAGTGCTTCGGCATCGCCATGAAAGGCGACAATGATTGCGCGGCGGGTGCCGGCACCACCTGCGCCGGCACCTCCAAGACCGACTATCAGGGCGATGCCTGGAAATATGTCGCCAAGGGGACCTGCGCGAGCATCAAGACCCCGAAGGGCACCGGTTCGATCGAGCCCATCAAGTCCTGAACTGAACCACCGGCGCGCGGCTGCCCCGCCCGCCGGTGCTCTCGAGGCTCCCGCCAAGCGAGTTCAACCGATGCCCATCGCTGCCAATTTGCCGGCTTCGGCCGGCGTCGGCTTCAAGCCCGAGCATGCGGCGGCCATTCTGGCCGCTCCGCAGCCGATCGGTTTCTTCGAAGTCCATGCCGAGAACTACATGGGCGCCGGCGGGCCGCCGCATGCGCAGCTCACCGCGCTGCGCGAACGCTATGCGCTGTCGGTTCACGGTGTCGGACTGTCGATCGGCTCGACGGAGCCGCTGGACCGCGCTCACCTGACCAGTCTGCGCAAGCTGTGCGACCGCTATGCGCCGGCCAGCTTTTCCGAGCATCTCGCCTGGTCGTCGCATGATGGCGTCTACTTCAACGACTTGCTGCCGCTGCCTTATACCGGGCAGACTCTGGCGCGGGTCGCCGATCACGTCGACGAAGTGCAGACCGCGCTTGGGCGGCAGATGCTGCTCGAGAATCCGTCGACCTATCTCGACTTTGCCGCGAGCACGATCGAGGAAGTCGATTTCCTCGCCGAGATATCGCGACGCACCGGATGCGGTTTGCTGCTCGACATCAACAACGTCTTTGTCTCGGCCACCAACCATGGCCGTTCGGCGCTGGACTATCTCGACCGGTTTCCGCTGGACCGGGTTTTCGAAATTCACCTTGGCGGTCATGATGCGGATACCGGCGATGCCGGAGAGCCGCTGCTGATCGACAGCCATCGCGTGGCCGTCGCAAGCGAGGTCTGGGCGCTCTACCGCCAGGTGATCGCCCGCACCGGTGCGCTGCCGACCTTGATCGAATGGGATAACGACGTGCCGGACTGGCCGACACTGCGCGCCGAGGCCATCGCCGCCGACAGAATCCTGTCGGGCGCGGCGCGCGCGTCGGCGGCATGAGAGACGCCATGCCCGCGACATTCCAGACAAGCTTTGCGGAAGCGCTGCTCGGCGCCGAACCGACCCTGCCGCCCGGCATCGCCGCGCACACCGCCGCCGTTCCGGCGCGGCGCTTTGCCGTATACCGCAACAACGTCATGGCAAGTCTTGCCGCTGCGCTGGCGCGGCGCTATCCCGTCATCGAACGGCTGGTCGGCGGCGAATTCTTCGGCGCGATGGCGCGACAATTCGTGATGCAGCATCCGCCACGCTCGCCGCTGCTGGCGCAATATGGCGAGGCGTTCGCCGACTTCATCGCCGCGTTCGAGCCGGCGCGGGAGCTGCCTTACCTTGCGGATGTGGCCCGGCTCGAAGCGGCGCGCACCCGCGCCTACCATGCGGAAGACGCCGCGCCGCTGGGCGCGGACAGCTTCGCGGCGCTCGATGCCGAAGCCCTCGGAGACATCCGCCTTCTGCTGCATCCCTCGGCCGCTATCCTGCGCTCGCGGTTCCCGGTCGTGACGATCTGGGCGATGAACAGCGGCGAGCTTGAGCTCCAGCCAATAGAGATCGGGCAAGGCGAGGACGCCCTCATCGTCCGGCCGCGCCTCGACGTCGAAATCCGCGCGCTGCCACCGGGCGGGGCAGCGTTCCTGCAGTCGCTTGCCGGCGGCCTGCCGCTGCGCGATGCCATCGGCGCCGCGCTCGCCGATCATGCCGGTTTCGACCTCACCGAAAATCTCGCGGCTCTGATCGGCTCAGGCGTTGCCCGCGCTATCCTGGATCCGGCGGCGAGGACATCATGACGGCCCTCGGCAAACCGCTCGACGCGGCGGCGACGCCGACCATCTTGCCGGTGCGGATCATCCAGCGGGCGGTTGCCGCGCTGGATCGCATACCCTATTGGCCGCTCGCCCTCGCGGCCCGCATCTTCCCCGCCATGGTGTTCTGGCAATCGGGCCGGACCAAGGTCGCAGGCTTCGGCCTGAAGCCCAGCGCCATTGTACTGTTCGAAGACGAATACAGGCTGCCTCTGATCGATCCCGGGGTCGCCGCCTACGCCGCCATGGTCGCCGAACATTTATTCCCGGTTCTGCTGCTGATCGGGCTGGCGTCCCGATTTTCGGCGACGGCGCTGTTAATCATGACCGCGGTGATCGAGGTCTTCGTCTACCCCGACGCATGGCCGATTCACGGCGTATGGGCGACCTGTTTTCTGATCGTGATCGCGCGGGGACCGGGGCTGCTCTCGCTGGATCACTTGATCGCCCGCAGATACCGATAGAAGCAGCACGTCGGACCGGCATGTCGACGGCGGCGGTTGCGGAAAAATCCGATATCGCGATACGATGATGGCCGGCAAGCTTCGCGGCGCCGCACGCGCAAATCCTCGCAGAAGGACCATCATGGCAAAACCCGGATTCGATGCGGAATTCGACGTCGTGGTGGCCGGCGCCGGATCGGCCGGTTGCGTGGTGGCGGCGCGGCTGACGGAAAATCCCGAGATTTCGCTATGCGTGATCGAAGCCGGCGAGCGCGACCGCAATCCCTGGATCCATATTCCCCGCGGGTTCGGCAAGCTGGTGCCCAATCCCGACATCAACTGGGGTTACGAGACCGAGCCGGAGCCGGGGCTGGGCGGCCGCAGCATCATCTGGCCGCGCGGCAAAGTGGTGGGCGGGTCGGGCTCGATCAACGGGCTGGTGTTTTTGCGCGGGGCGTCGAGCGACTATGACGGCTGGCAGCGGCTGGGCGCGCAAGGCTGGGGTTACCGGGACGTGCTGCCTTACTTCAAGCGGATGGAGCATTGCGTCGATGGCGCGGATGAGTGGCGCGGCACCGGCGGCCCGATGACGGTTTCCAACGTCAAACGCCCGTCCACGGTAGCGAAGGCCTTTGTCGAAGCCTGTGAGCGCCTGCAATACCAGCATAACCCGGATTTCAACGGCGAACGCATCGACGGCGTCGGCTTCGCGCCGCTCAACGTCCACAATGGCTGGCGCCGCTCGACCGCGGTCGGCTATCTCAGACCCAATCTCAGCCGAAAAAATCTGGAATTGATGACCCGGACGCACGTGCGGAAAATCCTGTTCGAGGGACGTCGCGCCGTCGGCGTCGAGGTCGAGCGCGACGGAAAAATCCAGCGCATCGGCGCGCGGCGCGAACTGATCCTGTGCGGCGGCGCCATCAACTCGCCGGTGCTGCTGCTGGCCTCCGGCATCGGCCCGGCCGCCGAACTGGCGCAGCACGGCATCGACGTGAAGCTGGACCTGCCCGGGGTCGGAAAGAACCTGCAGGATCATTATCAGGCGAGTTTTGCCTTCAGGACCCAGAGCGGCGACACCCTCAACGAAGCCGTAATGAACCCGCTCAAGTCAGCCAAAATGGCGCTGCAATGGTTGTTCACGGGGACCGGCCAGCTCGCGGTCGGCGCCACCGAGGCGACGCTGTTCGCCAAATCGAGCCCGACCGAGCCGGTGCCAGATATCCAGTACCAGGTGCTGAATTTCTCGTCCGACAGTCTAAAACTCGGACTGCACCGATGGCCGGGCTTTACCTTCATCTTCAGCGTGTGCCGGCCGAAGAGCCGGGGCGAGATCACGCTGCGCGATGCCGAAGGAAAATTGCCACCGCGCATTCTCGCCAATTACCTGACTGATCCCGACGACATGCGCATCATGCTGGCGGGGTTTCGCATCGGCCGGCAGATCGCCGCGACCGAGCCGTTCGCCTCGCTGGTGACTGAACAGATCAGGCCGAATCCGGCCATCGAAAGCGACGACGAGATCGCCGACTTCGTCCGCAACATGGGCTCGACGGTCTATCACCCCTGCGGCACCTGCCGGATGGGCGAGGATGACGGTGCTGTCGTCGACAGCTCGCTTCGCGTCCGCGGCATCGACGGATTGCGCGTGGTCGACGCGTCCGTGATGCCCGCCATGCCGTCGCCTAACATTCATCCCGCCACCATCATGGTCGCGGAAAAGAGTTCCGACATCATCGCGCAGGCACTGAAGCATTGAAGCCATCACTATCGGCAAACGGCGCCAGCCGAATAGCAAACAAGAAAAACTGAGGAAAACGCCATGACGAAAGCATCAAAGATAAAAAGCGTCGAAATCCTCGCCTGTGACGCCGGCTGGCGGAACTATCATTTCGTCAAGGTTTCGACCGAGGACGGCGTGGTCGGCTGGAGCGAATATGACGAGGGGTTTGGCGCACCCGGCGTCGGCACCGCGATCCAGCGGCTGTCCGCTCGCGTGGTCGGGCAGGACGTCATGGCGCATGAGCGGATCTTTGCGGAGTTGTCCGCGGCGACCCGCCCCGCCACCGGCGGCGTCGTGGCGCTGGCGCTCGGCGCCATCGAAAACGCGCTGCTCGACGCCAAGGGCAAGCTGCTCGGCGTGCCCTGCTACGAACTGCTCGGCGGCAAGATCCGCGATCGCGTCCGGGTCTACTGGTCGCATTGCGCCACCTGGCGCATCAATCATCCCGGCTGGTACAAACCCGCGATCACCGATCTCGACGGCGTCAAGGCAATCGGGCGCGAGGTGAAAGACAAAAAATTCACCGCGCTGAAGACCAACATTTTTACCTACACCGACGGCAAGCCACAGGGCTGGCGGCCCGGTTTCGGCTCGCCATTCGAGCCGGAGATCAACGTCGATCGCAAGGTGCTGCGCGACCTGCGCATGCATCTGGAAGCCATCCACGACGGCGCCGGGCCCGACGTCGACATCCTGCTCGACCTCAATTTCAACGCCAAGACCGAAGGCTATCTGAAGATCCTGCGCACCATCGCCGACCTCGACATGTTCTGGATCGAGATCGACAGCTTTAGCGCGGAGGCGCTGGGCTATATCAGGCGGCAAAGCCCGCACCCGATCTCGTCGTGCGAGACGCTGCTGGGCCTGCGCGAGTTCCTGCCCTATTTCCGCGAACAGGCGATGGACGTAGCCATCATCGACACGCCGTGGAACGGGGTCTGGCAGTCGATGAAGATCGCGGCGTCAGCCGAAGCCCACGAGGTCAACGTCGCGCCGCATAATTTCTACGGCCATCTCTGCAGCATGATGAACGCGCATTTCTGCGCCGCGGTGCCGAATCTGCGGATCATGGAAATCGACATCGACCGGCTGGAATGGGACCACGAACTGTTCACCCATCTGCCCGAAATCGTCGACGGCTATCTCGTGATCCCCGACCGCCCCGGCTGGGGCACCGAGCCGAACGAGGAAGCGCTGCGCGCGCATCCGCCGAAGGGGTTAGGCGGGTTGTTGAATTACGGGCAGAAGAAGTAGCACATCATTCGGCTCGCGTGAGCATCACGCAAAGGTATTTCAAATGAACAACTGGACCCTAACTTCTGCTGGCCGCGGTGCTGAACATCAGCACGGTGTATTTCGCCAAGGCCTCCGAGGGCATGACGCGGCTGTGGCCGACGCTCGGGGTCGTGGTCACCATCCTTGTGACCCAATTCCTCGTTGCGCGCGTGATGTCGAGCGGCGGCCAGGTGGCGGCGGCGATTGTCGCGGTGGTGGTGGCTGTGATGGTCGGCTCGGGACTGATCGGATATTTCGCCTTCGGCGAGCGGCTGAGCGCGCTGCAGATCGCAGGCTATGCGATTGCGGTGCTGGGGGTGATGATTGCCGGGCTGGCGCCGGCGGCGGTATGAGCCTTCACCTCAGCACCTCAGCGCAATATCCAGCCAGCCGAGCGCGTTGACGGTGACGCGGTCGCCGGCATTGACGACAACCGTGGTGGTCTCGGCTTCGACGATCGCCGGTCCCGCCAGCGCATGGCCGGGCCTGAGATCATCGAGCGCATAGACCGGGACGTCGCGCCAGGCGCCGAACCAGGCCTGCCGCGTTGCGCGCGGCGCGCATACGGCGGCGGACGGTATTGGCCTCGCGTCCTGGCCGCGCTGCGACACTTCGCCGACCGCCGCGACCCGGGCATTGACGAACACCACTTCCTGGTCGCGCGCGGCGTAGGTGTAGAGTTCTTCGTGGCGGCGGTGGAAGCGGTCTTCGATCTGGTCGACCAGCGTGGCCGCGTTCCAGTCGAGGCCGTCGAGCGCGACGTCGATTTCGAAGATCTGCTCGCCGTAGCGCATCTCGGCGGAACGTTCGGTCGTCATCGGCCCGCCGAACCAGGCGCGCAGCCGGCCGGTGGCTTGCCGCTCAAGTTCAGCGAACAGCTTTCGCGCTTCGTCGGCGGAAATGCGAGGGGCGGCGCCATAATGGGTGCGGCTGACTTCGTAACGCAAATCGCTGGTCAGCATGCCCCAGGCCGACAGCACCGAGGCCGCAATTGGCACGATGATGCGTTTGATATCGAGTTCGCGCGCCACCTCGGCGGCATGCAGGCCGGCCGCGCCGCCAAAACTCAGCAGTGCGAATTTTCTGGGGTCGACGCCGCGGCGCAATGTCATCAGCTGGATGCCGTCGGCCATTTTCAGGTTGATCATCCGGAAGATGCCGGCAGCGGCCTCTTGGCGCGATAGACCGAGCGACATCGCCACCCGGTCGACCGCGGCTTCCGACGCCGCGCTGTCGAGCGGACGCGCGCCACCCATGAAGGCTGATGCGTCGAGATAGCCGAGCACCACATTGGCGTCGGTGACGGTGGCAGCCATGCCGCCATTGCCGTAGCAGGCCGGTCCCGGCACCGAGCCCGCGCTTTCCGGGCCGACCCGCAAGGTGCCACCGGCATCGACTGTTGCGATCGAGCCGCCGCCGGCCGCGATGCTGGCGATGTCGAGGCTGCGCAGCGCGATGCGCTGGCCGGCCAGCGTGCCGTCGGCGGACAGCGCGGCGCGGCCCTCCGAGATCAGCGAGATGTCGGTTGAGGTGCCGCCCATGTCGAACGGCACCAGATCGGGAATGGCTGTAAGCTCGGCGCAGCGCCGGGCGCCAGAAATGCCGCCGGCGGGGCCTGACAGCACCGTGCCCGCGGCCAGCCTTGAAGCTTCCTCGACCGGTGCCATGCCGCCATGCGACAGGATGATGAAGAGCGAGCCATTGAAGCCCGCTTTGGTGAGACGCTGTTCCAGATTGGCCAGATAGTGCCGCACCAGCGGCCGGACATAGGCGTTCACGATCGTGGTCGAGACCCGCTCGTATTCCTTGATCTGCGGCAGCACGTCGCTCGACCTGGAAATGCTGATCTCGGGCAGTTCGCGCGCCAGCCGTTCGACGGCGGCGAGTTCGTGCACCGGATTGAGATAGGAATGCAGAAAGCAGACCGCGACCGAAGTGGCGCCGGAGCGGCGGATCGCGGCGATGGAGTCATCGAGCGATCGCTCGTCCAGCGGGATCGCGATCTCGCCATTGGCCTTGAGCCGCTCTTTCACGCCAAACCGCCGCTCGCGCGGCACCAGCGGCTGCGGCGGCGGTGAACGCAGGTCGTAGCGATTGTCCTTCAGACCCTCGCGCATCTCGATGACGTCGCGATGGCCTTCGGTGGTGAGCAGCGCGACTTTTGCGCCTTTGCGCTCGAGCAGCGCGTTGGTCGCAACCGTGGTGCCGTGCACGATCCGGTCAGTGCGCCCGAGCATATCAGCGCGCGTCAGCTTCAACCGCCGCGCCAATTCTTCCAGCCCTGCCATGACGCCGACCGACTGGTCCGCCGGCGTCGATGGCGATTTCGCGAACACAGTCGCGCCGTGTTCATCGATGGCGACGAGGTCCGTATAAGTGCCGCCGACGTCAATTCCGATCGTGTACATCGTCAGGAGCCCCGCCCCACTGCCGCATTGCCGGTAACAAGTCCCTGCTCGCGGTCGCGCGCACGCGCCTCCGCCGAACGTTCGGCCGGCGGCCCGTAGCCGCCACCGCCGGAGGAGCGGATTTCGAGGCAGTCGCCGGGGTGGAGTTCGATGCCGACTTCCTTGGTGCGCAGCGCGCGCGGCGGACGGCCCTCAGAGATCAGCCGGTAGTCGTGCGGCACGCCATCCTGGCCGCCGAGCATCCCGCAGGGACCGTGGCGCACACCATCGCCCGCGGTGTTGCCGCGCGCGGGTTTTGCGGTTTCCAGCACCAGGTCGAGCGCGACGCCGAGGCCGCCGCGAAATTTGCCGTCGCCGCCGGAGTTTTCGCGGAATTCATGCTGGCGAAAGTGCAGCGGGAAACGCACCTCGGCGACCTCGAGGCTGCCGAATTTGAGCCCGCCGACGCTGTGCCATTCGCCGATCGACGAATAGCCGTCGCCGCCGGCGGAGGCGCCGCCGCCCGGGCGCGCCTGAAACAGGTGCCAGATGAAACTCTTGCCGGTGCGCGGATCCTCGCCCTGGATCGCGATCCGGAAGCGGCGGCTCCAGCCCGCCATGGCGCGTTCCGGACAGGACGCCGACAGCGCCTTGACGATCGCTTCGACGATTTCATTGGAGGGATGGCTGGTGCACAGCGTCACGGGACGGCCGGGATCTGCCCAGACGATGGTGCCCTGCTTCGCAATCACTTTCAGCGGTCGCAGCGCGCCGGTGTTCTTGGGAATCTCGGCATCGATCAGGTAGGCAAAGGCCATCGCCACCGCCGCCTGCATATTGGCATGCGAGGAATTGACAAAACTGGTCGACTGCGGATCGGAGTCCGTGAGGTCAACCTCGATGTCGCTGCCCTGCTTGGTGACTTTGGCGGCGATCCGGATGTCGCTGCGACCGTGGCCGTCATCGTCGAGAAAGGCCTCGCCGAAGAACACGCCGTCCTTCCAGGTCGAGACCACCGCGCGGGTCTGCTGCTCGGTCGCATCCAGGATCGCCTCGATGGCGGCTTCGACCACCGGCGCACCGAACTCGCTGAACAATTTTGAAACACGCCGCTCGCCGAGATTCGCCGCCCCCAGCATCGCGGCGAGATCGCCGCGAAACTCGCGCGGGTTGCGGACGTTCAGCGCCAGCAGATCGAGCAGGTCCTCGCGCGGCCGGCCGGCCTCGTAGAGCCTGATCGGCGGGACGCGCAACCCTTCCTGCCAGATCTCGGTGGCGCCGGGATTGTAGGCGCCATGAGTGGCGCCGCCGATATCGCTGAAATGGGCGCGGACGATGGTCCAGAGCAGGCGCTTGTCGCCGGAGAATACCGGCACGAACACCGTGAGATCGGGCAGATGGCTGCCGCCGTGATAGGGATCGTTGAGCAGAAACACGTCGCCGGGCGCGACGTCCTCGAACCGCTCCTCGACCACCATCGTGGCCCAGGGCAGCGCCCCGACATGGACAGGCAGGTGATCGGCCTGCGCGATAAGCCGGCTGCCGGTGTCACAGATCGCCAGCGAAAAATCGCGGCTGGAATTCAGGATCTGAGAATAGGAAGTGCGAAGCATGGCTTCGCCCATTTCCTTCACGATCGAGCTCAGACGGTGCTGAACGACGGATCGCGTGATGGGATCGATTTTTGTGGACATGCTCTCCCTGCGGCGAATTGTTGGCGACGGAAGTCAGATCGAAGCCGCGACTTCGGCGATGGATTCCGACGCGGCGGCGACGATCTGGTCGATATCCCGATCCGTCATCGGCGTCGACAACGCCATCAATCCGTAGCCCGCCGCCAGCACGCCCCGATTGAGCAGCCCGCGATTGAAGGCCGCCAGGCGTTGCGCCTCCTGCTCGGTCGGCCAGGCGGAGCGGTAGTCGCGGACCGGTCGGTCGGCAAAATGAATTTTCAGCAGCGATCCGAGCCCGACGGTGCGGCCGGGCACGCCATGGCGGCGGAAGGCATCGTCGACGCCGCCGCGCACCGCCGCCCCGATGGCGTCGAGCCGCGCGAAGGCGGCGGCGTCGAGCAACTCCATCGCCGCGATCCCGGCGCGCATCGTCACCGGATTGGCCGAAAACGTCCCGCCATGCGGCAGATCAGGCTTGCCCGAGGTCGGATCGAACACCGCCATGAACTCCCGCTTGCCGCCGACAGCGCCGACCGGAAAGCCGCCGCCCATGATTTTTCCCAGCGTGGTCAGATCGGGATCGATGTCCCAGATCCCCTGCGCGCCGCGATAGCCGAGCCGGAAGGTGATGACCTCGTCGAAGATCAAGAGCGCGCCGACTTCCCTGGTGACCGCACGCAGCGCCTCGAGATAGGCTTTGTCGGCGGGCGCCAGGCCCGCGCGGTTGGGCATCGGGTCGACCAGCACGCAGGCGAGCTCCGCGCCGTGCTCGCGGATCAGGCTGACCGCGGCCTCGGCATCGTTGAAGGGAATGGTGATGACGTCGGCCAGCACATTGTCCGGCGTGCCCCTGGCATAGGCGACCGAAACCGGGGCATTGCGGCCCCAGGCTTCCGGAGTGGGATCGAGGCTGACCTCGGCATAGTCATAGGAGCCGTGATAGGCGCCCTCGCATTTGGCGATCTTCGGCCGGCCGGTAAACGCCCGCGCGGCCTTCAACGCCATCATGACCGCCTCGGTGCCGGAGTTTGTAAACCGCACCTGCTCGACCGACGGCAGGCGCGCCACCAGCAATTCCGCCAGATCGACCTCGGACTCCGTGGGCAGCCCGAACGCCGATCCCAGCGCCAGTTGCCTGGTGGCCGCCGCCACCAGCGCCGGATGGGCGTGACCATGGATCAGCGAGGTGAAATTGTTGATGCAGTCGATATATTCGTTGCCGTCGAGGTCGAACACCCGGCAGCCCTCGCCGCGCGCGGCGTAGATCGGATAGGGTTTCATGAATACGGTGGTGCGGGTGTTGCCGCCGGGCAGGCTGGAGAGTGCGCGGTTGTAGAGGTGTTGAGACTGCGATTTCGGGTCCGGATACATGCGTGGGCTTCATCCATGGCAGCGCGTGGCGATCAGCTCCATGCACTATCACCCCGAAGGGCAAGCCTGTCATCTTTTTGAGCAGAGATGGTACACAGGGAATGCATGTGGCTACTGAAAGCGGCATTTGTCGCGTGCGATTGATCCGCGTTTGACGGCCGCTCAGGGAATCCCTACCGTTCCCGGCAAGGCCGCATCTGCGGCAATGTATCGCTGGCTTGCAACGCCCCCGGTGCGCATGGCTCGACGAACCGCGGCAGAAATTAACCCATGAGTACGCCTGAACCTCTGCTGCCCGACGAGCCCCTGCCGCAGCGCATCTCCCGGATTTTCGCCTGGTTCGCCGGCGCCTGCATCCTGTTCGGCTGCGGGGCACTGATTTCAATCGATGTCATCACCCGCTTCCTGTTCAAGCGCGGCATGGTCGAAAGCTTCGAGATATCGGGCTACATGCTCGCGGCATGCATCGGTCTCGGCCTCGCCTTCACGGTTACCTCGAAGTCCAATATCCGGATCGACATTTTGCTCGATTCCTTCCCGTATCGCCTGCGCGCGGCCTGCGACCTGCTGGCGGCGTTCGCGCTCGCCGTCATTGCCGTCGCGCTGGTCTGGTTCTGCTGGAAAACGCTGGCGCAATCATGGAGCATGAACGCCCGTTCGACCTCCATCATGCAGACACCGATGGTGCTGCCGCAAGGCGTCTGGTGGATCGGACTGCTGTGGTTTGCCTTCATGGCCGTGCTGCTGCCGTTGCAGGCCATCTTGCGGCTTCTGGCGGGCGACCAGCGCGGCTTTGACAAATTGATCGGCAGCCTGCGCGTGACCGAAGAACTCGAGCAGGCCGGTATCGATCTGGCCAGGGCCGAGCCGAAGACTCAGCCCAGGTCCGGGGCCTCGCAGCCATGATCGGCACCGCATTCAGCCTGCTGATCGGCCTGATGGCGCTCAGCCTGCCGGTCGCCGCGGCACTCGGATTGATGGGCTATATTCTCTCGCAGAAATACGCCTTCTTTCCACTGACCGGCGCGCTCGGCGAACTGGCCTGGAATACCTCGAACGACTTCATTCTGATCGCAGCACCGATGTTCATCATGATGGGCGAGCTCATGCACCGCTCCGGCACCAGCGAGCGGCTGTTCACCGCCCTCGCTCCGTGGTTCGCGCGAATTCCGGGACGCCTGATCCATACCAACATCGCCGCCAGCGCCATCTTCGCTGCCACCTCGGGATCATCGGTGGCGACCGCGGCGACCATCGGCACCGTCGCGATCCCCAACATGGAGAAGGGCGGATACAACCCGCCGCTCTTCCTCGGCTCGATCGCCGCCGGCGGCACGCTCGGCATCCTGATCCCGCCGTCCATCAACATGATCATCTATGCGGTCTTGACCGATACGTCGGTCGCCCAGCTTTACGCCGCCGGGTTCATTCCGGGCTTCATGCTGGCCGGGCTGTTCTCGCTGATCGTGTTTGCCGCGGCAATCTGGCGGCCGGCGCTGGCAGGCCCTGCCGTCGAGACCGCCGGACTATGGCCACAACGGATCGCCGGCCTGAAACATCTGGTCCCGCCGCTCGGCCTGTTCCTCATCGTAGTCGGGTCCATCTACATCGGCATTGCCACCCCAACCGAAGCGGCCGCGCTCGGGTTGATGGCGACGCTGGGTCTGGTGGCGGCCAACGGCCAGCTGACCTTGCCCGTGCTTGTCCGCGCCTTCGAAGGCACCGTGCGAACCACCTGCATGATCATGCTGATCATCATCGCGGCCTTTTTCCTGAATTTCGTGATGGTCTCGATCGGCCTCGTCAAGGCGGTAACCGATTCGGTGCTGTCGCTCGGCTGGCCACCATTGGCCATGCTGCTCGCGATCATTGCGTTTTATCTGATCCTCGGCTGCTTCATGGAAACGCTGTCGATGATGATCGCCACCACGCCGGTGGTCGTGCCTGTCATCACCGCCATGGGCTACAGTCCGATCTGGTGGGGCATCATCTTCGTCATCCTGATGGAGGCGGCGCTCATCACCCCGCCGGTCGGCCTCAACCTCTATGTGGTCCAGTCCGTTCGCAAGCAGGGACCGTTCTGGGACCTCTGCATCGGCGCCCTTCCATTTGCCGGCGCAATGATCATTATGATTGGCATCCTGATTGCTTTCCCGGATATCGCGCTCTGGCTGCCGAGCCTGCTGCAACCGAACAAATAGCCGACCGCTAGGCCGGCCCTGCCCTCAAGGAGACCTGACAATGTCGATGCGACCCGTTCTTGCTGCACTTGCCGTGGCTGCCATTGGCCTCGCGCCGCTGCCCGTGGCGGCCCAAACCCAGGGTCTGCCCGCGACCACGTTCAACGTGGTCGGCAGCATCGGCAATCTGTCGATGTATCTCAACCGCGAAGTGCCGTTCTGGAACGAGACCGTGCCGAAGGAGTCGGCCGGCGCGATCAAGGTGCAGCTGAAATCCTTCACCGAACTCGGACTGAAGGGGCCCGAAATCTTCAGGCTGGTTTTTTCCGGCACGCTGCAGTTCGCGACCACCGTCCTGAACTACAATTCCGGTGAAGTGCCGATGAACGAAGCGGCCGATCTGGTCGGCCTGGTCGGCTCGGTGGAGGAGCTGCAGAAGACCATCGAAGTGTTGCGCCCGAGCTATGCCAAGTTCCTCGAGGAAAAGCACGGCCTCAAGCTTCTTGGCTTCGGTACCTATCAGGCCCAGGTGATCTACTGCCGCGATGCCTTCACCAATATCGCCGATCTGAAGGGGCGCAAGGTGCGTGCGTCCGGCGCCTCGCAGCAGGCGTTCGTCTCTCACCTCGGCGGCTCGCCGATCACCATCGCGTTCGCGGAGGTGCAACCGGCGCTCGCCAGCGGCGTGATCGATTGCGCCATCACCGGCGCGCTGTCCGGCTACCGCTCGAAGTGGCATGAATCGGCCAAATTCATCTCGCCGATGCCGATCAACTTCGGCCTCGCCGCCCACCTCGCCAATCTCGCCTGGTGGAAAACGCTGGACCCGAAGGTTCAGGCCTTCCTGGAAACCAACGTCCGGAAGCTCGAAACCGCGATTTTCGAACAGGCCAAGACCGAAACCCAGACCGGCATCGATTGCAACACCGGCAGCGCCGCATGCAAGGAAGGCCAGCCCGCTTCCATGAAACTGGTCGCCGTGACGCCGGCGGACGAGGCGCTTCGCAAGGATGCGCTGGTGAAGGCGATCATGCCCGGCTTCGCGCAGCGCTGCGGCGCCGAGTGTGTCGCCAACTGGAATGCGACCATCGGCAAGTCACTCGGTCTCAAGATGAGCCAATGAGCCCCACCCCTGCCGGCAGCGAGGTTCGACTCGCGACGATCGATCCCGCCGCCTTCCGGCATACGCCCTGGAAGAACGGCGGCGGGGTCACGATCGATATTGCCGAATCCCTGCGTCCCGGTTTTGCGCCGGGAAGCTGGGAAGGATCGGTCTGGCGATTTGGCCGCACCGCGATCGTGACACCGGGACCCTTCTCCGACCTCAGCGGGTTCGACCGTCGGCAGGTGCTGGTCTCCGGTTCGGGACTCGTGCTCGAGACACAAGGCGGAGAGATCGACGTCCGGCAGCCGTTCAAGCCGGTCCGGTTTACCGGAGAAACCCGGATTGTCACCCGGCTTGAAGCCGGACCGGTCGAAGTCGTCAACCTGCTGAGCGACCGGCTGCGCGTGTCGACAGACCTTACATGCCTCGCGGCGGGCGCAACGAATTCCTTCCCGGCCGGCGTCCACATCATCTATGCGGCGGTAACTTCCTGCGAACTCGCCATCAACGGCAAGCCCTTCGAGATCGCGGCCGGCCACGCCTTGCGCATCGATGCCGACGAAAGCTTCGCGCTCGCAAGCCGGTTCGGCACCGCGATCGTTGCGTCGATTTTTGCGGCGTAACCCACAGGTATCGCCGTGAATTGCCCGACGACTAATCGCTGCGGGGCGTCGCGCGGGCCGCCTGGATGGCGCTCCAGACCAGAAACGGCGTTGCCGGCATATCCAGCTCATCGATGCCGAGCGGCGACAGGGCATCGAGCACGGCGTTCATGATCGTCTGCGGCGCGGCGATGCTGCCGGCCTGCCCGGTTCCTTTGACGCCCAGCGGGTTCGACAGGGTCGGCTCTGATACATTCAGGCCACCGGCGAAGTTGGGCAGATCCTGCGCGCGCGGCAGCGCATAGTCCAGGAATGAGCCGGTGAGCAGCTGGCCCTCGGCGTCAAAGACGACATGCTCCAGTAGCGCCTGCCCGATACCCTGCACCACCCCGCCATGAACCTGCCCGAGCGCCACCCGCGGGTTGATCAGGCGGCCGAAATCATCAGATATCGTGTAGCGATCGAGCCTGATGACACCGGTATCCGGATCGATCTCGACTTCCGCGACGTGGCAACCATTCGGAAACGTGTAGAGGTCGGAACCGTTCTTCGCACTTCCTTCCAGCCCCGGCGTCAGTCCCTCCGGGAGATTGGCGGGATCTCGCGCGGCATCGGCCACCTTGCCGATCGCGATCGCTCGCTCGGTGCCTCGCACGACGAAGCTACCGTCGACGAACAAAACCTGCTCGGCCGGCGCCTGCAGCAGATGCGCTGCGATCAACCGTCCCTTCTCGATCAACTTTTCCACCGCCATCACGAGCGCGGTGCCGCCCATATGCATCGAACGCGCGCCGCCATGACCGTTGCCGCCGGGCAAAAGATCGGTATCGCCCTGATGGAAGCGAAAGGCCGAAATCGGCAATCCCAGCAGGTCGGCCGCGACCTGGGGATAGGCGGTTTCATGCCCCTGGCCGTTGGATTGCGTACCGACCGCCAGCGACACCGTACCGTCAGCAGCGAATGCCGCCCGGGCGAACTCGCCCAGCGCGCCGCGCGAGGTTTCGAGAAAGCAGGCAAGACCGATGCCGCGCAGCAAACCCGCCTTCTTCGATTGCGCACGGCGCTTGCGAAAGCCGTCGAACCCGGCGAGCGCGATCGCGTCGTCCAGACCGGCGGCGAAGCGACCGCCGTCGATCTTCATACCCATGGCGGTTCGATGCGGAAACGCGCCGATGATGTTGCGCCGGCGCAATTCGATGGCATCGATCCCGGTTCTGACCGAGGCCAGGTTCACGAGGCGCTCGATCAGATAATTGGCTTCGGGCTTGCCGGCGCCGCGATAGGCGTCGATCGGCGGCGTGTTGGTAAAAGCGCCGCGCACCTCGACGAAAACAGCGGGAATGTCATAGACGCCGCCCATCGCGCTGCCGGCGGCGTTGGTGGAACTGATGGGGCCCTGGGTCGAGAGATAGGCGCCCATATTGGCGACCGCCCGCACTTCCAGACCGAGAAACCGGCCCTTCCTGTCGAGGCCGAGTTTTGAGCGAGCAAAGAAGTCGCGGCCTTGCGCGGAGCTGACAAAATCCTCGGAGCGTTCGGACACCCAGCGCACCGGGCGGCCAAGCTTTCGCGCCGCCCACAGCACCAGCACATATTCGGGATAAAGATAGTTCTTCATCCCGAAGCCGCCGCCGACGTCGGGCACCACCACGCGGATGCGCTCGATCGGAATTTTGAAGATGGTGTCCGCGAGTTGCCGGCGAAGGTCATGGACGCCCTGGCCGGTCAGCGAAAGGCAAAATCCACCGGTCTTGCGATCATGGAAGCCGATCGCGGCGCGCGTCTCCATGGGGGCTGCGACCACGCGGTTGTTGAAGAGGTCGCATTCGACGACATGCGCCGCCTGTGCCATCGCGGCGGCAACCGCCGCAGCATCCCCCTTGCGGAACAGGAACGCCGAATTGCCCGGTGCCTCCGGCCAGATCGACGGAGCGTCCGGCTGCAACGCCGCGGTGGCCACGGTGACACAGGGGAGCGTTTCATAGGCGACATCCACCGCTTCGCCGGCCGCCATCGCCGCCTGCGGCGACTCCGCGATGATGCAGACGACGGGATCGCCGACATGCCGGACAAAACCGCGGGCCAGCGCGGGGCGGGGCGGCACGATGATCGGCTCGACGGCTTCAATGACGGTGATACACGGCAACTCCCCGATGCCGTCGGCCGCGAGGTCGGCCTCGGAATAGACCGCCACGACCCCGGGGACTGCGCGCGCCGCTTCCAGGTCCAGCCGGACGATCCGGGCGAACGCGACGGGAGAGCGAACCACATGGGCATGCAACAGCCCGGGGACGTGATCGTCGGCGACATATTTGCCGTGGCCGGTGAGGAAGCGATGGTCCTCCAGCCTGTTCAGGGATTGACCTTGATAACGCTTTTGCAACCGATCACCTTTTCCGAGGTACCAGGGACGCTCCGGATATCGATCCGCAGCGACGCATAGCCGCAAACTCTAACATCAGAGAATGACGCGATGGCGCGAAGAGCGAGCGTTTGTCCACGCCTTTTTCGGGAAGCCTTCTCGCTCCAGCGCGCCGCTAGTTGACCAGACGAATTTCGTCCCCCGCGCGCACGATCCCCTCAACCAGCACAGCGGCATAGATTCCCGCTTTGCCGTCGTGGTTTCGCGCGACATATTTCAGGATCTCGGGGTTTGCCTCCGAAGTCTCCGGATCCAGGCTGATCATCTTGCATCGGATATCGCGCTCGAGCACCGCCATCACGACCTTGCCGCCGATCCGGAATTGACGACCGACATATTGGTCCTCCGCAAAACCTTCTCCCGATGCAAGGTCGATATACATGTTGGCGCGGAATCGCCGCTTATCCAGCGAAAGTCCCAGGGCGGCGCCGATCTGGCGGATTGTCTGGGTCGAGAACATCGAAATGGGACGGCAATCCGTCATGGCGCGATCCGACCGTCGTATGGTCAGAGTGGACGCCGGGGATTTGTCGTCACCGAGCGCATGGAGCAATCCGGGATCATCGATCCCGAGCACTTCTCCCGAGGGTGTCTCGACAGCGACCGCGAGATCCTCAAAAGATGGATAGAGCGGGGTAAGGCCGGGTCCTGACGCTTCCGCCTCCGCAAGGTTGGACGGCAACACGGTGCGTGCGGGATCGCGGAAGAACGGACGGTACAGCAGCATATCGCTGCGGCCACGTGCGGTAAGATACGGGAAGGCCTTCGGCGCCGCCGCGTTGTGGACGGCGTAGAGCCGGTCCCCCAAAATTCCGGAAAAACTGACGAACGCTTCCGGCAACGCCTCCCCGCGCATGCTCTTGACGGGATAGCGCCACAGGCTTTCGACATGTCCGATCAGGGTCATTTTCGCGACTCTTTCCTCATTGGACCGTGCAGGTCAGCTCCGGGAGGCGACCGAAACGAGCGCAACAAAAAGCCTCCGAAACTCGTTGAGTTTCAGAGGCTTGATATCTGGTTGCGGGGATAGGATTTGAACCTATGACCTTCAGGTTATGAGCCTGACGAGCTACCGGGCTGCTCCACCCCGCGATAAACCGTTGCACGCCTTCCGAAAAACGATACCGAAACGAATTTGGCCAACGCCCGAGGGCGCCGATCAGACCGATCCGGAGGCTTCCTGAGAAGGCTGCCCTTGGGCGATGCCATCGGGTGCGAGCGGTATGTACCAACGTGCACCCGCTTTGGAAAGGCCCGATGGCGATCTTTTGAGCTTTTTATGACGGAACGCGGGTTTATTGCGCCAAATCATCCCGTCGACACCGCTCTTGCCAGAAACCTGCCAAAAGCCCAGCTTCCGGGCCGGGAACCCGAAGGAAACGCCATGGACCAGCCCCTGAAAAGCCCCGGGCAGAACGCCCTGGAGGACGCCTTTCACCGCCAGTTCGAGCTGACCCGGACGGCGCCGCCGCCGACCCTCGCGGAGCGGCTGGACCGGCTGGCGCGGCTGCGCGCGGCGGTTTCGGACAACGAGGCCCGATTCGAGCAGGCGATCTCGGCCGATTTCGGCCATCGCAGCACGGTCGAGACCACGATCGCCGAGACCATGCTGGTGCTGGGCGAGATCAGGCATGCCGCCAAGTCCCTCGGGACATGGATGGCGCCAAAGCGGGTGGCGACCTCGCTGCAGTTCTTCCCCGCGAAAAACCGGCTGATGCCGCAGCCGCTCGGCGTGGTCGGCATCATCGCGCCGTGGAATTATCCGCTGCAATTGACGCTGGCGCCGGCGGTGGCCGCTCTGGCCGCCGGCAACCGGGTCATGATCAAGCCGAGCGAGCTGGTGCCGCGATTCTCCGCGCTGCTCAGGGAAGTGATATCAGCCAAATTCGATGCCGGCGAAATGCTGGTGACCGGCATCGAGGATGAGATCTCCAAGGCATTCGCCTCGCTGCCGTTCGACCACCTGATCTTTACCGGCTCGACCCGGGTGGGCCGCATGGTCGCGGAAGCGGCGGGGCGTAACCTGACGCCGGTGACGCTCGAACTCGGCGGCAAATCGCCCGCCATCGTCGACCGCTCCGCCGATATCGCCGAGGCCGC
>JBBQUA010000041.1:0-27324 GCA_038212905.1 Hyphomicrobiales bacterium
GGCCCTGGGTCGCCGCCATCGCCTCGATGGTGGTGCGCATCACATTGTTGTAGACGTCCTGCGCGGTCAGCGACCAGCCCGAGGTCTGGCAATGCGTGCGCAGCGACAGCGAGCGCGGGTCCTTCGGATTGAACTGCGTCAGCAGCTTGGCCCACAGCAGCCGCGCCGCGCGCATTTTTGCCACTTCCATGAAAAAATTCATGCCGATGGCCCAGAAGAACGACAGCCTTGGTGCGAAACGGTCGACATCGAGCCCGGCAGCGAGGCCGGCGCGCAGATACTCGACGCCATCGGCCAGCGTATAGGCGAGCTCGAGGTCCTGCGTCGCGCCGGCTTCCTGCATGTGATAGCCGGAAATCGAGATCGAATTGTATTTCGGCATCTTCTGCGAGGTGTACGAAAAGATGTCGGAGATGATCCGCATCGAGGGCGCCGGCGGATAGATGTAGGTGTTGCGCACCATGAACTCTTTCAGAATGTCGTTCTGAATCGTTCCTGAAAGCTTCTCCGGCGGCACACCCTGTTCCTCTGCCGCGGCGACGAACAGCGCCAGGATCGGCAGCACCGCGCCATTCATGGTCATCGACACGCTCATCTGGTCGAGCGGAATGCCCGAGAATAGCGTGCGCATGTCGTAGATCGAGTCGATCGCCACACCGGCCATGCCGACGTCGCCCGACACGCGCGGGTGATCCGAGTCGTAGCCGCGATGGGTAGCGAGGTCGAACGCGACCGAGAGGCCCTTCTGTCCGGCGGCGAGGTTGCGGCGATAAAACGCGTTGGAGTCTTCCGCCGTGGAGAAGCCGGCATATTGCCGGACAGTCCAGGGCTGATTGACGTACATCGTGGGGTAGGGGCCGCGCAGATAGGGCGCGATGCCGGGGAAGGTGTCGAGGAAATCGATGCCTTCGAGATCGGCTTCGCTGTAGCCCGGCTTGACCAGAATGCCCTCGGGCGTCAGCCACGGTTCGGCGCTGCCGGCTGCTTGGGCTCGGGCGAGGTTTTCAAACGCGATATTCGCAAAGTTTGGTATGCGGCTCATGGGCTTCTTCTATAGCACGGGCGACCTAGCAGGTCGCCACTCTCAATCATGGTCCGGATGCTGGTGGCTGACGATGCCGTGAAGCTTTTCGGCACCGGCAACTTCCAGCGTGCTTCGGCCGGGCAGGTCGCGAATCCTGCCGACCCAGGCCAAATGCGCCTCGGTTCCCGTCGCATAGGTCGGAACCAGGAGGTCCGGCCGGTCGAAGCTGCCGGTGGTGAGCTCGATCATGTCGCCGCCGATCGCCCGGTAGCTGAGCGGCGTTCCACAGGCGGCGCAGAAATCGCGCTCGGCAATCGACGACGAGCGGAAGGTCGCCGGTTTGCCGCGCGTCCACGCGAAATCCGCTTGCCTGACATCGGCAAGCGATATGAATGGACCGCCAACGGCTTTCTGGCACATCCGGCAATGACACAAGCCTATTTTCACCGGACCCGCATAGACCGCGAAGCGCACCGCGCCGCATTGGCAGCCGCCGGTCAGAACGGGTTTTGCGGCCGACGTCATGCTTGCTCCATTCGCTGCCAGGCGTCCTTCAGGGCGGCGAGCGCGTCGCCGCCGGCAAAGACAAAGTCGCCGACTCCAGCGTTACGCAGGGCCGCTTCCTGTTCCCCCGGCCGGCCTGCAAGATAGATATGTCTTGCCCCGGCGTCTTGAAGGGCCTTTGCGGCGGCCGTCGCCTGCGCGGCATAGACCTTGTCCGTCGAGCACAGGCAGACGAGGTCAGCGCCGGATGCCTTGAACGCTTTGGCCAGATCAGCCGGATCGGTAAATCCTTCGGTATCGACCGCCTCGATCCCGCCGGTTTCGAAGAAGCTCTTGGCAAACGCCGCGCGCGCGGTGAAGTCGGCTGAAGTGCCCAGATTGGCGAGGAAAATCCTGGGCCGCGCGCCGGATTTTTTCAGGATCTGGTCCGAGCGGTCGCGCAGGCGTTCGAAGGGGGCCGCCAGCCGCATCGGCGGCAGCGGATCGAATTTTATCTTTGCTTCGCCATAGGGTGCGAGCTCAATCGGCTTGGCATCCAGCACCGCCACCTGCGCCTCGTGCAGGTTGGGAAACTCGGTGGCGCCAGTCAGCACATCCTTGCGCCTGTTAATATTGGCCTCGCGCACTGCCCGCGTCGCGGTGACCTTGCGCTGGATCAGGCTTTGCTCGAGGGCTGCGAACACGCCGCCGGCCTTCTCGATCTCCTGGAACAGCGACCACGCTGCTTCGCAAAGCTGTTGCGTCAGGGTTTCGATGCCGCCGGAGCCGGCCGCGGGATCGGACACTTTGGCGAGGTTGGATTCTTCCAGCAGGACCAGTTGGGTGTTGCGCGCGGCGCGCCGCGCGAACGCATCCGGCAAGCCAATCGCCAGCGTATGCGGCAGTACGTTGATGCTGTCGGCACCGCCGAGGCCTGCGGAAAACGTCGCCATCGTCGCGCGCAGCATGTTCACGTAAGCGTCGCGCTGGGTCAGCATCCGCCATGCGGTGTCGGCGGCGATGAACAGCGGTTTTGGCGCAAGGCCGCTCGCTTGTTCGACCCGCGCCCACAACAGCCGCAGCGCGCGGAATTTTGCCATGGTCAGGAATTGATCGGCATCGGCGGCAAGCCGCGCATAGATCATGCCTTGCGCATCTTCCAGCGCAATCCCGGCGCTCTCGATCGCGCGCAAATAGGCGACGCCGGCTGCCAGCACGAAAGCCAGCTCCTGCACTTCCGATCCGCCGGCGTCGTGGATCACCCGCCCGTCGGCGACCGCGAGGGGCCCCTTGAATCCCATGGCGGCGAGGCCTTTGATCGCGCCGGTGACGGCAGGCACGATCTCGGGCCATGAATAGGGACTGGATCCCCACACCGCGCAGGCGCCGATCGGATCCAGCCCGAAACGGATATTGCAGGAGGCGGGATGGATCCCCCTGCGCTTGACGTATTCGGCGACGTGGATCGCGGCCATCCGCGACTGCGGACCGATCTGAAGCTCGATCCCGATGCCGGCGTCGATGAAGACCCCGTCCAGGACCTTTTCGATCGCTTCCGCTGAAGGGTCGAGCCCAAAACCATGGGCGCCATTGGCGCCCGCGAACACCAGGGTCAGCCCGTTGGCGCCGTTCTCGAGGTCGTGCAGCGCCTGCGCGTTGGCCATGGTGGCATCCGGATGGTCGATCCGCTGCATGATCTGCCAGGGGGCTGCCGCGGGCCTGCCTGCGACCGGCGCGGCATCGCGCGCCCGCGGATAGATCGGTTCGATCTTCAGGCCATCATAGGTCTTGCCGACCAGTTTCTCGAACGGCGCGCCCTTCAGCACGCCATCGACCAGCTTGCGCCAGTCGTCGTAGGTCGCCGGCGCGAAATCCGCTGCCAGCCGCAGGTCGTCGGTTACAGATGTCATTTACGCAGATCGCTCCAGGGCGCCGTTGATTGTTGGCCGGAAATTGCCACGTGGCGGTCGCCAAGCCAAACGGTTGTTTTGGATCTCTTTTGGTCAGTCTAAGTCCGGCAATCGCTCGATTCCAGCGCTGGACAGTTCCGCCAGCGCCGCTGCAACTCGGCGTCCCGCAATGACACGATCGGGGACGATCTCCGCCAGCGGCATCAGCACAAAAGCCCGCTCGAACCACCGGGGGTGCGGCAGCGTTAGTTCCGGCTTCTGAATCGAGACGTCGTCATAGGCGATCAAATCGAGGTCGAGGGTGCGCGGACCCCAGCGCGTTTCCTTAGGCCGGTCGCGGCCGAACTTGTGTTCGATCTTGTGCAGCGTGAACAAAAGCGCATGGGGATCGAGGCTGGTCTCGATCTCGATGCAGGCATTGATGAAGCGCGCCTGCTGCTCGTCGCCCCAGGGCGGGGTGGCGTAGTCGGAGGAACGCGCCAGCAATGCCGCCTGCGTCATGCCGCAGATATTGGCGATCGCCTTCTGGAACGTGGTTCTGGTGTCGCCGACATTGCCGCCGAGCGCGATCAGGACGTCAGCCATGCGAGTTCGCTTGCCGGGTGCGGGTCAGGACCACGCCGACATCCTCGAAGATCGCCGCGATCGGGGCATGCGGCTTGTGAACGGTGACCTTGACTGCGCTGACTCGGGGAAAGGCCGCCAGGACTGCTTCGGCGACGGCGCCGGCCGCGCGCTCCAGCAGCTTGTAATTGGCATTCTTGAAGGCCGCGGTCGCGGTCGCCACCACGTTGGAATAGGACACGGTATCGGCCAGGCGATCGGTGCGCGAGGATTCCGACAGATCCGCGGATAATTCGAGATCGATGACGAAACGCTGTCCGACCTCGGTCTCATGTTCCATCACGCCATGGCGGGCGTGGATGACGACGCCGGTGATGAAGATGGTGTCGGTCATCGTCTGTCCTCGATTGCCGCGGCCACCCGCAGCGCCTGTACGGTTTCCCCGACATCATGGGTCCGGATGATCCGGGCGCCGCCTTTGGCCGCAATCAGATGCGCCGCGATCGAGCCGCCCAGCCGCTGCTGCGGCTCCGAAGGACTGACCGAACTGATAAAGCGCTTGCGCGACGCGCCGACCAGCAGCGGCAGGCCAAATACGCCGAGTTCGTCGAGCCGGGCCAGCGCCGTCATGCTCTGCTCCGGGGTCTTGCCGAAGCCAATGCCGGGGTCGAGCACGATATTGTCCCGTGAAATGCCGGCCTTGTCGGCGATATCCAGCGAGCGGGCGAAGAAGGCCACCATATCCGCCATGATGTCGGTGTCGGCCTCGATGCTATCACGGTTGTGCATGACGATGACGGGTGAATGGTGGGCCGCGACCAGCTTCGCCATGTCGGGATCGCGCTGCAGGCCCCAGACGTCGTTGGCGACGGATGCACCGGCATCGAGGGCCCAGGCGACCACCGCCGATTTCATGCTGTCGATGGAGACGGGAACACCGAGCGACACCACGTCGGCCAGCACCGGCCGCAGGCGCTGCAGTTCTTCATCCGCGGAGATCGGCTCCGCGCCATAGGGCCGGGTGGATTCCGCGCCGATGTCGATGATGTCGGCACCCTCGGCGATCATGCGGCGGGCTTGCGCCAGCGCGCGCTCCGGCGCGATGAACTGCCCGCCGTCGGAAAACGAGTCCGGCGTGATGTTCAGGACCCCCATCACGGCGGGATGGGACCGGGACAACAGCGCCCGCAACACCTGACGATCTGCCGTGGTGGCGGCCGGGGCGGGTCTGGACGTGGTCGCAATCATGCGGTCGCTTTGCGCGGTCCGCGCATGGGAGTCAAGACGCCGCGCGCCGTGCCGGAGCCCCCTTAATAGGTGATTTTGGGCTGAAGCTTGCGGGCCTGCGCGATCAGCTGTTCGACCGACTTTTCCGAAGGCAGGATCCGCACGAGTTTGCGCTTGGTATTCACATCTCTCATGTTCTGCGCCAGCCGCGCCGGGTTGCGCAGCGCAAGCTCGCGAACCGTGGTGACGCCGGCGGCGCGCACCAGCCCGACCTTTGCCCGGCCCATGCCGGGAATCCGCATGTAGTCCGACACATTGGCCCATTCGAGCAGTTGCTGCTCGCTGATGCCGGTCTTGTCCGCGAGCAGCTTGCGGCCCTTGACCGTACGCGCGGCTTCAAGCAGCCCGGCGGTGGTGCGAATGCCAAGCGATTTCAGTTTCGAAGCGGCGAAGGCTGGCAGGCCGTCAATCTCGGAGATGGGGTATGTCATGGTACTCGATATCA
This sequence comes from Hyphomicrobiales bacterium, assembly GCA_038212905.1. Classification (GTDB taxonomy): domain Bacteria; phylum Pseudomonadota; class Alphaproteobacteria; order Rhizobiales; family Xanthobacteraceae; genus Bradyrhizobium. The sequence goes on from JBBQUA010000041.1 coordinate 5,714, forward strand.
AAAAGGTGCTTTAAGCGAACTGACTAAGGCCCGGTGTCCCTGCGATGATCTCGCCCATTTGATCCGCTCCGATTTTGTCGCGGCCAAACCTGAAAAGTTCACGTGCGATGTTCTGAATTTCACCCATACCCAAACCAAGTCCCATCAACTTGGTTCCCAGCGCCATCAGGCCACCGCCCATCAACCTCGCAAGACCGCCGCTGTTGCTTGAGGCCGCGATAGCGGCTTCCGCGCCGGGAATCTGGTCAATCAATGCCTGAACCTTGTCGGAAGGGCCCTCGTTGCGGAGGAAGCCCAGGATGATGCCGATGGTTTTTTCAGCCACAGCTTCATCAATGCCGGCCTTTGCAGCCAGCTGCCCAATCAGTTCGTCCATATTGCCCCGTCCTCGACCCGTTGCTTGCCGGGTCCTTGCTTGTGAATTTATCTTGATCTTCCGCGTAACGAATTACAAGCGATCCCGCATTCGAAAGCTATTTTCATCCGAGATCGCGTCGCGAGTGTTGCAGTGTTGCAAGAGTGAGCGTGGAATTTACGGAGATTCGTCTCCCGTCTAGCAGCTTCACTACAACTTTCGTCCGCCGATTGAACGACACCGGTCGATCGCGTCTCGACGAACCGGGGCTTCCGATCCCCCGGGGGGAGGGCGTTGAACGGTTTCAATCGGCCTGCAAGATGCAGTATGATGGTGGCGTCTGGCGACTGAAACCCTTGACTGAAGCCTTGGGTAGCGCGCGAAGAGGCGATGCAATGGCTACGTCCGAAACCAAGATGGCCGATACCGACGACAAGATTTTCATCGGCAAGAGCGAGCAGCCGGCGTGGCTGACGCTCGGGCTGGCCAACCGCCATGGTCTCGTCACTGGCGCGACCGGAACGGGCAAGACCGTCTCGCTGCAGGTGATGGCTGAGGGATTTGCGCGAGCCGGCGTTCCGGTGTTCGCGGCGGATATCAAGGGTGACCTGTCGGGCATCGCCGAAGTCGGCGAAGCCAAGGACTTTATCCTCAAGCGGGCCGCTGGAATGGGCCTCGCGTTCCAGCCCGACCAGTTTTCGACGGTGTTTTGGGATGTGTTCGGCGAGCAGGGCCATCCGGTGCGCGCCACGGTCACTGAAATGGGACCGCTGCTGTTGTCGCGCATGCTCGACCTCAATGACGTGCAGGAGGGGGTGCTGAACGTCGCATTCCGCGTCGCGGACGACAACGGGCTGACGCTGATCGACTTGAAGGATCTCCGCGCGCTGCTCGATGCGATCGTTCCCGCCGGCAAACAGGCCGCCGATGCCGACGAGGACGCGCTGGCGCCGATCCGCAAGGCGGCGCAGGCCTTCGGCAACGTGACCAGGGCCACGGTTGGAACCATCCAGCGCCAGCTTCTGGTGCTGGAGAACCAGGGTGCCAGTCATTTCTTCGGCGAGCCGGCGCTGATTCTGAAAGATTTCATGAAGACCGACAGCGACGGCCGCGGCATGGTCAATATCCTGGTCGCCGACAAGTTGATGCAGAGCCCGCGCCTGTATTCGACCTTCCTGCTGTGGATGCTGTCGGAACTGTTCGAGGAACTGCCGGAGGTCGGCGATGTGGCGAAGCCGAAACTGGTGTTTTTCTTCGACGAGGCGCATCTGCTGTTTACCGATGCGCCGAAAGCGTTGCTGGACAAGATCGAGCAGGTGGTGCGCCTGATCCGTTCCAAGGGCGTCGGTGTCTATTTCGTCACGCAAAACCCGATCGACGTGCCCGACAAGGTGCTGGCCCAGTTGGGCAACCGCGTGCAGCACGCGTTGCGGGCCTTCACCCCGCGCGACCAGAAGGCGGTCGCCGCCGCCGCGCAGACCTTCCGGCCCAATCCGAAGCTCGACACCGCCAAGGTCATTACGGAACTGGGCAAGGGTGAGGCCCTGGTGTCGTTCCTGGAAGGCAACGGCACGCCGGCGATGGTCGAGCGGGTCATGATCCGGCCGCCGACCGGGCGGATGGGCCCGATCACGCCGGAGGAACGCAAGGCGATCATCGACAGGAGCCCGATGAAGGGCAAATACGACACCACTGTTGATGCCGAGTCCGCCTATGAGACGTTGCAGAAGCGCGTCGCCGTCACGGCCGCGCCCGCGGATGGCCCGGCCGGCAGCGGCGGGGCAGGCGGCGGAATTCTCGCGCAGCTCGGTGCGATCGTCGCGACGATCTTCGGCACCGGCGTCAAGCGCGGAAAACTGTCGACCGGACAGGTGGTGGCGCGCAGCGTGGCGCGCACGGTCACCAACCAGGTGGCCGGTAGCGTCGCATCCAGCGTCGGCAAATCCCTTGGCGGCGCGATGGGAAGTTCGATCGGGCGCTCGCTGGTGCGCGGCGCGCTGGGCGGGCTGTTGCGACGATAGGGTTCGTTGCCGCGACGTGATCTGCCTCCGATTTTCCGGGAAAGCTTCAGTGTGCTGAGATATCCGTCGTTGCGAGCGCCGCTCGATCTTCTGTTTCTGGTTTGCTGCATCGCGCTGACCGCTGATGTGCTGGTTCCGGAAATCTGGGGCAGCGGCAAGACCAAGGACTATCCGCTGTGGTTCTGGGCCGGGCAGCAGGTGCTGGCGGGCGGGGACCTCTATCCCAGCAATCCCAACAGCTATTTCGATTTCATCTATCCGCCGCTGTCGGCGGTGCTGCTGGCGATCCCCAGCTATTTCGGCAAGATACCACTCTATATATGCCTGTCGCTTTTCAACGCGGTGGCGTGGTGGATGACGGCGCAATTCTCCCACGCGATGGCGGGCTCCGGCCGGACGCCCGGCCCCTGGCTGTTCGCGCTGCCGGGCTTCGTCACCATCACCTTCGTGTTCGACATGTTCGATCTTGGCCAGCCGAACCTGGTTCTGCTGGTCCTGATGCTGTTTGGGTTCTGGCTGCTGCAGCATGGTCGTCCCTGGATGGCGGGGAGCATGTTTGCGCTCGCCACCGCCATCAAGGTTTTCCCGGTGGCGGTGTTTCCCTATCTGATCTGGCGCAGGCAATGGGCGGCCGTTGCCAGCATGGTGGTGTTCCTCGGCGTGTTCCTGTTCGTGTTGCCGGCGCCGTTTCGCGGCGCCCAGCACAACGTCGCGGAGTTGAAGACCTGGTATCAGGGCATGGTGGGATCGAGCTCGGAGAAGGGGTTCGGCCAGCGCGACGAGCAGAACTGGTCCTGGGTCAATCAATCCATCATCGCGATGACGCATCGGCTGACCCGGCCGGTGAACTACAACCAGGATGATCCGACAAAACCGCCGCGCACCATGAACCTGGCCGATCTCGACTTCAAAACCGCCAACTGGATCGTGCTGGCGATATCGTTCCTGATCGGGGCCGGGTTCCTCGCGGTGATGCCGTCGCGCGCGCGGATGACGCCACGGTCGAACGCCGAGGAGCTCGGTATTCTGTTCTGCCTGATGACGGTGGCCTCGCCGCTGGCGCGACAATATTATTTCATGTGGCTGTTCTTTCCGGTTACCGTTCTGATCCATCGGGCGGCCTATGATCTTCGCCCGGCGGTCCGGGCCGGCACATGGGCCACGCTGGCGGTTGCCGGCGCCCTGATGTGCCTGTCGTTTCCGGTGTTTCCGAACGATCTGCAGGCCTGGGGCAACAATCTGGCTGCCGCTGCCGTGATCGCGGGCGGGCTGGTCTGGCATATCCTGCATCCGCCGTCGGATGCCGGCATCTTGTCTCCGGCGGCCGGCGAGTTACAACCCGTCATCCAAGAGCAACCCCGCTAATCCAGGGAAGATCGCAATGTCCAACGCGGCGCAACTTCAACCGGTTCTCGATCGCATCGATGTGGATTTCGACAACAGCCTGGAGCGGCTGTTTGCGCTGCTGCGGATCAAGTCGATCTCGGCCGATCCCGCCTTTGCCGGCGATTGCAAGGCAGCCGCCGAGCATTTGGCCGCCGACATCGCGACGCTCGGCTTTGCCACCGAGGTCAGGCCGACAGCCGGCCATCCCGCCATTGTCGCCAGACTGAACGGCGCCAGCGCAAATAGTGCCAGGGACTCGCGGCCGCATGTGCTGTTCTACGGTCATTACGACGTGCAGCCGGTCGATCCGCTCAATCTGTGGCACCGTCCGCCGTTCGAGCCTGTGGTGACCGACCATGCCGACGGACGAAAGATCATCGTCGCGCGCGGCGCCGAGGACGACAAGGGCCAGCTGATGACCTTTGTCGAAGCCTGCCGCGCCTGGAAATCCGTCACCGGGTCGCTGCCGGTCGATGTCACCATTGTCATCGAGGGCGAGGAGGAGATCGGATCGAAGAATTTCGTGCCGTTTCTCGAGGCGAACAAGGCGGACTTGAAGGCCGACTTCGCGCTGGTCTGCGACACCAGCATGTGGGATCCGAACACGCCGGCGATCACGACGTCGCTGCGTGGACTGGTCTACGAGGAAGTCTGGATCAGGGCCGCCAACCGCGATCTGCATTCCGGCATTTTCGGCGGCGGCGCGCAGAACCCGATCCGGGTGCTGACCCGCATCCTCGGCGGCCTGTTTGACGATGACGGCCGCATCACGATCCCCGGCTTCTATGACGGGGTGAAGGATCTGCCGCCCGACGTTCTCGCCCAGTGGTCGAAGCTCGATTTGACGCCGGACTCCTTTCTCAAGCCGATCGGGCTTTCTGTTCCGGCCGGCGAGAAAGGCCGTTTGCTGATCGAGCAGATCTCCTCGCGGCCGACCTGCGACGTCAATGGCATCATCGGCGGCTATACCGGGGAGGGCTCCAAGACGGTGATCCCGGCGCATGCCTCGGCCAAGGTCTCGTTCCGCCTGGTGGAGGGGCAAGCGCCCGACAGGATCCGAAAGGCCTTTCGCGATTACGTCACCGCGCGGCTGCCGAAAGATTGCACCGCCGAGTTCGGCGATCATTCCAGCGCGCCGGCCATCGCGCTCGACTGGAACATGAAGCCGCTCGCTGCGGCGCGGCGCGCGCTGACCGAGGAGTGGGGCCGGGAAACCGTACTGATGGGTTCCGGCGCATCGATCCCGATCGTCGCGGACTTCAAGCGCACCCTCGGGCTCGACACCGTGCTGGTGGGCTTTGGGCTCGACGACGACAACATCCATTCGCCGAACGAGAAGTACGACCTGAAGAGCTTTCACAAGGGCATCCGTTCCTGGGCGCGGATTCTCGCCGCATTCGCGGAGGAGCCGAAGTAAGAGCGTTCGGATGGGTGGAGCCAGGCTGTTCCGCCGTACGCACTGATCCATCAACGTCATTGCGAGGAGCGCTTGCGACGAAGCAATCCATTTTTGCGAAGCGACGACGAAAGCTGGATTGCTTCGCTTCGCTCGCAATGACGTCGAAGGAGTTCCGGTTCAATTTCAAGCAGTGGACATGTGTCGTGACGATGTGCGTGCGCATTCTCGCGACGCCAGGCGCCCGAGGTTTTGCTCTGGATTTCCGTTGCCCTCCTGTTCAGAGGGCGCGGGGATACCGGGCGCCGATGCGCCGCGGCAATGGATTTGCGCGTAGTGCGCGCCACGGTCACACGGGAAACACCCGGCATCCCCGCGCGATGTTTTACGGCTTACTCCGTGGTCTCCCCGGCGATAACTGTGCCACCGTCGTTTGCGGGAATGACCGCAAACTTGACACCAGCAACAAGGTTGTCAGGACCGCACGGCTTGCCCGTCCGCTCCGGCATCGCCCGTCTCGCGCGCCCTCGCGTTCACCGCAGCCCATCCCTACGTTCGTGACGTTCGCGAAACGCCCCTCCGAGTGGAACAGGATGGGGCGGATATAGCCTGATTTGCTATTTCTGAAAATCAGAATATTTTTTCCACGGGGGCTTGACGCAGTTTTGGGTGTTTTGCCCGTCGGGTCGATTTGTTGAATTGGTTCGACAAAGTGGTTCTTTCGCGCAGGCTCGTTCATGAAAATCTTGTGGCTGACGTCGATGGGGCGTTGGGATCGAGCCGTCAGCGGGTCGTTAGATGAGTTGAGCGACCGCGTCTGCCGAAGCTCGACCTCGCGAATGCGGAAGTGAAACCCATCGAGGCAATCGCGACATGCGATGGGTTTCGCAAGTGCTCAACCCATCCTACGGGCTTGGGTGGTGGGCACGCTGCGCTTTGCCCACCCTGCACTCAACCCGAAACAAAAACGCCGCCCGGAATTGGGCGGCGTTTGGATTCGCAGTGCAGAGGTTGTTAAATTCCACTCTACACAAACCGGCAAAAATTTCAATCCTTGTAGCCGGGATCCAACCGGTCGACTTTCCGAAGCAGCGCCGGCCAGACCAGCATGGTGGAGCGCAATTCCGCCCGGTCGGGGTTCTCGAACAAGGCGGCATTCTTGTCGACCACGGCCTGTTCGACCGGATAGGCTGATGGGCCCAGCATGCGGGTGCGCACCTGCATGGTGCAGGCGCGCTCCAGATGGAACATGCGCTCGAAGGCGGACGCGACCGAGCGGCCGACGGTCAGCGTGCCGTGATTGCGCAGCAGCATGTGGTTCTTGTTGCCGAGATCCTTTTGCAGGCGAGGGCGCTCGTCGTGATCGAGCGCGATGCCTTCATAGTCGTGATAGGCGAGATCGTGGGTCACGAGCTGCGCGGTCTGGTTCATCGGCAGCAGGCCTTCCATCGAACTCGCCACCGCGGTGCCGTCTGGCGTATGCAGATGCAGCACGCAGCCGGCATCCTCGCGCACTTCGTGGATCGCCGAATGGATGGTGAAGCCGGCCGGGTTGATGCTGTAGGGGCTGGTGGAGAGCTGATTGCCGTCGAGGTCGACCTTGACCAGGCTGGAGGCGGTGATCTCGTCGAACATCAGGCCGTAGGGATTGATCAGGAAGTGATGCTCCGGCCCGGGCACGCGGGCGGAGATATGGGTGTCGACCAGATCGTCCCAGCCATAATGCGCGATCAGGCGATAGCAGGCGGCGAGATTGACCCGCTGGCCCCATTCCGCCTCCGTCATGTCCGACGGCACTTCCTTCAGGCGCGCTTCCGCTGGCGACATGACCGGTTTCTCCCAGATGATCTGAATTGCTGGTTTGCTAGCGCGAGCCTATCCCCGCGCATGCCGTGCAGCAAGGCGCGGGGCCGGCGTGGCAGTCATGCTGTTTGACCACGGCGTTGCCGCCTTACGGCGCCGGAATCGCCAGCAGATCGGAAATGTTCTGGCCGCGGATGTCGTAGACCCGGGCGAACACCACGTCGTCGCGCTTGATTTCCACCATCACCGGCGCGGTCAGGCCCTTGCAGTAGAATTCGCCCAGCGTCATCGCGAAGTCGGCGGCATGGGAGTCCCAGCCGATCGTGAAATCGGGACCGAGCGCGACCTGGGCGGGGCGTTGCGGGCCGCACACCGCGACCTTCCATTTGCGATTGCGGGGCGGGAACTCCTGGCGTTCGACCAACTGCTCGCGCAGGCCGTCGGAAGCCTGTTTCAGGGCGAGGCCCCAGTAGTCCAGCATAAACAGGTCGGTGACGTTGCGTACCGTGCCGGCGATTTGATTGAAGTGGGTGTACTGGTAGGGATGCAGCCGGATCATTTCGCCGAGCGGCAGCATCAGGCCGAAGGTGAAGATCGCCAGGACGACGGGCTGCCATCGGCGATGGCTGCGCTTGAGCCAGTTCATTCCCCACGCGAAGGCCGCACCTGCCAGCACCGCCATCGGCGGAATGACGAAGATGAAGTGGCGGATGCCGTTGTAAAGCGCCGGGCGTTTCACCATCGCCACCGCCAGCGGCAATGTCGCAGCCAGCGTCAGCATCAGGAAGACGGTCTTGCGCCGGGCCGGCACATCGCGGCGCGACAGCGACATGAAGGTGCCGACGACAGCGGCGATGCAAAGGACCAGCAGCACTTCGGGAAGCTGCAGGGCGAACAGCGTCGGCAGATACGACCACGGCATGTCCGGCACCGACACCAGCGCGCCGTCGAACATTTCCTTCCACGGCTTCTCGAAGAAGTGCGAAAAATAGGTCAGGGCACGGAACGGATTGGCCGGCTCCATGATCGACCACGGCCAGATCAGCCCCATCACGAGATAGCCGAACACCAGGCCGGGCAGCAGCACATAGACCACATGGGCGAAGCGGCGAACCGTTTCACGCAGGCCGTGGGAGCGAAACTCCTCGAGCAGCAGCGGCGCAAAACCGACCACTGCATAGACCAGCGCCATGCCGCCGAGGATGCGCGAACCGATCGACAGGCCGGCGCCGAGGCCGACGATCAGGACCGTGTGCGGCGATGGTTTGGGATATTCCTGCGCCAGACGGACCAGGCCGAGCATCAGGATCGCCATCGAAATCGCGAATGGCGCGTCCTTCGGGTTCATGAACATATGCCCGTAGAAGGTGGGGCACAGCGCCAGCAGCAGCAGCGTTGCCAATCCGGCCAGCGCACCGCCGACCCGGCGGCCCAGCCGCCACGTCACGCCCAGACCGATCAGGCCGACGATGGCGCCGAGCAGGCGGCGGGTTTCGAACAGCTCCAGCGGGATGATCTTGTGCAGCAATGCTGCCGCCATATCGAAGCCGCCGCCATACATGTAGAGATTGGCGAACGACAGCGCGGCGGTGTCCTTGAAGCCGGACCCGTACATGCGCAGCAACAGATCGGCATATTCGGCGTGGGTGTAGTCGTCCCAGCCCAGGCCGTAATCACGGAATGTCAGGCTCGCGATCAATCCAATCGCCGCCAGCACCGCGATGGCGAGTTCGTCGCAAGTCCGTTCCACCGATCGCCGGGCGGGCGTGTCGATGGCCGAAGCAGTGATGGATGACATGGCTATCGGTAAACCCGGTGTCCCTTGTGGCCCAGCTTATTTGGCGCTTTGAGCCTCATTCCCCGGCATCCATATAGCGCAGATCCCTTTCCAAGTAATTGGTAATTGTGGCGTAATTGCCCTGATGCAACGCAGCATTCGTCGGAGGGTTTGAACACCTTCGCAGGGTGCGCCGCGGTCCGTGGCAGCGCAAAGGGTTCGGACTTGAAGTTTTGGTCGGATGCCGGCGCGCATTCGCGGGAACTGGCGCCGTAATTGGCGGTTGGCGATGTGCACAATATGACGGTATCGTGGCGACGGTGGCTGACGGGCGCTTCGGGCGCTGCCAAGGGGTGAATTCGATGATGGTCGTCGTGTTGTTGGTGGCCGGGCTCGGCATTCTTCTGGCCGGCCTGGTGGCGCTTGTGTACGGAACCCTGATCATCGGATTCGAATTCGGGAATACCCTGATTATCGCCGGTACTGTGGCCGTGTGCAGCGGGATGCTGCTGCTCGGCCTCTGGACCGCCGTCAGGGAGTTGAGGAATATCGCCAGGCGTCTGGGACCGGCTGCCGCCACGGCTTTCCACGCGGAAAACCCGCCACAACCGGCAGGCGACGCGCCCGACCATCAGACCACGGAACGGGAAACGACTGTCGCTGCGGAACCGGCGCCGCCGTCCTCGGCGCCATCGGCCCCGCCATGGCACGGGGAGCCCGCGCCGCGCGAGCGCGGGCAGGAGGATAGTCCGCTTGCGCCCGCCGCCACAGAGCCCGCGCCGGCGGTCAAGCCGAAGCGCAACCTGTTGTTCTCCTCGTCATCGCGCAAGGAGCGCGAGCGGGCCCAGGCGCGCACGGATCCATCGATGACCGTTCCGCCATCGGAACCCGCGGCCCCGCCGCCGGTTCCCGAATCACCGGAAACGCCGCCGGCGTCGTTCGACGACGCCTGGCCGAAGCCGGAACGCTCGCGGAGCGACATTCCGCCGCCGCGTCGCGCCGGCCGCACGCCCTCGACCTTTTCCGAACCGGATCCCGCCAGCGCGGATCGCTACCCGCCGGCGGTACGAACCGAGGACCCGGCGCAGGTCACGGTGCTCAAATCGGGCGTCGTCGACGGCATGGCCTATTCGCTGTATTCCGATGGCTCGATCGAGGCGCAAATGCCGGAGGGCATGATGCGGTTCGCTTCGATCGACGAACTGCGCTCGCATCTCGACCACCGTTCCTGAGCGCGCCTGTAGTTGCGGCGAAGCCCATTGAAAATAAAGCGCCGTCGTTCTTGTCACGCCGGCAGTAATCCGTTCATATTCGATAATTAGTGGAAGGTTCCGAACCGCGTATTGCTTTGGGATACTGGTTCGATCCTGCAAAACTCCTGTTCGATTGCGATTTCTGAAAGGTTTTGGGCATGATCGACAGCGCCGGAAAAAGTTTCATCGACCTGACGGCTGATATCGTGTCCGCCTATCTCAGTCATAATCCGACGCCGGCCTCCGAAATTCCGGCCTTGATCAGCCAGGTTCACGCCGCCTTGCAGCGGGTGTCGAGCGGCCGGAGTGAAGCGCCGCTGGAACCGGCCAAACCCGCGGTGTCCGTCAAGAAATCGATGACGCCGGACTATCTGGTCTGCCTCGAGGACGGCAAGCACTTCAAATCGCTGAAGCGGCATCTGCGCACCCAGTACAACATGACGCCGGAGCAGTACCGGGACAAATGGGGCCTGCCGGCCGACTATCCGATGGTGGCGCCGAATTACGCGGTGGCGCGTTCGGCGCTCGCCAAGAAAATGGGACTCGGCCAGCAGCGCCGGCGGCGGAAGTAAAGCCTCGTCATTGCGAGCGCAGCGAAGCAATCCATTCTTTCTTTATTTGGCGAGATGGATTGCTTCGTCGCAAGTGCTCCTCGCAATGACGGCCAGTCAGGAGGCGGTCGCGAGCGCCTCGCGGGCGTCGGAGCGAATGCGCTCGACCATGGAACGCAGGCCGTTGGAGCGCTGCGGCGTCAGGTGCTCGCGAAATCCGAGTTCGTCGAACAGCGCCAGCGCATCGGTTGCAAGGATGTGCTGCGGGGTGCGGCCGGAATGCAGCGTCAGCAGGATCGCGATCAGTCCGCGCACGATATGCGCGTCGCTGTCGCCGAGATAGTTCAGCGAAGGCTCGCCGCCGCTGCGGTCGACCTGTTTCGAGAGCCAGACCTGGCTGGCGCAGCCCAGCACCTTGTTGGCGGCGGAATGCTCGGCTTCCGGCATCGGATCGAGCGTGCGGCCGAGTTCGATGACGTACCGGTAACGGTCGTCCCAATCGTCCAGCAGCGCAAAATTATCCCTGATTTCGTCGATCGTTGTCATCGTGTCCCGCGCTCAATCCCAGCGCATTATATAGGATTGCGGCGTCCGAAAGCGATACTGTTCCGGGTCTAATTCCAGACCTGGTTTTCCTGGCCTAGTTCGCGCTCGGGGCAGGAGTACGCCACTCCGCCACCATGTCGTCCGGCGTCAGCGTGTCGCGCGGCGCGGCCTCCTGCGGGGGAGCGTCAGCGTCGTCGGCGCCGCCGATCGAGCCGGTATGATCGGGCGCCTTCTTGTCGGTGATGATGTGATAGAGCTTGCGCGCGCCTTCCTGGGCGCGCTGGCCGATCACGGTCGCGGCCTGGCCACCCACTTCGCATGCGGCCGGCTGGCGCTTGCAGAACTGGCTCATGTCCGACACCGCCGCGGTGGCGGCCGACACGGCTTCCGACGCGCCGAGTTGCGGAAGCTTGTCCGATTCAGGCGTTTTCTCTCTGGGCAAGAGCACGAGCACCAGCCCGAGCCAGAATGCCATGCGAAGCAGAAAAAACATCTCGCGACCCCGGTCGTCTCTTTTGTTTCGTTCGGTTGTTCGCAACCGTTGCGGTTGTTCTCGCAATCATCCCCTGACTACCAGCCGTCGATAAACCGCAAGTGTCTTGATTGAGTCTAAAACGGCGAAAATTAGCGGAAAATCCGACTCATTCGATTCGGTGTAAATTTTCGATTGACGGCCGATTTAGGCGGTAAACCGGCTGCCCGGTCAGCATCCACCCTTTCGAAACCATACAAGCCCGGTTCCGGAAACCTGTCGTTCACCATCTGCATCGAATGAGCCGTCGCAACACAGGCGAAACCCCGCGAAGGCGCGGACTTCCGCCGCGGGCCCACGCGCCTTAGCGTTCGCTTAAGTTCGCTCTGACAGGTTGAGGCAACGATAAAAGGGGGCGTTCCGGCGCGTCAGCAGGAAGATCCTGCAAGACGAACAAGCCGAAGCGCGAGAGACGTGACAGTTTTGAAAATCATCCGCGATTGCCTCGATGCGTTGCTGCATCCGTCCGCGCGATACGATGCGCTGACGGCCGCGCGACATCGTGCGTTCATGGCGCCGCGGCTGGTTGGAAGCCTGGCGGCTTTCGCGGCATTTCCGGTCTACCTGGCGATGCGCGGCGCGCCCACGGCGCTGGAGGTCGCGGCATTCGCCTGGCTGATCGCGCCGATCCTGCTGTCGTTTTTTCTGTCGCGCACCGGCCGCTACGAGGGCGCGCATGTGCTGTCGTCGCTGGCGCTGACCGGCCTCGTCATGACGGTGGCCATGAGCACCGGCGGCATCGAATCCTTTGCCGTGATCTGGCTGGTGGTGGTGCCGCTGGAGGCGGCGCTCTCGGCCTCGCGCCGCGTGGTGGCGTTCGCCTGCGCGTTGACGCTGACATGCACCGCGGCCCTGATCGTATCGGGGCATTTCGACCTGTTGCCGCTGCCGGATGCCAATGCGGTCTCGCACGGCGTGTTCATGACGTTCGGCGTGGCATCGGCGACGCTCTATGCGGCCGGGCTCGCCTTCGGCGCCGAGTCGCTGGCGCGCACCAGCGCGTCGCTGCTCAATGTCGAGGAAGATCGCTATCGCCTGCTGGCGCGCCACATGAGCGACGTCATTTCGCGGCATCGCCATAACGGCGCCGTGCAGTTCATTTCGCCCGCGGTGGAAGCCATGCTGGGAGCGCCGGTGTCGCTGCTGCTGGGGCATGGCCTGTTCGACCGCGTCCACGTCGCCGATCGTCCGGCCTATCTCACCGCGCTGTCGGATGCAGCGCGTGGCGGCGAGGCGCGCAGCGTCGAATTTCGCCTGAGGCGCGAGCTGCCGCGCGGCGGCGCGCGGGGCGAGAATAACCAGATCGATTTCATCTGGGTCGAAATGCGCTGCCGGCCGCTCGAGCAGGCCCCGGATGGGGTTGTCTCGCCCGATGCCGAGGTCGTCGCCGTGATGCGCGACGTCACCGACCGCAAGCTCCAGGAACAGGCGCTCGACCTCGCGCGCTCCGCCGCCGAGCAGGCCGATGCGTCGAAAACCCGCTTCCTCGCCACCATGAGCCACGAACTGCGCACGCCGCTCAACGCCATCATCGGATTCTCCGAGATGATCGTTCAGGAAGATGTGCTGATGATCGATGCCATCAGGCGCAAGGAATATGCCCAGCTGATCAACGATTCCGGCCAGCATCTGCTGAGCGTGGTCAACGGCATTCTCGACATGTCGAAGATGGATGCGGGCAATTTCGAGATTTCGCCGGAGCCGTTCGCGCCGCGCGCCGCATTGATCAACTGCTGCAACCTGCTGGCGCTGAAGGCGCGGGAAAACGCCATCGATCTCGTTACCCGCGCGCCGGACGATCTGCCGGTCATGACCGGCGATCCCCGTGCGTTCAGGCAGATCGTGCTGAACCTCGTCGCCAACGCCATCAAGTTTACCGAACGCGGCGGCTCGGTGACGGTGTCCGCAGGCGTCGAGGGATCGCGGCTGGTGCTGCGGGTCTCCGACACCGGTGTCGGCATCTCGGCCGACGACCTGAAGCGGATCGGCAACCCCTTCTTTCAGGCCGGCAAGACCTATCAGCGGCGGCACGAGGGCACCGGCCTCGGGCTGTCGATCGTGAAAAGCCTGGTCGGACTGCATGCCGGTGAGATGAATGTGCAAAGCAAGCTCGACGAAGGCACGACTGTGACCGTCGCATTGCCGCTGGCCTTCACGCCGAAGGCCGAGCAGCCAAGCAATATCGCAACGCTGACGCCGGCGCTGCGATCCACGACCCCAGAGCCATCCCATCAGGTGAAGAAAAGTGCCTAGAAATACCGATGACTACGACGACAAGCCGCGCCGCCGTCGCGGCGCGAAGGCTGCCGTGGAAGCGGAGGCCGAGCGGGGCCTTGCGATGCGCATCCTGCTGCACAGCCCGAAAGACATGGTGGCAGGCGCGCTGGCGTTTGCCGCGGTCAGCGCCATCATCGCTAACGCGCTGTTCCTGCAGGCCGGACGCCATCCCTCGCCGATGTTCGGGACGGTGACCAGGATGCCGGCAGCGTCGCTGGCGCCCAGTCCGTTGCCGCGGCCGCGCCCGGTGGAAGCCGCGGCCCGCGTCGCCGATCCCGTGGCATCGGAGCCAAGGGTCGTCGAGATAAAGAGCGCCGATCCCAGGAGCGCCGATTCCAGGAGCGACCCCAAGAGCGATCCCAAGAGCGATCCCAAGAGCGATCCCATGACCAATCTGGTCAAGGCGACGGCAGTTCCGCAAGCCATGCCCTCCAATATCGCGCGGCCGCCGGCGCCAATCCCGGCGGCTTCCCGCCACGAGACCATTGCCAATCAAACCCCGGCGGCGCGCCGCGTGGCGGCGGTACAGCGCACGCTGACCGAATATGGCTACGGCCAGTTGAAGCCGACCGGCACCGCCGGCTCCGACACCCAGGCCGCGATCCAGAAGTTCGAACGCGAGCGCAAGCTGCCGGTGACCGGGCAGGTGTCCGATCGGCTGCTGCGCGAACTCACCGCGATGATCGGCCGCCCGGTCGACTAGATCCCTTTTGCCTCGGGGGTTCAGACGGTTTCGCCGTGCGATGCAGGTCGCGAAACAGCCTGGGCGCGACGCCAAAGCGCCGTTCAAACGCATTGTTGAGACGGATCGGCGTAAGGCCGACTTTTGCCGCGACGCCCTTGAGCGGCAGCTCCCCGTCGATCAGGGTGCGCGCCGCCTCGAGACGCAATGCCTCGACGAAGTGCGCCGGCGAATGGCCGGTCGCGGCGAAAAAGCGGCGATAGAAATTTCGCTCGCCGAGGCCCGAGCGGGCGGCGAGGGTGGGCACATCGAGCGTCCGATCCAGATGGTCCTGCATCCAGTCAATCAAATCCGCGAACGGGCTTTCAGCCTGGATCCGGGCATTCAGCAGCGGACTGAATTGCGACTGATAACCCGGTCGTCGCGCGTAGAGCACCAGACGGCGCGCGATGGCGTTGGCGACTTCGGCGCCGCAATCCGCTTCCACCATGGCGAGCGCCATGTCGATGCCGGTGGTGACGCCGGCGGATGTCCACACCTTGCCGTCGACGACGTACAATGCTTCGGGGTCGACGGTGAGTTTCGGATACCTGGCCGCCAGCGGGCCGCAAGCCTCCCAGTGGGTTGCCACCCGCCGTCCGTCGATCAACTGCAGTGCCGCCAGAACAAAGGCGCCGGAGCATACCGAGCCGAAGCGCCTGGCTTGCGCGGCGCAGCGCGGAACCCAGCGGCGAACCGCGGTTTCGGCAATTACCGCGCGCAGCGCCGCCTCTTCCGCGCCGGCGATCAGCAGGGTGTCGACCCGATGGACGGGCATGCGTGCGAGGGCGCGCGTTTGCACCGCGACGCCACCGTCGCTGAGGACGGCGCCGCCCGCCGATGAAAGCAGAACCACGTCGTAGAGCTTGCGCCCGAGATCGTTATTGGCCGCGGCAAACACCGCGGCTGGCCCGGTCAGGTCCAGCAGCTGGAAGCCGTCATAGGCGAGAAGGGCGATTGTCCGGGATTTCGGCATTGTCAGAAAATAGCAGTTCTTTGTCATTTCTGACAAGTGGGCCCGAAGCATAGGGTGGCATCGACGCGGCGCGTTGCCGTTCACTCCCACCCACCCCGGAGACCACCCGATGCGGCTTTCGATCTTGATTTTTGACGGACTGACAACGCTCGATGCCATCGGCGGCTACGAGGTGCTCGCCCGTGTCCCCGGCGTGGAGGTGGAGTTCGTCGCGGCGCAACGCGGCATCATCGCCGCCGACACGCGACGTCTCGGATTGGTGGCGTTTCGTGAATTTTCCGAGGTGACCGCCACGGACATCCTGTACGTTCCCGGCGGTCCGGGTGCGTTCGCACTCGAGCAGGACGAGCTGTTTCTCGACAAGATCCGGTTGCTCGACAAGACCTCGACCTGGACCGTCGGCATCTGCAACGGCGTCGGCCTGCTGGCCGCCGCCGGATTGCTCACGGGTCTCAAGGCCACCACCAACTGGTTCTATCAGGATCGCCTGAGAGCGTACGGGGTGGAGTTCGTCGCCGAGCGTTATCACCGCGACGGCAAGTATGTGACGGGAGCCGGCGTTTCCGCGAGCATCGACACCGGACTGTTTCTGGCGACGCTGATCGCCGGCGAGCAAGTGGCAAAGACACTGCAGCTCGGCATTGAATATTATCCCGCCCCGCCATTCCCCGAAAAGCGGCCGCAGGATGTCGCTGTTGAAATCCAGGACCGGGTGCGTCGCTTCGAGTCCGAAGGTGGCAGGAAGCAGTTGCGCCTGGAGCCGCCGTTCCGGAATATGTTCCGGGCTTCGGTGCCGGCCGAATGATGGTTCGCGTCGCACCGGAATCGGCAAGCATCGTCGCCGCCGTCGCGGCGGCGCTGTTTGCCAAGAGTTTGGCGCTTTCCTGCGTTCAGGTGGCAGCGCGCTATCGGACCCGCAGCTTTAGCCGGCCGGAGGATGCGCGGCTCCTTGGGTTCGCGCCACAGAGCGAGCCGGATTTGGCCGTTCGCGCCGCCGGCGCGCTTCGTAACGAAGCCGAGAACTCGCCATTTTTCCTGGCACTCGCAACGGCCGATGTGCTGCTGGGCGGTCCGCCGTTTCCACTGCTGGTGATTTGCTGTCTTTATGTGACGGCGCGGTTGTTTCAAGGTTATGCGCAGGTCAAGGCGCTGCAGCCGCAGCGGATGATCGCTTATCTGATCGGAGTGATGTCGACCCTCTGTCTTGGCGTGCTGATCGCGGTGCAAGCCGGATCCTGAATCTCGTCGGGCTTCGGGATCCACCGCCTACTAGCCTCGACCATCGCGCTGGCCTATATCGTCAGCCGATGCGATTGAAATCAGCGATATGGGTGGCGGCCTATTTGCGCCGCTGCCAGACCGAGGGCGTGTTCGGCGCGGTGCGCCGACGCGGCGCGGAAGAAGCCGGCGCGGTGTTCGTCAAGGTCGCCACGCTCGACGGCCATGCGATGCTGTACGTGCCGGCGCCGCAGGCAGTCTATGACGACAGCCGGCCGATCGAGCGCATCTTCACGCCGATGTCGCCGCAACCGGTGCCGGAAAACGCCGTGGAAGAGCGTCTGGTGCGGGAAATCAAGTTCGATCCCGACGCCTGGGTGGTCGAGACCGAAGACCGGGCAGGGCGGCATTTTCTGGATCTGGCGCGGGGCTAGCGTCCCGAACCCTGGGATCCGGTTCGCGGGACGACAACCACGCCGGGCTGCACGGCCGGACGCGTCTGGCTTGGCGCCGCGCGGGCGCGCTGGCGTTCGTCGTCGTAGAGGGCTGGCCGGTACTTGGCGCGGGTCACCGCCATGGTCGAGCCGCGCCAGGCGGCCAGCATGACCAGGGCGGAGCGTTCGCTGAGGCGATCATAGAGGCGCGACAGCCGGTAGACGTAATTCACGGAAGCGAATTCCGGATTGAGAAACAGCGTCACGCGCTGGAACACCGGGCCCGGCATATCCAGCGCCCGTGCCGCGCAGGCCAGCGGCTCGCCGCCGGGATCGCCAACCACCTGGGCGACCACGCGCGACGGCAGGATCAGGGTTTCGCCGAGCTCCAGCGTGAAGTTTTCGATATCGCCAACCCAGGCCGCCATCTCCAGCGTCTCGACCGCGCGGGCCGCGCGCGAGGCGGGAATCCGCGCCGAAGCCCGCAACGGGGTTTCCGCCAGATTATGCAGAATTTGCGTGCGCTCGCGGGCGCTGGCCGCGAAGAACATGTCGTTGATCTCGGCCGCGTCCTTTGGTTGCATCGACAGGTTCGAGGCCATCCGCATTTGCGCTTCGGTCGGTGGCCTGACTGTTGGCGCCGCGGCGGGGTCTGCGGGAATTTCATCGGCGACCGGCACGCGCAAACCGGCATGCTGCGGCTTCAGTCCGAGCCGCCTCATAACCTCGGGCGGCGTCGCCGGGTAGATCGAGAGCCGCGCCCGCACCGCCGCGCGCGTGGTGTCGTCGACCTCATCGATCAGGCGGGAAGTCAGCTCGACAAACTGCCGGGCTTCGTCATCGCTGTGCACCTGGGTCTGAACGTAGAGATCGGTCAGCACGCGCAGCAACGTCGGACGGATATCGACGCCCTCGCGGCGGGACAGCGTCATCAGGCCGTCGAAGCCCGGAAAGAATGGAGGTTTGGTCATGTCAGGTACGCGAACTGAGTAATATCAGCGCCAATTTACGTGGCTTGCTTTAACAGCTCGTTAAGGAAAACAATCGGTGAAGGGTTCCGGTCGCATTCGCCATCTTCCTGACGGGTCCCGATCGGATCGGGCAGGGGCCGAAATTAAGATGCCGTTAACCACGTCCTGTTCTTAATGTGGCCTGTCGCCGGCGAACTCGTGCCAGGCGGCAACCAGAGAGAGTTGAACATGGGCACCATCATCGAATTTCCGGCGGATGCGGCTTCGCGGCGGCTGGGCTCAACTATCGATGGCGCTGCACGCATGGGCACGGCGACCATTCTGATCCTTCCCGCCGTCCGGATCGAGCGCAACACCGATGAAACCAGCGGTGGCAGCGGACCGGAAGAGGGCACCGCTCCCGGTCGCCGCCGCCGTCGGCGCTGATCCCGAGACATTCAACGGGACATTTCAACATGCCGGAGACGCTTCTTCCGATCCGGACCCCATCGCAGGCCCGGCCGTCGCCGCTGCTGGTGCTGTTGCTACTCGGCGCCGCGCTGGGCGGCTGCAGCGGCGGCGATTTCGGCCGCACCCGCGATGATGTGAAGAACGACGACATGCACCGCTGGCTCGGCGCCGAGGTTACGGCAAGCGTCGGGCTCAAGGCGTCGCAATTCCAGCTCACCGATGCCGAACGGCAGTTGCGCGACTATGCCTATCCCCTGATCGAGCCACCGCATTCGCGCCCCGCCTGGAAGAGCGTGTTCGGCGATTACAAGCCGCTGCCTTCGCCGTGGCGGCAGACGGTCGTGTTCGATCGCACCGCCTATGGACGGTTGCTGATCGACGAGGCGCACCGCTCGCACACCTCGCGCTACGCCGTCCTGATGGAGGACGTGCGCAACGACATCGCCCGCTTCGAGCCGTTCTTTTCCGCCGCCGTCCGGGTTCTCGAACTCGATCGCAAGCGCAACGCCAGCCTCAAGCTGATTTCGGACCTGTCGCCGCGCGAGCGCGACGACGCGGTGGCGCGCATGGAAGAGAACGGCATGATCGTGCAGTGGGTGCAGCAAAGCCTGGAGCGGCGGATTTCGTCCTACCGTTGGGCGCTGGAACGGCTGGTGATCCAGGCGCCCGACACCATCGCGGCCGATGTCGATCGCCTGATCGGCGAACTCGCGGCGCAAACCGCCAATCCGCCGGTTGCGGCGCGTCCGATGATGGGGCGCGCGGTCACGGTGAAGGGCTAGAGTTCCCCAAACTCCATCAACGTCGTTGCGAGGAGCTCTTGCGACGAAGCAATCCATCTTCCTTGCTTGTCTTGCCGGAGCGGTAGCCCGGATGGAGCCCTTGCGCAATCCGGGGCCAGTCTCGTACCGCCCCGGATTACGCAATCGACCGGCACTTCGCGCCGACCGATTGCTCCATCCGGGCTACGGCTCATACCTCACGCCGCGTAATATCCGCCGTCGACGACCTGCGAGGCACCGGTCATGAACGACGCCTTGTCGGACACCATCCAGACCACGCCCTCCGCGATCTCTTCCGGCACGCCCATGCGGTTCATCGGCACCTTCGCCATCACCGCATCGAAGCGGGTTTGCACCACTTCCTCGGTCATCGGGGTGGTGACGTAACCGGGATTGACGCAGTTCACGCGGATACCATCCTGCGCGTATTCGATCGCCGCGGTCTTGGTCAGGCCGACCACGCCGTGTTTCGCCGCCACATAATGCCCCGAAGTGGCCAGACCGATCAGGCCGGCGATCGAAGCGGTGTTGACGATGGCGCCGCCGCCGCCCTGTGCCAGCATCTGCGCGATCTCGTGCTTCAGGCACAGGAAGACACCGGTGAGATTGATCGCCAGCATGGTGTCGAACGAGGCCTGGCTGAGTTCATGCAGGCGCTGGCGTCCAGGACCAACGGATCCACCCGCGACGCCGGCATTGTTGAAGGCGCAATCGATCCGCCCATAGGCCGCCACCGTGCGGGCCACCATCGCGGCGACCTGGTCTTCGTTGGTGACGTCGCCGCCGATCGCAATCGCCTGGCCGCCGGCCGCGTTGATCAGGGCGACGGTATCAGCCGCGCGCTCCTCGGTGCGATCCGCCACCGCGACGCGCGCGCCTTCACGCGCCATCGCCAGCGCGGTCGCCCGTCCGATGCCGGAGGCGCCACCGGTGACCAGCGCCACCTTGCGATCGAGAATGCCTGCCATTGCTGTTTCTCCCTTGCAAACAGGGCGCCGGTCAATTCGACGACATGTGCATGTTGTTTTTGGTTGCCCGCACGACACCCTACGATCCCGCGCTTCCTTGGCAAGAGGGCTGATCCCGGATTTGACGCAGATCAACGCGTTGAATGGCGTTGATGTCACAAAAACAAAAAGGGAAAACCGGGATGTCTGCAACCGAGATCGCGAAGCTTCACTTCTCGGCGGCCATGGCGGAAGCGGAAGCCGCCGGGATGGGACATGATAGCGTCTGCCGGTCGCTGCTTGGCCTGGTCGTGTCCAAATATCTCGAAAACAGGAGCGTCTCCGACGTTCAGTCGGAACTCCGCTTTGTCGCCGACAATTGCGATCCCGGGACGGACTTCATGTTCATGCGCCCCTGACCCGGCGCTTCAATCGCCTGGCCACCGGCCGCGCTGCCGTTCAATGCTGTTCAGCCTTCCAGTCGCGCTTGATCTTTTTGGCCAGCGACCATTTGTGGACCTCAGTCGGACCATCATAGATCCGGAAAGCGCGGATCTCGCGGAAGGCCTGCTCGACGATCGTCTCGGTCGAAACGCCGGTGCCGCCCATCACCTGCACGCAATTATCGGCGATCCGCATCAGCGCTTCCGACACCGCCACCTTGGCCATCGAACTTTCGGCCGTGCCGAGCGAGCCGGTGTCGAGCACGCCTGCGCACCAGTCGATCATCAGTTCCGACTGTTTCAGGTCGATCAGGTTTTCCGCCAGCATGAAGCCGACGCCTTCGTGATCGACCAGTGGCTTACCGAAGGCGTGGCGGCGGCAGGCGTAGTCGGTGGCGATCTCGTTGGCGCGGATCGCCAGACCCAGCCAGCGCATGCAGTGCGACAGGCGCGCCGGGCTGAGACGGATCTGCGCATACTTGAAACCATCGCCGGACGCGCCGAGCATCTGGTCGGCGGATACGCGAAGGTTCTCGATCTCGATCTCGGCATGTCCGCCGGGCATCGAACTGTCGATCGTATCGATCAGGCGCAGCGTCCGAATCGCGGGATCGGGCAGATCGACCAGGAACATGCACGCGCCGACGTCCGACTTCGCCATGACGATGCCGACCCGGGCGCCTTCGGCCCCGGTGATGAACTTCTTTCGCCCGTTGATGACCCAGTGATTGCCGTCCAGCCGGCACGTGGTCTGCATCATCGACGGATCGGA
>JBBQUA010000042.1:0-27319 GCA_038212905.1 Hyphomicrobiales bacterium
GAGCGCTTCGTCGATGGCGTTGTCGACGACTTCGTAGACCATGTGATGCAGGCCGGAGCCGTCGTCGGTGTCGCCGATATACATGCCCGGCCGCTTGCGCACGGCGTCGAGGCCCTTCAACACCCGGATCGATTCCGCACCGTATTCGATAGGAATGGAAAGCTCAGTGTCGGCGGTGGTTTGCCGGGCAGGTTCTGTCATGTGAGGCCTTCGAGGATGTCCCGAATCAGCGGCGCAAAAGGGGCGCTGATCAATCTATTTGTGCCATGAAAGGGACGATGCGCCTAGCGCAAAGTCTCCATCAGCAAGCTATTGAATAAGTGGGGTTTTTTGACGGTTTTTCAAGGCGTATGGAAGCCGATTCGGAGGCCTCGCAAAAGCGCGATTCGGCAAGCGACTTCCGGTTCTGAGAAGACGGATTCTTGCCGCCATCCGGCCTGACAGATGAACGGTCCGCGCCGTCAGGCGCGGCGGGTGATCTGGCCGGAATCGACCTCGAAGATTTCGCCTGTTGTGCCGATGTCGGCGAAGGCCGCGGGGTCGGCGCCGGTCATCCAGACCTGTGAGCCGAGTTTGGCGAGTTCCTCGAACAGCGATCTGCGCCGGCCGGGATCGAGATGCGCGACGACTTCGTCGAGCAGTAAAAGCGGCGTGATGCCGGTCATCTCGGCGACCAGGCTGGCATGCGCCAGCACCAGCCCGATCAGCAGCGCCTTCTGTTCGCCGGTGGAGGCGTCGCGCGCCGGCATGTTTTTCGGCGCATAGATCACCTGCAGGTCGGTCAGATGCGGGCCGTCGAGGGTGCGGCCGGCGGCGGCGTCGCGGGCGCGGCCGGCGCGCAGGATCTCGCGGTAGCGATCCTCCACGGCGGTGGCGGGTTCGTTGACCAGCGCGTTTTCCATCCAGCCGTCGAGCATGATCCTTGCGGAAGGAAACGCCGAGGCATCGCCGCGTTCGCGCAGCATCGTGGCCAGCCGTGTCACGGTCTGGCCGCGCATCGCCGCGACCGCGACGGCGAGCTCGGCTGTCTCACGTTCGATCGCATCACACCAATGGTCGTCGTAATTGCGCACTTCCAGCAGCCGGTTGCGCGAGCGTAAGGAGCGGTCGAGCGCCGATACCCGGCTGGAATGCTCGGAGTCGATCGCCAGCACCAGCCGGTCGAAGAACCGCCGCCGCTCCGATGCGGCGCCGAGAAACAGCCCGTCCATCGTCGGCGTCAGCCATACCATCCGCAAATGATCGCCGAAGGCGGTGGCGGAACTGACCGGCTCGCGGTCGATCCGGCAGCGCCGGCTGCTGGCGGCCGCCTCAGCGCCGGGCGGATCGATGCCGGTGCCGAGCGTGGCGAGGCCGAGCGCGCCCTCGACCTCGGCGGACACCGCCCATGAGCCGTCGCCCTGGATATCGGCGACGTCGTCGAGCGTGGCGCGGCGCAAGCCCCGACCGGGCGACAGCAGCGAGATCGCCTCGATGCAGTTGGTCTTGCCGGCGCCGTTCGGTCCCACCAGCACCACCACATCGCCGCGCGTTTGCAAACTCGCCGCGCGATAATTGCGGAAGTGCGTCAGCGTCAGGCGGTGGATGCGGGAGGCGGTCATGGCGGGAGAAGCGTCGATCCTTCTTCCCTCTCCCCTTGTGGGAGAGGGTGGCGCCGAACGAAGTTCGGCGACGGGTGAGGGGTTGTTACGGCCCGGTAAGCTTTGCGAGAATGTCCTCCAATACGGCGGTAGGCTGTTGCAGCACGTCATTGTTCCAGTAACGCGCGACGCGAAAGCCTTCCGCCAGCAGGACAGCGTCTCGCGCAGCATCACGTTCGGAGTCCGCATGCTGACTACCATCGATTTCGATGATGAAGCGCTTTTCGAAGCACACGAAGTCGAGAATGAATCTCTGGAAGGGGACCTGTCGGCGAAACTTGAAGAGCTCAAGCCGCCGGCTGCGGAGCAATCGCCACATCGCCGTTTCTGCGTTGGTCGGCTCGCGGCGCAGCTTTTTTGCGAACCCGCGGATGCGTTTGGCGGTAGGTCGATGGTGTGGTGGCTGCGGCACGAACCCCTCACCCGGCGCCTCACTTTGTGAGGCGCCACCCTCTCCCACAGGGGGAGAGGGGAGGTCTGAGCGTTTTTCGCGGTTCGTCACACCCGCATCGGCATCAGCACGTACAGCGCGCCCTTGGAATCCTTGTCCTGCACCAGGGTCGGCGAACCCGGATCGGCCAACCTCAGGACCGCGACTTCGCCCTCGATCTGGGCGGCGATATCCAGCAGATAGCGCGAGTTGAATCCGATATCGAGCGCGTCGGAGGCGTATTCGACCTCGAGTTCTTCGGTCGCGCTGCCGGAATCCGGGTTGGTCACCGACAGTATGAGCTTGCCGGCGGACAGCGCCAGTTTTACCGCGCGGCCGCGCTCGCTGGAGATGGTCGAGACGCGGTCGACCGCGGCCTCGAAATCCTTCTTGTCGACGATCAGTTCCTTGTCGTTGTTCTGCGGGATGACGCGGCCGTAATCCGGAAACGTGCCGTCGATCAGTTTCGAGGTCAGCACCACATTTCCGATGGTGAAGCGGATTTTGCCCTGCGACAGTTCGATGCCGACTTCGCCCTCATTGTCGTCGATCAGCCGCAGCACTTCGCCGACAGTCTTGCGCGGCACGATCACGCCGGGCATGCCGTCCGCGCCCTTGGGCAAGGCCAGATCGACCTGCGCCAGCCTGTGGCCGTCGGTCGCGACCGCGCGCAAGGTCGCCGCCTTGGCGCTGCCGGCGGCGTGCAGGTAGATGCCGTTGAGGTAGTAGCGGGTTTCCTCGGTCGAGATCGCAAATTGGGTGCGGTCGATCAGCCGCTTCAGGTCGGCGGCGGCCAGCGCGAACGAATGCGTCATGTCGCCGGCGGCGAGATCCGGAAAATCGTTTTCGGGCAGGGTCTGCAACGTGAAGCGGGAGCGGCCGGCCCGAATCGCCAGCACCGAGCGGTCGCCGTCGCCCTCCAGTACGATCTGCGCGCCGTCGGGCAGCTTGCGCACGATGTCGTAGAACATGTGCGCCGGCACGGTGGTCGAGCCGCCGGTCGCGGTTTCCGCCGCCAGCGTCTCCGTCACCTCGAGGTCAAGGTCGGTGGCTTTCAGCGACAGCCGGGCACCTTCGGCGCGGATCAGCACGTTGCCCAGGATCGGAATGGTGTTGCGACGCTCGACCACGCGATGGACGTGGCCCAGCGATTTCAGCAGTTGCGCGCGTTCGACGGTGACCTTCATTGCAATACCCGCCTGATCCCAGAGATGGAAAAGCCGGGCGGCCCAAAAGGCGCGCCGCGGCATTTGAAACCCGAAAAGCCTGATCGAAGCTGGATTTGACCAAACCCTAAGGGGGGACCGCAAGGTGGCTCGGATGGCCCGCCAGCGCAAGCGGAACGCGCGGTCGTTCCCCACGTTTTGCCGGAAATCCGCGGCATGGCCCCGGCGAATGCCAGCCTCCGGCCCCGGCTTGCGCCGGGGCGACGGCATAAATCTCTCCCGTCGCGGGTGGAGAAAATTCTACTCCTGCAGTTGGCGCTTGAGCGATTCGACCTCTTCGGAGAGCGCCACGTCCTTGGAGACCAGCCCCTCGATCTTGCGCACGGCGTGCAGCACCGTGGTGTGGTCGCGTCCGCCGAACCGGCGGCCGATTTCGGGCAGCGAGCGCAGCGTCAGGGTTTTCGCCAGATACATTGCGACCTGGCGCGGGCGCACCACATTGGCGGTTCGCCGCGATGACAACAGGTCGGAGCGGCTGACATTGTATTGCCGGGCCACCACGCGCTGGATGTCCTCGATCTTGATGCGCTTGGGTTCCTGCGGGCGGATCAGGTCGCGCACCTCGCGCTCGGCCATCTCCAGGGTCACCGGCTGGGCGTTGAGCTTGCTGTGTGCCAGCAGGCGATTGATGGCGCCCTCGAGGTCGCGGCCATTATGGGTGATGGTGCGCGCCAGATAATCCAGCACCGGCGCCGGCACGTCGAAGGTGGCGTGATGCGCGCGGGCCGCTGCGACGCGCGACTTCAGGATTCCAAGCCGCAATTCCTCGCCGAGCGATCCCATCTCGACCACCAGGCCGCCGGCAAGGCGCGAACGCACGCGGTCGTCGAGGCTCTCGAGGTCGGAGGGCGGACGGTCCGCCGCGATCACTACCTGGCGGCCGGCATCGATCAGCGCGTTCAGGGTGTGACAGAATTCGGCCTGGGTCGATTTGCCCTGCAGGAACTGCAGATCGTCGATCACCAGCACGTCGATGCCGCGCAGCGCTTCCTTGAAGGCGAGAGCCGTCTGCGTCTTCAACGCGGCCACGAAGCCGTACATGAATTTTTCCGCGGTGAGGTAGAGCACCTTGCGTTCGCTGCCGGAATTGCCGGCCCAGGTCACCGCCTGCAGCAGATGGGTTTTGCCGAGGCCGACACCGGCGTGGATGTAGAGCGGGTTGAACATCACGCTGTCGCCGCGCCGTCCCTCCGCCACCTGGCGCGCTGCGGCATGGGCCAGCGTGTTGGAGCGGCCAATGACGAAACTTCCGAAGGTCAGGCGCGGATCGAGCGGCGAGCCGCCGAGCGCGTCATGGCTGGCGGACACCGGCGCGATCGCGGTCGCGCGCAGTTCCGGCGCCGGCCGGCCATCGGTCCGCTCGGGGCGGCGAGAATCGAGCGGGGCGGCGACTTCCTTGGCGGGCGCGGCACAACGCATCGCGGTACGAACGGTGAGATCAATCCGGTGCACTTCCGGCATCTCGGCCTGCCAGCAGGTGAGAACGCGCTCGGCATAATGCGCCTGGATCCAGCTCTTGAGAAACCGCGTCGGCACCGAAAGCCGGACACTTTCGTCCTGCACGCTTTCCAGGTCCATCCGCGCGAACCAGCTCGTATAGACGTCTTCTCCGACGCTCGTGCGCAGCCGGCCCTTCACGCGTGACCAGCGATCCTGTTCGATATTAGTCATTGTCTGACGACTTTTCTGATGGAGTAAAGTTCCAGGCGTTGCCGCCGTGCGCGTGTTCCGCAGGTCGTGACCTCAAGCGAGACTTGGTCTCCAGCCATAGACCGGCCATTCGGCAAAATGCCGTTGGGTTAGGTCGGCTGGAAGAGAAGCGTTCGCGAGGTCAGCGCGTACTCAACGGTCTGTCCGGAGTTCGCGCGGGGGGCCGCGTGCAAGCGGCGACTAGGGCTTCCAATACGTCATCGGTTGAAGCCGGCATCTGGTCGATTGCCGCGATGATTCCGTAAAGCATACAGCCTCCCCCTCTCGCTATGATTGCCCACGGCGAGGTGTCATTCTACGCATGTTTCAAATTCAGTCAGCAGCGCCTGAAGCCTGGAATCGCTCAGACGCTATGCCGCTTCGCTCAGCCCGTTTTTTTAACCCGTTCGGGTGCTTCGCCTTGCGTTTCCCGGGTGGCCCATTTCGTATTTCTCTTGTTCGAAGTGAGCGGGGACACGAATGCCCCGCCTTGAGAAATTTCGACACAGACCTGCATTCCTCATATCGCTATGAGGTTTACTCCGACAATCGCTTGGAAAGCGTCGCCAACGCGCACACCGCCGCCGATTTGCACGTCCGCCCCGTTTCTTAAACCGCGCTGGTCTGAAGAGCCGTGGGCGCCGCGAACGCCCTAAGAGATACATCATGCCCTATTTCCCGCAACGAAAATGATTCAGCGCGAGCACCGGCAGAAACCACTTCGCACCCGCAAAATCAGTCGGCGTGTTTCGCAGCGAACGGCAAGGTTTTGAATCTGCGCACAGATTCGAAACCCGGAAGCGCTGTGACATTTCTGACAGTCGCACAAAATAAATTCATAATTTGTTTACGAATGGGCGAGGCGGAAATCGTTTTTCCAACAAGCGGTCGCCGCTATGCCGATAAGTGACTACGCAAGCGCCGTTTTTCTTGATCGTCGGAACAGGGTAACCCTGAAACGCCTTGCGGCGCGCTCGCGCCATCGCTGTTGCTATTTGCAAAGTGTGGCGGGGCATTGACCTGCATGAAATCAGCTTGCGACTTGCCGAAGTTCATAAGCCCGCCTTCCCACATAGCACCGGTAAAATACTGGCGAGCCAGCATGAGGTCGGTGGCGGATTGCGGTGCGGTGCAACTACAAAAAGAAAAAGCCCGGCGTGGCCGGGCTTTTTGACGAATGTCTATTTCGATCAGTTTTATTTCGCGAGCTTTGCGATCTGATGCGCGAGCCGCGAAACCTTTCGGCTCGCATTGTTTTTGTGAATGATGTTGCGCTGCGCTGCCTGCATCAGTTCCGGTTCCGCGCGCGTCATCGCCTTCAGCGCCGCATCGCGGTCGCCGCTCTTGATCGCTTCTTCGACGGTGCGAACCGCGCCGCGCATCTGGGTGCGGCGCGACTTGTTGACGATGGTGCGGCGGGCAATCTTGCGCGTCGCCTTTTTGGCGGAAGTTGTATTGGCCATGTTCTCAAATATCCTTCGGCGGTGACCGGTCGCTGAGTGGTCGGGCTTGAGCGCGCCGGCCGTTCAACCGCCTGATCGAAGCTGGTGTTTTCCGGATGCTCCCGAGATACCATTGCAGGCTAATCGAATATGCCTGCATGACGGCGTCGTTCAAAGAACAGCGGCGGCGGGATTGCGCCCGCCGCCATTGCCGGTCTTATAGAGGGCGCGCCCTGCAGCGTCAACGCCTTCCAGGCCCCCGGGGGCCGCTGGGCCGTTTTCGAAAGGGCAGATAAGCTGCTGAAGTGGTTGAATTTCTTGGGGCCCCCCGGTAATCCCTGAGCGCGTTCGGGGCGCGATAGACATAAGGTGACGCATGATCCGCGGTTTCTTCCGACTTGTGGGGCTATTGCTGCTGGCCTGCGGATTTATCTTCATGGTCTATGACGGGGCCCGCTGGGTCGCCGATCAGACCCTGCAATTTACCCGGTTTGGCCAGTTCTGGAACGATATCCATCAGTCCAGCCAGCAGGCGTTCCGGGCCTGGCTCGAGGGCACCGCGCCCTGGCTTTGGAGCAGCGTCGTCAGGGTGATCCTGGACCAGCCGGTTTTTGCCGTGCTGGGCGTGCTGGGTATTCTGCTGATGCTGCTGTTCCGACCGCGCAAGCCGCTGATCGGCTATTCCCGGAACTGAGTGGGGGCGTTCCCTGCCGCGCTTATGTTCGACATCACCGCCGTAACAGGGCTGCCGCAGCCGGCTTAAAGACATATATAGAGCCACAAGATGATAGTGGCGGCGGATCCGGCAAGTGCCAGGGAACGCGCCTTCGACATCGAGAGGTGATCCCATGTTCTTCATGCGCAAAACCACTGCATTGCCTGATGCCGCCGAGGCGCTGCCGGGCCGTTCGACGCCGATCCCCACCGCCAAGACCCATTTCGTCAACGGCCATCCGTTGCAGCCGCCTTATCCCGCTGGCCTCGAACAGGCGGTGTTCGGGCTCGGCTGCTTCTGGGGCGCGGAGCGCAAGTTCTGGGAGCTCGGCGACGGCATCTACACGACCGCCGTGGGTTACGCCGGCGGTCATACGCCGAATCCGACCTACGAGGAGGCCTGCTCGGGCCGCACCGGCCACACCGAGGCGGTGCTGGTGGTGTTCGATCCGAAGAAAATCTCCTATGAGCAACTCCTCAAGGTGTTCTGGGAAAGCCACAACCCGACGCAGGGCATGCGTCAGGGCAATGACGTCGGCACCCAGTATCGTTCTGCGATCTACACCTTTGGCGACGCGCAGGGCAAAGCCGTCGACGCCTCGAAATCGGCCTACCAGAAAGCCCTGGCGGCGAAGGGTCTCGGCGCCATCACCACCGAGATCGCGCCGGCTGGCGAATTCTACTTCGCCGAAGACTACCATCAGCAATATCTCGCCAAGAATCCGGCCGGCTATTGCGGGCTTGGCGGCACCGGCGTGTCGTGCCCGATCGGCGCCGGCGTCAGCGCCTGACGACGTTCTTCCTCCCTCTCCCCGCAAGCGCGGGGTGAGGGAGTTTCTTCTCGCGCACAAGCCCCCCGCGCCAATCATTTGTTAACCATAACCGGTGCAAAACTTACGCTGTCTCGCTATGAGGGATGGCTCCGGTGCGGGTTGCGCGCGCGTTTCGATTACCGATCACTGCCATCATGACCGCGCTCGCACTGTCGGGCTGCATGCGCACGCCCGGTCCTGTCGCGGTCGCCCAGCCGCAAGCCGATCTCGATTCGATGGCGTACGGCCAACCGTACAATCCTCCTCCGCCCGTGGTTGGCGCCGATTCCGGCGGCGCTGTCGTAGCGCCCCGCAGCAGCTTTGCCGGACCCAGCCGGGCCTATGCCACGCCTGCCGTCGTCTACGCCGCCGCGCCGATGCCCATGCCGGTGCCGGTGGCCTATGACACCGCCTATCATCTCGACGCCGGCGACCGACTGCGGGTTGTGGTCTACGGCCAGGAAGGTCTCACCAACACCTACGCGATCGATGCCGGCGGCTCCATCACCATGCCGCTGATCGGTTCGGTGCCGGCGCGCGGTAAAACGCCCGCGCGTCTCGCCGCCGACATTACCGCCAGGCTGCGCAACGGCTTTATCCGCGAGCCGTCGGTGGCGGTGGAGATCGAGGCTTACAGGCCGTTCTTCATCCTCGGCGAGGTCGCGGCTCCCGGCCAATATCCCTACGTGCCCAACATGTCGGTCGAAAGCGCCGTGGCGATTGCCGGCGGCTTCTCGCCGCGCGCCCGCCGCGACCGCGTTACGCTCACCCACACCGATGCATCGGGATCGATGCGGACCGTGGTGCCGCTTGGCACCGGCATCAGCCCCGGCGATACCGTGCTGGTCGGCGAACGCTGGTTCTGAATTTCTCGCATCGTCATTCCGGGGCGCGTCGAAGACGCGAGCCCGGAATCCATAACCACGATAATGAGTATGGATTCCGGGCCTGCGCCAAGAGGCGCATCCCGGAATGACGACGGTGGGAGAGGCGCTCGTCGGTCTACTTCTTCAAATGCTTGGCGAAAAACGCCATGCTGCGCGGCCAGGCGATATCGGCGCTGGCCTTGTCGTAGCTGGCCCTCTCGTCGCAGTGAAAGCCGTGCTGCGCGCCAGGATAGACATGGATCTCGACATCAGGCCGTTTTGTCTTGATGGTCTCGACGTCAGCCAGCGGAATCCCGGCATCCTTCTCGCCGAAATGCAGCTGCGTCGGCACCTTGGGCTTGTCGTCGGCGAAGCGCACCACGGCGCCGCCGTAATAGCCGATTGCAGCCTTCAGCCCCGATAGCTTGGTCGCGGCCGCATAGGCAATACTGCCGCCGAGGCAAAAGCCGATGATGCCGACCGGGCCGACATTCTTGACCGCATCGATCGCCGCCTGGGTGTCGAGCAGCATCGCGGCCCAGTCGGGACTGGCGATGAACTTGCGCGCCGTCGCCACCTCGTCCGGCGAATAACCGCACTGGAAATTGGGCTCGGTGCGATCGAAGATCGCCGGCGCGATCGCGACATAGCCTTCGGCTGCGAGGCGATCGCAGACCGCGCGGATGTGGTGATTGACGCCAAAGATTTCCTGGATCACAACCACGGCCGCTTTCGGCGCGCCGGTTGGGTCGGCGCGATAGCCGCCCAGCTCGAAATTGTCCGAAGCCGTCAGTTTTATCTGTTGTCCCACGGGTCATTCCTTGGTTGAGAGTTAATCTTTTTGGAGAACGGTCGAGAGCGACAACAAACGGGCGCGCCCGCTATTGCCACATCCAGTTATGGCCCCAATCGCCCTTCCAGCCGGCCAGCCGGCCGCCGCGAAATTGCAGATAGAGCCGGTGGCGCTTCGGAAACAATCCGCTGCCGCCGATGTCGCGGAACGCCAGGAAGATTTCGTTGCCGGGGCGGCCTTTGATGTAATTGAGCGGGACGCCGAGCGCGCGTGCGGCATTTTCCGCATCCATGCCGAAAGCCAACGGCACATTGTTCGACAATGTGGCGGTGAACGGCGGCGGGTAGGAACCGCCTGATGGCGGCAGGCCTTGCGCATGTGCGGGAGCGGCACCTGACAGCGCCATGACAGCGAAAGCCGCTGTAACGAGTGCTCTCATGACGCCGTCTTTTGGGTTTGCCTGGCATCGAGGCCGCCGAGGAACGGCAATACCGCATCGATGAAGGCCTGCGGCTGGTCGATGTTGACGGCGTGGCCGGCGGCGGGAATCACCACCTTCGCAGCCCCCGGGATCTTTGCCGCCATGTAGTCGGAGGCGGCGAGGAACGGCGCGTCATCGGCGCCGACCACCACCAGTGACGGCACCTTGATATCGGGCAGCGATTCGATCACCCGGGCATCGTGCTGGGTCAGCATGCCACGCGCGGCGCGCGCCAGTCCCGAGGCGTCGCGATGGCTGACATCGGAGCGTTCGCGGCTGGCCGACTTCAGCATGGCCAGGCCCTCGCGCTCGAAACGGTCGCCGGTCTCGTGCGCGCGCTTGTTCCAGGCCTCGCGGGCCTCGTCCTTCTTGAAACCCGGTCCGGTATCGATGATCAGCAGCGCGCGCACCCGTTGTGGATGCGCGCGATAAAATGCCAGCGACATGTAGCCGCCGAGCGAAAGCCCACCGACGATGGCGCTTTCAGCGCCGACCTTGTCGAGCAGCGCCGCCATGTCGGCCACAACAGCCGTCTCGCTGTAGGCGGAGGGATCGTCGGGATAGTCCGAGCGGCCGTGGCCGCGCATGTCCCATAATATCAGCTTGTGCTGTTTCGACAGTGCCGCGATCTGGCCCCGCCACATCTCGGCGGTCGATGAATAGCCGTGGGTCAGCAACAGCGGCGGACCGGAGCCGTGGACTTCGTAGTAGATGTCAACCCCGTCACGCCCAAGCTTCGGCATTGCGAATTCCTGACGATTTCCTGAATGTCTCTGCTGCCTATTCTAGCGCGATCCGTTCGCCGAGGGGAAATGCCCAATTTTGCAAGAGCCCGTGGTCCTTCCGCCCGGCGTGGGCATGAACCCATCGACGAGTTTGTGGCGAGTTGTTGCCGCAACGCACAAAGGTTGCATCAGAAATAATTTCTCGCCGACCAATTCCAAATTGGATTGCCTCCAGATTGGATCGCGATCATTCTGCACGTCAAGGTCGACATCGGCCCGGTGGGTGTCCGACCATAAGCCAATGACGTGAACGGCCGCCGTAAGTGGCCTTATGCACCGGCAGGGGAAGAGACCATGCCTACTCTCAACATCAACGGACGGAATATGTCCGTCGAGGCGCCGGCAGATACGCCGCTGCTCTGGGCCATCCGCGAACAACTGCAGATGACCGGCACGAAATTCGGCTGTGGCGCCGGTCTGTGCGGCGCCTGCACCGTGCACGTCAACGGCGAGGCGGTGCGATCCTGCCAGACCGCGCTCAGCGACGTCGCCGGCAAGAAGATCACCACCATCGAGGGCCTCAGCGCCAAGGGCGACCATCCGCTGCAAAAGGCGTGGATCGCCGAGCAGGTTCCGCAATGCGGCTACTGCCAGTCCGGCCAGATCATGCAGGCCGCCTCGCTGCTCGCCAAAAATCCCAATCCGAGCAAGGAAGAAGTGGTGGAGCACATGGACGGCAATCTCTGCCGCTGCATGACCTATTCGCGCATTCAGAAGGCGATCATGCGCGCGGCCAGCGAAATGCGCACCGCCTCCAACGCCGGAACCGAACGGAGGGCAACATGAATACGCACGTGAAAGTCACCGCGACCGAACAGACCGATCTCAGCCGGCGCTCCTTCCTGGTCGGATCCGCCGCCACCGGCCTCGCGCTCGGCTATTCCGCCGTCCCCGGAATGCTCGGCACCGATCAAGCGCTCGCCGCGTCAGGCAATTTCGATCCCAGCGTCTGGTATTCGATCGCGCCGGATGGACTCGTCACGGTCACCTGCGGCAAGGCCGACATGGGCCAGCACATCGCCTCGACCATGGCGCAAATGGTGGCCGAAGAACTCGGCTCGAACTGGAAGGACATGCGGGTTACGCTCGCGTCCAACGATCCGAAGTATAACGACCCCGTGCTCGGCGCCCAGATCACCGGCGGCAGCTGGAGCACGATGATGAACTTCGATGCGATGAGCCGCGCGGGAGCCGCTGGGCGCATGGCGTTGACGGATGCGGCGGCCAGGGCGATGGGCGTGCCCGCGGGCGAGCTGATCGTCCGGGACTCCAGGATCGCGCATCCGAAGTCGAAGAAGTCGATGACGTTCGCCGAGATCGTCAGGAGCGGCAAGATCACCAGGACCTTTACGCCGGACGAACTCAAGGCGATCAAGCTGAAGACACCGGATCAATACACCCTGATCGGCGTTTCGGTGCCGCAGCTCGATATCCCCCCGAAGACCAACGGGTCAGCCAAATACGGCATCGATGTCATGTTGCCGGGCATGGTCTATGGCAAGGTCGTCACGCCGCCGGTGCGTTACGGCGCCACGGTCAAGTCGGTCGATGACTCCGCGGCGAAGAAGGTGCCGGGCTTCATCAAGGCCATCACCCTCGACGACAAGACCGGATCGACCACCGGCTGGGTGGTGGCGGTGGCCAATAGCTGGGCCAATGCCGCGAAGGCCGCCGCCGCGCTGAAGATCAGTTATGATGGCGGGCCGAACGCCAAACTGTCGAGCCAGTCGCTGCTCGACGAGGCCAGGCGGCTGCAGGGCCTCGAAGACTCCGGGCAGTTTTTCGTCAAGGACGGCGACACCGCCGCGGCCTTCGGCACGGCCGCCAAGTTGCTGGAGGCGGAGTACACCACCAGCATCAACATCCATGCGCCGCTGGAGCCGATGAACGCCACGGCGGAGTTCAAGGGCGACATCCTGCACATCTATTCCGGCAACCAGTTCGCGACGCGCTCCGGCGCGATCGCGGCCGGCGCCGCCGGGATCGATCCCAAATTCGTGGTGATGCACCAGATGTGGCTGGGCGGTGGTTTCGGCCGGCGTCTCGACGCCGACATGATGGTGCCGGCGGTGCAGGCGGCGAAGGCCGTCGGTAAGCCGGTCAAGGTGATCTACTCACGCGAAAACGACATGACCATGGACTATTCGCGTCCGCTCACCTTCCAGAAGGTCAAGGCCGGTCTCGACGCCGATGGCAAGTTGATCGCGCTCAACCACGACGTGGTCTCGGCGTGGCCGACCAAGCGCTGGGGCATCCCCGACTTCCTGTCGCCGTCGGTCGACAAGAAGGGCCCGCTGGATGCCTTCACCGTGAACGGCGCGGACTTCTTTTATTCCGTGCCCAATCACAACGTCCGCGCCATTCTCAACGAGATGGCGCACAACGCCACCCCGTCGGGCCAGTTGCGGTCGGTAGCACCTGGCTGGACCTTCTGGGCGGTCGAAAGCATGATCGACGAACTGGCGCACGCCGCCGGCAAGGATCCGGCGCAATACCGGATCGCGCTGCTGGACGGCATGGGCAAGAACGACGGCGGCGCGCAACGGCTGCGCAACACCCTGCTCGCCGCGATGGGCCTGTCCGGCTACGGCGCCAGGAAACTGCCGAAGGGCGAAGGCATGGGCGTGGCCTGCGTCTCGTCGCAGGAAAGGGCGACCGCGAGCTGGACCGCCTGCGTGGCCCATGTCGCGGTGGCGCCATCGGGCGAGGTCAAGGTCAGGAAGCTGACCGTGGCCACCGACGTCGGCACCCAGGTGCATCCCGACAACATCCGGGCCCAGGTCGAGGGCGCGGCGCTGTGGGGACTGTCGCTGGCGATGTACGAGAAGGCGACATTGAAGGACGGCGGCATCGAGCAGACCAACTTTGACACCTATACGCCGCTGCGAATGTCGCAGATGCCGGAAATCGCCATCAGCGTCATCGCCAATGGCGAAAAAGCCACCGGCGTCGGCGAGCCGGCGGTGACGGTGATCGCCCCCGCGCTCGGCAACGCGATCTTCAATGCCTGCGGCGCGCGGGTCCGCGCGCTGCCGATCACGGCGGAGGCGGTGAAGGCGAACATGAAGGCGTAGGGCGATTGCGTCATCGATAACGACGATCCGCCGGAGGCTTCCTCCGGCGGATTTTTTCTTGGGACAATGCCAGCAGCCGTCATTGCGAGGAGCGCTTGCGACGAAGCAATCCATATTTTCTTTGCGCTGGGAGATGGATTGCTTCGCTGCGCTCGCAATGACGATGGTCGGGGACCTTCGTAGCCTTCGTAGGGCGGGTTCTCTTTAACCCGCCGCTCGGTTACGACATGGCGGGTTAAGGAGAACCCGCCCTACGAGAGCCGAATACCGGCACGCCTTGAAGACACGGCCTGTTGTTGCCGGCAGCATCCTGTGACACCATCCAGCCACCGTTTCCTGTCACGTCTGGATGCCTATGCCATCTCGGAAATATGCCTGGGAAAATCTGTCGGATGAGCAGTTGCTCAAGCAACGCTTCAGTAGTCTGAAGGTCAAGGTCGAAGGCACCTGGCTTGAGGATTGTCTCGGCACCCTGAATGAGGAGTTTGAGGCAAAGGGCATCCGGCTGCGGCCACACGCCTGGATATCGAGCGAATGGTTCAGTCCGGCGGATGTGCCGGGCATTGCGATTCCCTTCTATCTCGCCCATCCCCGCCTGATGAAGCTCGAGAAGAAGATGATGCTCGATGTCGAGGGCGGCACCTGGTCCGAATGCATGGCCATTCTCCGGCACGAGGCGGGCCATGCCGTGCAGCATGCCTACCAGCCGCAACGCCGCCGGCGCTGGCAGCAATTGTTCGGTCTGTCTTCGAAACGCTACCCGCGCCACTACCGGCCCAATCCGGCCAGCCGGCGTTTTGTCCAGCATCTTCGGCTCTGGTATGCACAGAGCCATCCGGACGAGGATTTCGCCGAAACCTTCGCGGTGTGGCTGCGCCCGCGCTCGAACTGGCGCACGCGCTATGCCGGCTGGCCGGCGCTGCAGAAGCTGGAATATGTCGACGAACTGATGGGCGAGATCGCGGGGACGAAGCCGCCGGTGCTGACGCGGGAGCGCGTCGATCCGCTGCATCAGCTCAGCCAGACGTTGGGCGAGCACTACCGGAAAAAGCAGGCGTTCTACGCCTTCACGCCACCGAAGACCTACGACCGCGATCTCTCTCGTCTGTTCTCCGCCGATCCACGGCATCTGCGGGCGCAGGCGGCCTCGGCCTTTATCCGGCGGCACCGCGCCCAGATCAGGCAGTTGGTGGCGCGATGGACGGGCGAGAACCAGCTTACGCTCGATGCCGTTCTTGACGACATGATTTCGCGCTGCCGCGAACTCGATCTGCGCGCCCCTGGCTCGGAACGGAAGCTTGTGATCAACTTCACCATCCTGTTGACCGCCAAGACTACGCAAATGATGTTCGGCCCGTCGCGGCGTAAATGGATCGCGCTATGAGACGCCAGCGCATTCTGGTGTTGATGCATCCGGACTGCGTGCCTCCGGACTCGACCGATGGATACACCGCGCAGCAGATCAACGGATGGAAAACCGAATTCGACGTCGTGAGTACCTTGCGTGCGGCCGGCCACGACGTTCGCCCGCTCGGTGTGCAGGAAGAGATCAAACCGGTGCGCGAGGCGATCGAAAGCTTCAAGCCGCAAGTGGTGTTTACCTTGCTGGAGGAATTCCACTATCAGTCCATGTATGACCAGCACATCGCGAGCTATCTCGAGCTGATGAAAATCCCGTATACCG
Source organism: Hyphomicrobiales bacterium (assembly GCA_038212905.1). GTDB lineage: Bacteria > Pseudomonadota > Alphaproteobacteria > Rhizobiales > Xanthobacteraceae > Bradyrhizobium. The sequence goes on from JBBQUA010000042.1 coordinate 15,637, forward strand.
GGTGTAACCCGCGCGGCCTGACCCTGGCGCGCGGCAAAGATCTGTCCAAGACGCTGGTGCACCATCGCCGGATCGCGGTGCCGGCCTTTGCCGTGTTTCCGATGCGCCGCAAGGTCAAGCGGCCGCCGCGCCTTGCGCTGCCGCTGATCGTCAAGAGCCTGAGCGAGGACGGGTCCTTCGGGATCTCGCAGGCGTCCATCGTCGATACGGACGAGAAGCTCGCCGAGCGCGTCGCGTTCGTTCACGAGCGGCTCGGCACGGCCGCCATCGCCGAACAGTACATCGAAGGACGTGAACTCTATGTCGCCGTGCTCGGCAACAACCGGCTGCGCGCTCTGCCGGTGTGGGAATTGAAATTTGGCAGCTTGGGCGGCCAGGGCGCACGGCAGATCGCCACCGAAAAAGCCAAACACGACCCCGGTTATCAGGAACGCGTCGGAATTGTAGACGGGCTGGCCGAAGATCTTGCGCCGGAAGTGACCGCCCGCATTCAGCGAACCGCGAAACGCATCTACCGAATCCTGGGACTCGACGGATACGCCCGTATCGATTTTCGCCTGGCTGCCGACGGTACCCCGTATTTCATCGAAGCGAATCCCAATCCTGAAATCGCCAAGAACCAGGAATTCGCCATTTCGGCCTTGCATGACGGACTCGATTACCCGGCCCTGTTGCATCGTATCCTGGCGCTCGGCATTAGCCGGGCCAAGGCTGGCGCATCCGTCGGCTGAATCATGCCAGGCCGGGATGCCGCCTTCCGGGAAATCTCGGACCAGCGGCACCGGTGGCGAGATGGATTGCTTCGCAACGATGGTGTCGGCCACCAGTGCCAAACCTCATGTCCATCGCAATCGTTAAATTTTTAACGTTCGCGCTAGCCTCGCATTCACAATACCCATTAAGCCCCGAAGAACTCCTCGTCGTGTAGCCTTGGTTGCCGCTCGCCACCGCCACACCGAGGATCCATGACAGCTCCAGCCCCGCAGTCTTCGTCCAAACGCCGGCTGCTGCTGGCGTCGGACCGGAGCGATCAGAGCCGCGAACTGGCCGGCATCCTGCAGATGGTGGGCGAGGTCGATACCGTCTCGATGACCGATCTCCCCGATGCGCCGACCCAGTTCGCCGGCGTCGTGGTCGATATCAATCTGCGCTCGCCCGAATGCGTCCAGCTGGTCCGCAACAAACTGCGCTCGGAGCCTTACCGCGCGATGCCGCGGCTGTTCGTGCTGGCCGACGCCCTGCATCACGGCTCGATGCAGGCCTGGGCGCTCGGCGCCACCGATACCATCGCGCGGCCGTTCGATGCGCAGGCCATCCTGCAGCGCATCCGCGCGGCGTTTCCGGACAGCCATGGCTACGACGCCACCGATCGCGGCAAGGCGCTCAACCGCGGCGTCGAGGCCGCGCATGCGGTGCTGGTCAAGATGTTCGAGAAGCTTCCCGCGGGCGTTGCGCTGCAGTTCAGCGACATCGTGGCGGCAGAAAACAAGATTCTCAAGGCCATCAAGCACTCCTCGCTGCGCGAATGGTTGACCACGGTCGGCTGCCACCACACCGACACCTACCGCCATTGCCTGTTCGTCACCGGCTTTGCCGTCGCGTTCGCGCAGCACCTCGGCTTGCGCGACGACGACCAGCGCCGGCTGGCGCGCGCCGCCCTGCTGCACGATGTCGGCAAGGCCTTCATTTCCGTCGAAATCCTCGACAAGCCGGGGTCGCTGTCACCGGAGGAAATGGCCGAAATACGCCATCATCCGCGTCGCGGCTACGACGCGCTGGCGGCCCAGGGCGGCTTCCCGCCGGAGATGCTGGACGTGGTGCTGCATCATCACGAATTGCTCGACGGCTCCGGCTACCCCAATGGCCTGCGCGGTAATCAGATCAGCGATATCGTGCGGCTTATCACGATTGTGGATATCTACGCCGCACTGGTGGAGAAACGGGCCTACCGGATGCAGTACACCCACGTCGCGGCGTTCGCGATGATGGAGAAGATGGGAGACAGGCTGGACCAGCATTTGCTCCAGGCCTTCCGCCCGATCGCGTTCGGGTATCATTGAAGGGTCGTCGTTCCGGCGCGCGTCGCAGACGCGAACCCGGAACCTCGCGATTCCCCGATGTGCAATTGCACATCTGAGGTTCGATGCGGAGCCCAGTCATCGGGCCGGCCTTGGGCCGGACCCGTTGGCATCGTTCCGGAATGACCAAGTAAGCGCACAGGGCATAAGCCCTATGCCGCGTCCCGTGCCACCGGGACAATCTTGGCCAACGCCCTGCCGATCGCCTTTTCCGCCGTTGCGATATCGAACTGGGTCTGAAGGTTAAGCCAGAATCCCGCCGTCGTTCCGAAGGCTCTCGATAGCCGAAGTGCGGTGTCAGCCGAGATGTTGATTTCCTCCCGGACGATGCGTTCAATGCGCGTGCGGGGCACATCGCAAATTTTCGCCAGCGCATAGGGCGAAAGGCTCATGGGAACCAAAAACTCCTCCCGCAGCACTTCACCGGGATGCATTGGCGGCAATTTTCTGGCCATGACCCTAGTCCCTCCTGTTGCGGTGACCGATCCGCCTAGTGGTAGTCAACGACTTCAACGTCAGTCGGCCCTTCCGGAGTCCACACGAAACAAATTCGCCATTGATCGTTGATCCTGATCGAATGTTGTCCCCTGCGGTCACCCGCAAGTGCTTCCAGCTGGTTACCCGGCGGCACGCGAAGATCGGTCAGCACAATGGCAGCATCCACCATCTTGAGCTTACGGCGGGCGACCTTGAGGATGCCAGATGGAAAGCCCTTCGGACTTTCACCGGCAAATACAAGTTGGGTCCGCTTGCCGGCGAACGACCTGATCATGACCAATGGTATCAAAAAATGATACCATCATCAAGACGGGATTCCGAAAAATCACTCCAGCAGCTTGCGCAATTCCGCCTTCGCCACCTTCTCCAGCGTCGAGCGCGGCATGTCGTCGACGAAGTGGATTTCGCGCGGCACCTTGAAATCGGCCAGTGCGCTGCGGCAGGCGGCCATCACGGTGTCGTGCAGGTCCGCGGGCGCGCCCTCGACGCCGGCGGTGGGAATGATGAACACGACAGGCACTTCGTCGAGCATCGGGTGCTTCTTCGCCACCACCGCGGCCTCGCGCACGCCCGGCACCACAGCGATCACCTGCTCGATCTCGGACGCCGCGACATTCTCGCCGCCGACCTTCAGCATGTCCTTGGCGCGGTCGCCGAATTTTATGAAGCCGTGGTCCAGCAGGGTGACCCGGTCGCCGGTGATGAAGTAACCGTGCTCGTCGTAACTTTCGCGCGTCGCCTTCTCGTTGTGCAGGTATTCCGCAAACAGCGACAGCCCGGGAACGCCCTTGATCAGCAGATTGCCGGTGCCGCCGACCGGCGTCGGCGCGCCGTCGTCATCGGTGATGCGGATGGCATATTCGGCGGCGGCGCGGCCGATCGACATCGGAATATTGGGCTGGTCGACTTCGCCGACGATGCCGTGGGTGATGGTCTCGGTCATGCCCCACCAGCCGATCATCTTGATGCCGAAGGCGGCGAACGGCGGCGGGTCGTTGATCGCGGTGCCCCACAGCCGAAACTTGTGCTTCTTCGGAATCTCGTGTTCCAGCAGCGCCTTCATGCAGAACGGGATCGTCGAGGTCCAGGTGCAGCCGTGCTGCAGCGCCACGCCCCAGAACCGGCTGGCGGAAAACCGCGGCTGGATCACGCAGGTGGCGCCGACCCACAGGCTCGCCAACATCGAATAGGCCAATGCATTGGTGTGGAACAGCGGCAGATAGGTCTGGTGCACGTCGCCTTCGTGCAGATCCTGGTGGGCGGCGTTGACCTTGGCGCCCCACAGCGCATTGGCGTGGGTCCACAGCACCGCCTTCGGGCGCGACGTCGTGCCGGAAGTGTATTGCACGCTGCAGGGAGCCAGTGGATCGGTGGCGCGGCGCGGCCGGTCGGCGCTGTCGGCGAACAGCGCTTCGAAACTGTCGCCGCGCTGGGGATTGAAACCTTGTGCCGGTGCTGCCCCCGAATCATGCGCAATCACCGCGAGCCAGCGCAAATTCCGGCAATGCGTAGAAATGATCCCGGCATAGGCCGGTTGGGTGATCGCGGCCACCGCGCCGCAATGATCGGCAAAATATTCCATTTCCGCCGGCGCCGAGCGGGTGTTGGTGGTCACCGCAATGGCGCCGAGCTCGACACAGGCGAACCAGGTCAGCATGGCCTCGATGCAGTTGTCGAGATGGATCAGGACATACTCGCCGGGCTTGATGCCGCGGGCGGCAAGCCCCGCGGCCAGCGCGCCGACCCGCTCGTGAAACTCGCCATAATTCCAGGTCCGCGCCGGCGCATCGAACGGCGCCCAGACCAGAAACGGATGGTCGCGCCGCGTCTCAGCCCGCATCTGCAGCAACCACGGCACGTCAAGCCCCGCGAATGGCCCGACGATGCCCGGCGCTGCCTGTGAATTTTGCATTGATCCTCCCGCGCAGCCTTGCCGGCTGCTTCAAATGCTATTGCTTGGAAGGTGTTCTGCCATTGGATGGCGTGGGGGGCAAATCGCGGTTTGGGTCGAACGTCATTCCGGGGCGATGCGAGGCATCGAACCTCAGATGTGCAATTGCACATCGGGGAATCTCGAGATTCCGGGTCTGGTGCCACTTGGCACCATCCCGGAATGACGGTGCTGCGAGCTTAAGCCGCCTTATCCTCATACGACGAAATCTCGATCAAACTGCCGTCGGGATCCCGGCAATAGACACTCCGCAGCGTGCCGCGGGCGCCCTGTTTCGCGACCGGACCTTCCTCGATCACCACGCCATGCGCCTTCAGATGCATCACCACCGCGTCCGGCGCGCTGGAGGTGAGAAAGCACAGATCGTCGCTCCCGGCGGTCTGATGGTCCGCGGTGAACCACTCCACCTTGTCGGCGTCGCGCGGTCGCACATTGATCTTCTGGTTCCCGAACAGCAGCGATGTCCGCGGCGTCTTGCCCGGGCCCGGATCGAACACTCTGACCTCCATGCCGAGGATCTTGCGATACCATTCGGCGGACCGCGCCACGTCGGCGACATTGATCACGATATGATCGAGCGCGTTCACCATGACGGCCATGCATTCTCCTTTCGTCGCGTCTCAGGGCGATCCGCCGCACTGGCCGTCGCCGGTTTTGTTTGTTACAACGCCGCCCGTTATCAATTCAACAGGTGCGGACCGCGCGATACGATGCGACCGCCGGGAGAAACTGCATGACCTCACGTCGTACCGCGATTTGTCTCATCGCCATGGGTATTTCGATGGGCATTTCGACCATCGCCTCGATCGGCAGCGCCGCGGCGCAGAATTACCCGACCCGGCCGGTGAAATGGGTGGTCGGCTATCCGCCCGGCGGCGCTACCGATATCATCGCGCGGCTGATCGGCCAGCGGCTGTCGGAACGGCTCGGGCAGCAATTCATTATCGAGAACAAGCCGGGCGCCGGCAACAACATCGCGACCGAGTCGGTGGTCAATGCCGAGCCCGATGGCTACACCGTTCTGCTGGTAAACCCGGCCAACTACATCAACGCGACTCTTTACGCCAACCTGAAATTCAACGTCGTTCGCGACCTCGCGCCGGTCGCGGCGTTCAATCGCGTGCCTAACGTCATGACGGTCGGCAAGGACGTGCCGGCCAAGACGGTGGCCGAATTCATCGCCTATGTGAAGGCCAACCCGGGCAAGGTGAACTTGGCATCGTCGGGCAACGGCACCTCGGTGCACCTGTCGGGTGAAATGTTCATGATGATGACGGGCGTCAAGATGCAGCACATTCCCTACCGGGGCGCGGCGCCTGCGCTCACCGACATGCTCGGCGGCCAGGTCCAGGTGATCTTCGACAACATGCCCTCGATTCTCCAGCACATCCGCGCCGGTTCCCTGCGCGCGCTGGCGGTGACCACGACGGGGCGCTCGGCATTGTTGCCTGACGTGCCGGTCCTGGCCGACACCGTTCCCGGTTACGAGGCGAGCGCGCTGTTCGGCATGGCCGCGCCCAAGAAGACGCCCCCGGAGATCATCGCGAAGCTGAACAAGGAGATCAACGCGGTGCTGGCCGAGCCGGCGATCAAAGCGAAACTGATCGACCTCGGAGGCGAGCCGCTGCCCGGGACGCCGGAGGCGTTCGGCAAGATGATCGTGTCAGAGACCGAAAAATGGGAGAAGGTGGTCAAGGCCGCCGGCCTCAAGGTCGAGTGATCTGCATCACGGAACCTAGCAGGCGTGATCTGGTTTTCTACGTGGCGACGTAACCCAGACGAGGAACCGGATCATGCGCTACGCAACAATGGCACTAGTGGCGGCGGCTGGCGTCGCCACTAGTGCCGGCCCGACGCCCGCCGCGGCTTACGGTTAACCCTATTGTGCCCAAGCAGGGGTGTCGGCATTCCCGGCGACTGCTCCTACCAAAGCTATGCCCAATGCATGGCGAGCGCTTCCGGGCGCGGCCTCTACTGCAACCTCAATCCGCGCGCCGCCCTGAATCAGCAGTCGCGGCGCGGGCGGACCTACCGGGATTATTGAAATCCGGGGTTAATTGTCATCGCCGGTCACCGGTCGCCAAGGCGAGTCCCCGCGACGGCGCGTGATCGGACAAGGCGTGCACCCCAATTCGTAAAAAGTCATCGCACTTGACGGCTGCTTCGCGTCGTTATACTAAACCGTATGGTTAAGCATAACGACGCGATTCTGAACCGAACCTTCGCCGCGCTGGCGGACCCGACGCGGCGCGCGCTGCTGGCGCGGCTCGGCAGCCGGGACAGCGTCTCGGTGAGCGAACTGGCGCAGCCGTTTGAGATGTCGCTGCCTGCGGTCATGAAACATCTCGACGTGCTGTCGGATGCCGGACTGGTCGCGCGCGAAAAAACCGGGCGCACCGTGGCGTGCCGGCTGACCGCCAGCCCGATGGAGCAGGCGATGCAGTGGCTCAATCGCTACCAGCGCTTCTGGTCCGAAAATCTCGATCGCCTTGCCGCATTCGTGGAGGAAGACACATGGCCACCCCATCAACCGCTGACAGCAATACCGGGCTCGCCAGCCGGCCGAGCCTCACCCTCAAGCGTCGTCTCAATGCGGCCCCCGAAAAAGTCTACGCCGCGTGGACCGATCCGGAAAAAATAGCGCGCTGGTTCGGGCCCGCTCAGGTCAAGGCCGGCTCGGTCAATGCGGATATCGATCTGCGCGTCGGCGGCCGCTACCGCATCAGCTTCGAAGCCGGTGATGGCGAGTACTTTCAGGTCGACGGTGTCTATCTCGAGGTGACGCCGAACGCGCGGATCGCGTTCAGCTGGGCGTGGCACTCGACGCCGGAACGGGAATCGCGGGTCACGGTATCGCTGCAGCCGGATGGCGCCGGCACCCTCCTGACACTGCACCATGAACAATTCTTCAACGAAGCCGCACGCGACGGCCATGCGCGCGGATGGAACGAGCTGATCGACAAGCTGGAAAACTATCTCGCCTGAAGCAACGGAGCCACCCATGCAACCGCACAAGATCGTCTCGCGCGAGGAATGGATCGAAGCCCGCAGGGCGCACTTGGCGCATGAGAAGGAATATACCAGGGCAAGAGACCGCCTGAGCGAGCAGCGGCGCGCGCTGCCCTGGGTCAAGGTCGACAAGGCCTATTCGTTCGACGGCCCGACGGGCCCGCAGACGCTGGGCGACCTGTTTGCTGGGCGGAGCCAACTGGTGGTTCAGCACTTCATGTTCGCGCCCGACTGGACCGAGGGCTGCAAGAGCTGCTCGTTCTGGGCCGACGGCTTCGAGCGCATGATCCCGCACCTTGCGGCCCGCGACACCACGCTGGTGGCGGTATCGCGCGCGCCGCTGCCCAGGCTTGCCGCGTTCAAGGCGCGGATGGGCTGGACGTTCGACTGGCTGTCATCGGCGGCAAATGACTTCAACACCGACTATGCCGTGTCGTTCACAACGGACCAGATCAAATCTGGCGCCAAAATCTACAATTTCGGCACCAGCGGTTTTGGGGTCGAGGAAGCGCCGGGGATCAGCGTGTTCTTCCGCGACGATGCGGGCAACATCTTCCACACCTATTCCTGCTTCGCCCGCGGCCTCGACATGATGAACGCCGCCTATCATTATCTCGATTTGACGCCGCTCGGCCGTCACGAACAGGGATTGCCGTATCCGATGGACTGGCTGCGACTTCGTGACCAGTACAAACCGGCCGCGGCTCAGGCATTCTGTTGCCAAAACTGAACTCGTCATGACACCAACAAAGGGAAGTGCCGATGCCTTATGTCGACGGCTTCATCGTTGCGGTGCCCAGGAAGAACATCGCAGCCTATCGCAAATTGTCCACCAGATGCGGCAAGATCTGGCGCGAATTCGGTGCGCTGGACTACCGGGAATGGGTGGCCGACGACGTCAAGGTCGGTAAATTCACCTCGTTCCCGCGCGCGGTCAAGCTGAAGAAAGGAGAGGTCGTGGTGTTCTCCTGGATCACCTACAAGTCGCGCGCCCAGCGCGACAGGATCAACGCCAAGGTGATGGCGGATCCGCGGCTCGCCAACATCATGGGTCCGAATTCGCTACCTCCGTTCGACGGCAAGCGGATGATCTATGGCGGTTTCGAAAGCCTGGTCAAAGTATAACGCCGCGTACCGCTGGGTGGAATTCTCAAGCCTGCGGATAACTCGCCGCCTGCGCTGGACGACGGCGCCGACGGCGAGCTAACCAAGCCGCAACGATCGCGTATAAAAACAACAACCGTTGCGGTCCAGGGCGCTGGCGTGAGTTTGCAGGTTACCATTCTGAAAGTTCTGGCCAGTCACGACAGCGGTCGAGCCACGCTCGCTTCTCTCAACCGGGATATCGCCGTTCTGTCGGCCAGCGGCGCGGAATGGAACGCGCGGATCAAGCGTTTGGCCGCGCGGGTTGCCGCCATCGATATTTTCGGTTGCGGTTACGTGCTGCGCAACGCCGAGGGATGGCAGATCACCGCCGCCGGCCGAAAATTCCTCGACGCGCTTGAAGCCATCACCCAGGACAACCAGCCGCCGGTTTTGATCCAGCGCCGGTCCGATGCCCCCAAGCTATCAGCTCGCCCGGAAGGCACGCTGATCGTGATCGGTCACCGGTTCAAGAGCCGGATCGGGCGCCTCCGTGAAGCGGCCCCGCGCAATCCCAAGGCGCTGCTGCACGAAAAGACGATTTAGGGCGAACGAGACGCCGGTCGGTGCGGAGCGCGCGCCCCGAACGGGGTGGCGGCGGGCGCTTACACGGGAGCTGGCCTCGCCTGCTCGCCGGCGATGGCGCGATCGATGGCGTCGATCAAGGCCTGGGTCTCGATGAATTTGAGCCGCGCCCGCTCCGCCTTGTCGCGATCGAACGGGGCGGCCAGCGTCTTGGCAAAGGCGTCGCGGTCGTCGGCCATGCGCTCACGCGCCTTTTTCAGCGTCTCAATTCGCTCACTCATGTCAGGCTCGCCTTCTGTGGATGGCACGTCCGACCTGCTGTGTCAGCGGAACCGATCCGCTTCAGACGCATCGTGCCGCAGCAGCCTATAGCAGACTCGCCGCCACAACGGCCTGCGAAATCCCCGCGCGTTCCGCGCGGGCTTGGTCGACGTTCTTTTGAAGCGGTTGCGCGGTACGCAATTTTGATTGCTGGGCACCCGTGGAACTCAGGCGCTCAGGACATGTTACTGGCGCACCCGACACGATTCGAACGTGTGACCTTTGCCTTCGGAGGGCAACGCTCTATCCAGCTGAGCTACGGGTGCGTGAGGGCTCATTTAGCCGATTGGTGGGGCAGGGGCAACGGCCCAGGCAGGGACTTCTGGAGCGGAAAGCGGCTCCTTCCCCGGATCAAAGTTGGCTTCCTGCCGGGTCGATTAGTGCTAGCCTTCACGGGCTTGGCTTCATGGCAATCGATGGGGGCGCCTCATGTATCAGAAAGTTCTTCTCGCCTATGACGGCTCGGTCGAAGGACGGCGCGCGTTGCGGGAGGGTGCGAAGCTCGCGCAATTGTGTGGCGCGGAGGTCTTCCTGCTGGCGGTCGTGGAAAACGCCCCCGCCCTTGCGACCCTGGAGGGCGGCGTCGGCATTTCGATCGACGAGCAGATCTCGGCCTACAAGGCGATCCTTGCCGAGGGCGTGGAGCGGCTCAAGGCCGTGGGATTCTCACCGACGGCGCGGCTGGGCATGGGAGCCGCCGCGCAGCAGATCGCCGCGGTCGCGGAAGAGATCGGCGCGAATCTGGTCGTGGTCGGCCATCGCCCCTCCGGGCCGTTGGCGCGGTGGTGGTTCGGGTCGGTCGGCACCTATCTTACCGATCAGCTCCGCTGCAGTGTTCTGATCGCCCAAACCGAAATCGGCGACGATCAGTTTGCCGAACTGCTGACGACGCCTGCGGCATAGCCTCGCACTCGTGCCCCGGAGGCGGTGCATCGCGCCGCGTCCGGGACACGAGGCGCAAGGGGCAGCCGGCGTTCGCGGGCGCAGCAAATCCTAAATCGCTCGCCGTAACGGCGGGCCGGCGATACATTGGCCGCCAACCAGAACCGGGTAGGGCCAATGGATGGGCTGAGCTCGACATTCGCGTGGGGAAACGTATCAGAGGATTTCGCGCTGTTTCGAACGCTCAGTTCCGAACAGCGGCGGAAGGCTGTTCGCGCCATGGTCCGCCGGGATCTGGTGCGCGGCCAGATGCTGGTGGCGCAGGGCGCGCCTTCGGATGCTCTTTTCATCGTGCTGCATGGCGCGCTTGCGGTCCGCAAATCAGGCGATTCCGCTGTTATCGCCGAGCTTCGCGCCGGCGAGCTGGTGGGCGAAATCGGCTTCTTCGCCAACGTGCCGCGCACCGCCGATGTGATTGCGATCCGCGATACCAGCGTGCTGGTGCTGACGCGATCAGCCTATCGCGAACTGGCTGAACACACCCCGGAAATCGTCGAGGCGGTGCTCGCGGCGCTGGCACTGCGCTTCGCCCAGGAAACGGCGCGCCTAACCCCGATCCGCGCTTCGCCGACGGCGCGAACGGTGGCGCTGATCCGGGGCGGATACGAGCCGGTCCCGGAAACATTCGATCGCCGTTTGCGCATCGGCCTGGCGGCAACCAATGCCGAGATCGTCGATCCCGCCCGCCTCGAGGCGATGTTTCCCGGCCGGGCGCTGGATTCGCCTGAAGTTGCCGACTGGCTCAACAAGATCGAGCAGACCGCGCCGCTGGTGGTCTATTTCGGCGGCGACGACGACTCGGTCTGGACCCGCAAGGCCATTCGCCAGGCCGACATGGTCGTATTCGTCACCCATGGCAAGGCGCCCGCCGCCGGCGTGCTGACGGAGGTCGAGGCCTTCGCCTGCAGGATTCATCCCGCCTCGGCGCGCCGCCTGGTCCGCGTTCACGAACGGCGCAGCGGCGAGGTCAGCGGCACTGCGGCCTGGCTCACGCGTCTGCCCTGCTTCATGAATCACCATGTCGCGCTCCAGGACCAGGCCGATATCGACAGCCTGATCCGCTTCATGTCCGGGCGCGCGCTCGGTTTCGTCGCGGCCGGCGGCGGCGCCTTCGGCTCCGCGCATGTCGGCATCTACAAGGCATTCCGCGAGCGCGGCGTCGTGTTCGATATCTTCGTCGGCACCAGCGTCGGCTCGGCGATGGCGGCGGGCTTCG
>JBBQUA010000043.1:0-27171 GCA_038212905.1 Hyphomicrobiales bacterium
CGCCGATCGCACCCGCGGTCGTGCGCATAGTGAGCGCACGAGTGGACCACAGGTGAACCGGATCATCCGGCTTTCCCTGCACGATGGGTTACGGCTTATACGTGATCTCCTCGGTGAGCCTGCACTTTTGCCACCGTCGCCGTGCGGATTGACGATCCATCGCGGGCCCGGTTGAGCCGGATGCATCTCCACATGACTTGACGCCAGCCTGGGGCGTCGGGACCACACGACTTCGCCGTCCGCGCCTGTCTCGCCAGATGTCTTGCCGGTCCTCGTGCGTCCCGGCTAGTTCCAGCGAAGACAGTTGGCAGCGCCGTCCGTCTACGCGCCGCATGCCGCTCACGAGGTTCATCTCGCCCTGCGACTGCACCTGCGCGTCCGACGCTGTCGCGTCCATCGCATCCCACCGCGCGTTCGTGCGTCCGCGAAACGCCCCTCGTTCGGGTGAGACGGGCAAATCACTAAAGGTGATTTGCCCGTCATGTTAAGCGATTTATTTTTGTTTCGAGGGCTTGACACTATTTCTGATAATCAGAAGTTATTTGCCCGTCGGGTGGTTTTTCTTCTCCCTCTCCCGCTTGCGGGGGAGGGCCGGGGTGGGGGTGTTTCAACATACGCCGGCGCCCGTTGAGGCATTCCCCCACCCGCCGCGCTACGCGCGTCGACCACCCCCGCAAGCGAGAGAGGTAAGCTTCTTCGCCCACCCTACGGGTTCACCCGAACACGTCCTGCAGGACCCCTTCTTTCACCACCGCGACGCCGTCGAGTTCGATCGTCGTGCCCATCATCGGCAAATCGAAATGCCCTGAGGTGTAGCGTCCGGCGAATTCATTGGCGCCGGTGGAGAACAGAAAGTTGCCGGATACCGCGCGCAGCTCGGTCCCGTTGGTATCGTTCTTGTCGTACATGGTCAGCGCCTCGTAGCGCGCGCCGGGGTTCATCCCCCAGCCGACATGCGACACCGCATAGGCCTCGCGGTCGCCCCAGGCCGCGAGATAGGACCGCATCATCGCCGCATCCGCGCCCTCGCCTTCGAGATCGGTGACGTAATCGTCCTTCAGCGTCATCTTGATCGGCGTCGCCAGATAGCGCTTGAAGGTGAGGTTGATGTCGCCCGGCGCCATCACGATGGTGCCATTGACGGTCTTGCTCCTGGGAAAGCTGACGACGATGCCGCCCGGCCAATGCGCCAGTGTGCCCGGCCGGTCGGTCCAGCCCCAGACGCCGGCGGTCTGGGCGCCGACCATGTCGACATCGAGCTCGGTACCGGCCTTCGAGGTCACACGCATCCGTTTTGTCCCGCGCAGCATTTTGACGGCGGCGCGGACCCGCTTTTCCAGCGCGGTGTCCGGCACCATGCGTTCGAGCGCTTCGGGATGCTCGTTGGAGATATTGAGAATGCGCGCGCCGGCTTTCAGAATCTCTGGCGTTTCCGCCGCGTGCATCAGCCCTTCGATGGTGCAGTCAACGACAAAACCCGCCTGCTGCAGCGCGCTGACCACCGGCCCGAGCTTCTGGATAGCGATGCTGGCGCCGGTGGAGCGCACCGGAACGACCTCGCGGTTACGCGGCGTCGGCACCACGATGTGAAACGGTTTGGCGCCCATCCGCAGCAATGCCAGTTCGGCGAGGTGAACGTTGAGCGCCCGTGACTGGGTCTCCGACAGGATCGCCGCGGTGTCGCCCGGCTTGACCGCGCAGCGTTCGAAAACCTCGCAGAACGCATCGATCCATTTTGCTTCTATGCGATCCGCCAACATGGTCATCTCCACTTCAAGAATTGCATCACACTTCCGGAAAGCCGCGCAGCAGATATGATCTCAGCCCCTGCAACAGGCCGTTGAGGATCAGGCCGAGCAGCGAGATCGTGATCAGGGGGACGAACATGTCCACCGCCTGAAAGGTCCGCGCCGCCGTCACCAGCATGTGGCCGAGGCCGTCGGTCGAGGAGATCATTTCGGCGAGAAACACCACAATGCAGGAAATCACCAGCCCGATGCGGCATCCCGTCAGGATCGACGGCACCGCCGCCGGGAGAACCACCTTGAACAGGATCTGGCGGCGCGGCGTTCCCGCCGCCATCGCCGACCAGATCAGCTTCTGTTCCACCATCGACGCGCCGTAATAGGTCGAGAGCAGGATCGGAAACAGCGCGTCGGCGGCGACCAGCGTGATCTTGGATTCATGGCCGAAGCCGAGCAGCAGCAACAGCGCCGGGTACAGCGCGACCTTGGGCAGCGGCGCCAGCACCCGCACGATGGGGCGCACCACGGCGTTGACGGCCGGATTGGCCGCCGCCGCGAGTCCGATGCCGACGCCGAGAATGACCGCAATGGTAAATCCCGCGAACAGCCGGAATAGCGTGGAAGCGATCTCATGCTGAAAATTGCTGGTGCCGAGTTGCTGCGCCAGCCGCGTGAACACCATCCCGGGCGGCGGCAGCAGCGTGACGGGCGCATAGCCGAACGACGAGATCCCCTGCCACACGGCGACCGCCAGCGCGATCGGTATGATTCCGAGCAGGACTTCCGATGTCAGCGCGCGGGCGTTCATGCGAAACTCAGGGAAATGTCGAAGCCCGGCTCCGACCATCGCACCAGCCGGCTGCGCAGTTTTTCGAACGCGGCGTCGAGGCCGATTCCCATCGCGCCGATAATGATGATCATGGCGTAGACCGTGTCGTACTGCCCCATGTCCATCGCGTTGAACAGAATGTTGCCGGCGCCGGACTGCCGCGCGATCATCTCCGAGGTGACCATGGTGATCAGCGCCAGCACGAGGCCGGTGCGGCAGCCCGTGAGGATTTCCGGCAAGGCCGCCGGCAGCACGATCCGGATCATGCGCTGCGGCGCCGAGAGGCCCATGGCGGCGCCCGACCACAGCATCTTCTCCTCGACGGCTCTCGCGCCCTGAAAGCTGTGATAGATCACGGGCAGGCTGACGCCGAGAAAGATCACCAGCATCTTGGCGAGGTCGCCGACACCGAGCCACAGCATGATGATCGGCATCAGCGCCGCCTTCGGCACCGGATAGGTGATCATCAACAGCGGATTGAAGAACGACGCCACCAGGCGCGAGCGGCCCATCATCAGCCCCAGCGGAATCGCGAACAGCAGCGCCGCGCTGAAGGCGATCGCCATGCGGCGCAGCGAATCCAGAATGTTGATCACGGATTCCCTGTCGCTGAGGATCGACGGCACCGCGCGAACCGCTTCGAGCGCGGTCGGAAAACTTTCGGTATTCAGCATCAACGACCCGGCCTGCCAGATCGCCAGCAGCCCGAGGCAGGCGAGCAGCGGCGCCAGCCGCGAGAGCGCACGCGCCATCATGGCCGTAGCCCGTCTTCGCTGGTGTCATCGATCATGCGCTCGATCTCGACCACGTATTTCTGGTAGCGCGGATCGAGCAGCAGCTCGGCCCGGCGGCGCGGCCGCGGCAGCTCGATATCGACTGTTACCTTGATGCGGCCAGGGGCGCGCGTCATCACCACGACCTTGTCGGACAGGAACACCGCCTCGTCGACCGAATGGGTGACGAACAGCACCGTCTTGCGATCGCGTTCCCAGATGTTGAGCAGATCGTTCTGCAGGCGGGTGCGGGTATGCGCATCCAGCGCGCCGAACGGCTCGTCCATCAGCAGCACCGCGGGGTGATAAGCCAGCGTGCGCGCCAGCGCGACCCGCTGCTTCATGCCGCCGGACAGTTCCTTGGGGTAGAAATTCTCAAATCCCTTGAGGCCGACCATCTCGATCAGCCGGCGGCTCTGCGCCTCGGCCTCCGCCGATTTCACGCCCTGCTGGCGCGGACCGTACATGACGTTGCCGAGCACGGTCTTCCAGGGAAACAGCGCGAACTCCTGGAACACCGGGCCGCGATCGGGGCCGGGCCCGGTGATCGCCCTGCCCTTCACCCGCGCCACGCCCTCGGTCGGGCTGACAAACCCGCCAACGATGTACAGCAATGTCGATTTGCCGCAGCCGGAGGGGCCGAGAATCGAGACGAAGGCGCCATCCTCGATTGTCAGTGAAATATCCGACAACGCCAGATGGGCCTCACGGCCTGACGTGCGGAAGGTCTGCGAGACATGATCAATCTCGATCATAGCGGACGCCGGCCCGCGCGCCGGCGCTGGTTCAGTCCGCAGATCCGGCCGCGATGGCACACCCTTCATTCCCGCTTTGCTTCCCGGCTTCATTCCGTGAGTAACCGGGGCGACCATAGCGGAAACCGGCGGGGCTTGGCGATGCTGTTTTGAGGGCAAGGGCTGGCCAGACCGGAAGCAGCAAACCCTGGGCGTGAACTCACAACTCCTCGAATTCTGGTGGTGTGTCGGGATCCGCGAGACCGAGACCGGACGGCGAGAGCTCACGTTGCGTCGGATCGTCATGCAGCGATCCATTCTCGGGTCAGCGGCCGCCGACACGTGGCCTTGCCGGGCCGCGAGGTCAAGTGCGGGAGCGGGCAACGATTCACCATCACGTCAATGGTTCCAGTAAAAACGATGTCGCCACGATAATTATTTCCAACGACGTGAGCAGTATTGATCATGATTGTTCGGTCGCGGCCTTGCATGTTAGCTGCATCATCGTGCTGCCTTCGGCAACTTCCGGTGACTGAGAGTTCGGTCGAACTCCCGCCTCAAATAAACTTCGAGGTCTGCCATGGAACGCTTCGTCCACCGTGAAAATCTGGCGCACTATCGACGGCTGCTGGCCGAACCCGGCGTGGCGGATGATCCGGCTCGACACAAAGTGCTGATCCGGCTGTTGGCCGACGAGACAGCCAGGGAAGCGACGTATCATGGAGAAAGATAAGCGGGCACAGCTACGGGTCGCGGCGCTCAAATATTGCATGGAAAATGCGGTCGTCTTGGGTATCGGCACGATCCTCGTTGTGACCCATACCTTTTTCAGGATGCCCGGATCAACGTCATGAAGGCCCTCGTCTATCTCGGCCCCGGCGCCAAAGCCATCGAGGACCGTCCAAAACCCGAACTGCAGTCGCCCGGCGACGCCATCGTCCGGATCACCAGGACGACGATCTGCGGAACGGATTTGCACATCCTGAAAGGCGATGTCGCCACCTGTGCGCCCGGCCGTATCCTCGGACACGAGGGAGTGGGCATCATCGAGACGATCGGCGCGGGTGTGACCGCGTTCCACCCGGGCGACCGGGTGCTGGTCTCCTGCATCTCGTCCTGCGGAAAATGCGACTATTGCCGACGCGGCATGTATTCACACTGCGTCACCGGCGGCTGGATTCTTGGCAACGTCATCGACGGCACCCAGGCGGAATTCGTCCGCATTCCCCATGCCGATACCA
This sequence comes from Hyphomicrobiales bacterium, assembly GCA_038212905.1. Lineage (GTDB taxonomy): Bacteria > Pseudomonadota > Alphaproteobacteria > Rhizobiales > Xanthobacteraceae > Bradyrhizobium. The sequence goes on from JBBQUA010000043.1 coordinate 5,323, forward strand.
GTCTTTATCCGATCCCGGAAGGCGCCGACGAAGAGGCGCTGGTGATGTTGAGCGATATCCTTCCGACCGGCCTGGAATGCGGCGTTCTCAACGGCAAGGTCGAGCCGGGGTCAACGGTGGCGATTGTGGGCAGCGGTCCGATCGGCCTCGCAGCACTGCTCACGGCGCAATTCTATTCACCGGCCGCGATCATCATGGTCGATCTCGACGACAACCGCCTCGAGGTCGCGCGACGTTTCGGTGCGACCCACGCCATCAACAGCGCCGACGGCAAGGCGGTCGAGAAGATCATGGCCCTCACGGCCGGCCGCGGGGTCGATACCGCAATCGAGGCGGTCGGCGTGCCCGCGACTTTCGTGCTCTGCCAGGACATCGTCGCGGCCGGCGGCGTGATTGCCAATGTCGGCGTCCACGGTATCAAGGTCGATCTTCATCTCGAACGGCTCTGGGCGCACAACATCACCATCACGACCCGGCTGGTTGATACGATCACGACGCCGATGCTGTTGAAAACGGTTCAATCGAAGAAGATCGATCCAACACTTCTGATTACGCATCGATTCAAGTTTGGTCAGATCCTGGAGGCCTACGAGATCTTCGGCAACGCCGCCGATACGCGAGCCCTGAAAGTCATCATCGAGACATCGGGCTAGGTTAAAAACGGACCACGAACCCCGCCCGGCTGCGCATTCCGGTTCAGGCCTGTTCCGCCGTCGCGAGCCCGAGACCGGACAGCAACAGCTGGCGTTGATCCGGATCGCCATACAGCAATCCGATCTTGAGCCATTGTCCGCCGGGCACAATGCCGTGGCGGACGGCGAAGTCGCGCGCCTCCTCGATACGAGCCATATGCGCGTAGCATGCGGCGAGAAACCAGGTGGTCATCGCGTAAGTGGGCAGTTCGTGGAACGAGGCCTCCAGGGCGGCGGCGGCCGGATCGAAACGCCGTTGCCAGAAATGGCAAATGCCGATGCCGGTCAGATGAAAGGCCCGCCGCGAGGCGCGCGGGTCGAGCCGCAGCGACATCTCGAAATGCTCGATCGCCACATCGGCTTCACCGGCAACGGTCCGGATCCAGCCGCTCCATAGCCAGCCGAAGGCGTGGCTCGGATTACGAGCCAGCGCGCCATCGACCCATGGCTTCAGGAGATTGGCGTCCTCGCCGAGATTCAACAGGGCGCCGGCGGCACTGGTCACGCTCATGGGGTCGTTGGGCGCGGCTTCGCGGGCCCGCCGCGCCAGCGTCCTGCCCTGCTCGCTTTCGACTGCGGCGTCGCCCCAGCCGCTGAGAAAATTCTGCGAATGACAAAGCGCCAGCGACGCCAGCGCCGGCCCATACTGCGGATCGCGCTCGACGGCCTGTTCGAGCAGAACGATGGCGCGTGCGATCGGCTCGCGCGCCCAGGCGCGTATCAGCGGCAGCGCGCGCAGATACAGGTCGTACGACGTCAGGTCCGCGGTGGGACGCTCCAGCGCGCGCATGATTTCGGTATCCAGCAGCAGGGGATCGATCACCCCCGCCACGCTGGAGGCAACCTTGTCCTGCAGCTCGAACACGTCGTCCATCGGGCCGTCGAATTTCTCGGCCCACAAATGCGAGCCGGTCTCGGCCTCGATCAGCTGCCCGGTGATCCGCAGCGTCGAGCCGGCCTTTCGCACGCTGCCCTCCAGCACGTAGCGCACGCCGAGTTCGCGTCCGACCTGCCTGACGTCGACCGCCCTGCCCTTGTAGGTGAACGAGGAATTGCGCGCGATCACGAACAGCGACTTGAATCGCGACAGCGCGGTCGTGATATCCTCGACCAGACCGTCGGCAAAATACTCCTGCTCGGGATCGCCGCTCATGTTCTGGAACGGCAGCACAGCGATCGAGGGTTTTTCGGGGAGCGCGAGCGCCGGAGCTCGGCTCACCGCGCCTTGAGCGCCAAGCCTGACCCGCCATGCCCGAACGGGCCCGGCAATGTTTTTCAGGAATTGCGGCCCGAGGTCGTCGTAGCCGATTTCGAACTTGCCGCGGATTTCCCGACAGGCGCTCTCCGAGATGCAGATGCCGCCGGGCTCGGCAATGCCCTGCAGCCGCGCGGCGATATTGACGCCGTCGCCGAAAATATCGTCTTCGTCGAAGATGATGTCGCCGACATGGATGCCGATGCGGAATTCGATCCTTTGATCGGGTGGCACGGCCGCATTTTGCTCGGCCATTCCGCGCTGGACTTCAACGGCACTGCGCAACGCATCGACGGCGCTCGCAAACTCGACCAGCAGGCGGTCGCCGTTGGCCTTGGTGGTGCGGCTGCGATGCGCCGACATGGTGGGATCGACAAGGGCCTTCCTGATGGCCTTCAGCCGGGCCAGCGTGCCTTCGTCATCGGCCCCCATCAGACGGTCATAGCCGGCGACATCCGCCGCCAACACTGCCGCCAATCGCCGCTGTAACTGCTCGCCGGTCAAGAATGCCCCGAAAGTTCGTTGAGATCGGCCCGGAGTATCAAATCATGCCGGCCGGACCGCAGCTAGGGGCCTGTGCCGGCCATTGGCCGAAAGTAGCTTAGGGGATCATGGCTCGATTTGGCTTCTCCGCAGCAGATCCGCTGGCCTGGCTCACTGCACCAGCGCTTTGGCCCAGCTGAAATCGTAGTGCGCGCCGATCGCCTTCATCATGATGGTCGCCGCCAGCACGAAGACGATGCGCAGCAGTGTCTTCGTGGTGAAAATCTTTGCAAACAGCGCCATGGACAGGGTTCCTCTGACCCGGTCGTATAGGGCATCGCCATGCCCGATACCAGCAGCTAGTCGAACCACGGCCATTCCGCCGCGCCGTCGTGGGTGACGGCGCCGCCGGGGGCTTGTCCGACCAGCCGGGCGTATTTGGCGAGTGTTCCGGCACGGTGGCGCGGCGGTCGCGGCTTCCAGGCCTGCCGCCGTGCCGCGAATTCGGTGTCGTCGATCACCAGGTCCATGCGGCGCGCGGCGGCATCGATCCGGATGCGGTCGCCTTCGCGCACCAGCGCCAGCGGGCCACCAATGAAGGCTTCCGGCGAGACATAGCCGATGCACATGCCGCGGGTGGCGCCGGAAAACCGGCCATCGGTGATGAGGGCGACTTTTTCGCCCATGCCCTGCCCGTAGATCAGCGCGGTGACGCCGAGCATCTCGCGCATGCCGGGGCCGCCGACGGGGCCTTCGTTGCGGATCACCATGACATCTCCCGCGGCGTATTTTCGGTTGCGGACGGCGTCGACGCAGCCTTCCTCGTCCTCGAACACCCGCGCGGTCCCTTCGAACACCAGGTTTTTCAAGCCAGCCACCTTGATGACGGCGCCGTCGGGGCAGAGATTGCCCTTGAGCACCGCGACGCCGCCGTCGGGCATGATCGGCTTGTCCGTGCTGAAGATGATCTCGCCATCGGGCGCATTGGCGCCGCCATACTCTTCGGCGATGGTGCGGCCCGATATCGTCAGACAGGAGCCGTCGATGTGGCCGCTTTCGACCAGCGCGCGGATCACCACGGCGGTGCCGCCGATGTCGTAGACATCCTTGGCGGTGTATTTGCCGCCGGGGCGCAGATTGCCGATCAGCGGCGTGCGGGCGAACACCTCGCCGACATCGTCCAGCGTGAAGGCGATGCCGGCCTCGTTGGCGAGTGCCGGCAGATGCAATGCGGCGTTGGTCGAACCGCCGGTGGCGGCGACAATGGCCGCGCCATTCTCCAGCGCCTTGCGCGTCACGATCGCGCGCGGCAGCGGTCCGCCACGCTCCAGCATCTGCATCACCAGCCGCCCGGCCTGGCGCGCGATCTGCGCGCGCTCGGCATAGACGCCCGGCACCATCGAGACGTTGGGCATGGTCAGCCCCATCGCCTCCGATACCATGCCCATGGTGTTGGCGGTGAACTGGCCGGCGCAGGCGCCGATGGTCGGCAGGCACGACCGCTCGATGCCTTCCAGCTTCGCTTCGTCAATCTCGCCGGTCATGAAGCCACCGACCGCCTCGTAGGAATCCAGCACCGTCAGCGTCTTGCCCGCAAACCGCCCGGGCAGCGCGCTGCCGCCATAGATGAAGATCGACGGCACGTTGCAGCGGATCATGCCCATCATGACGCCGGGCAGCGTCTTGTCGCAGCCGCCAAAACCGATCAGCGCGTCGTAGGCGAGGCCATGGACCACGGCCTCGATCGAATCGGCGATCAGCTCGCGCGACACCAGCGAGAACTTCATGCCCTCATGGTTCATGCTGATGCCGTCGGAAACCGAAATGGTGGTGAATTCGCGCGGCGTGCCGCCGGCTTCCGCGATTCCGGCCTTGGCGGCGTCGACCTGAAAATCATGGGTCATGTTGCAGGGCGTCTGCTCGCCCTTCATGCTGACCACGCCGATCATCGGTTTGGCGATATCAGCGTCGTCGAGCCCCATCGCCCGCATGAAGGCGCGGTGTGGCGCACGGTCGAGCCCGTCGGCCGTCACGCGGGATCGCAGTTTTTTCATGGGGTGGTCTCTCTACAAGAGTCGCGGCGAATAGCTTTCTTCCCCTCTCCCCTTGTGGGAGTCGAGGCGAGCGAAGCGCGCTCTGGGGTGGCGCGATGCGAAGCATCGCGACGGGTGAGGGGCCTGTCTCCGCGGATGGAGCCCCCTCATCCGGCGCGCTTCGCGCGCCACCTTCTCCCACAAGGGGAGAAGGGAAGAGCACAGCGTTCGCGTTACTGCAGCGGCGCGACGATGGTCGGGTGCTTGAACTGCGCGGCGTCCATCTTCGGCAGCATTCCCTGCTCGGCATAGATGTCGAGCATCTTCTGGATCGCCGGAAAGTTTGGCGCGGCGCCGGGATCCCGCCCGAAATCATTGTCCTTGAGCAGATAGGTTTCCAGCACCGGGATCGGCGCCTTCAGCTGCTCGGAGACGACCTTCAGGGTTTCCTCGCGATTGGCCAGCACCTTCTTCATGCCGGCGGTGATGTCGCGAACATAGGCTTTGACGGCTTCCGGATTCTTGTCGACGAAGTCGGCGCGGCAGGCCTCCAGAATGTGCACGATGTTCGGCATCGCCTCGGACAGCGAAAACAGTTTTCGCGTGCCGCCCTTGGCCTCGGCGCGCGCCGCGAACGGCTGGTTCATGTTGACGGCATCGACGCGGCCCTGGCGCAGCGCGTCCTCGGACACCGCGAAGCCGACCTCGACCAGCTTGATGTCCTTGGCCGGGTCGATCCCGTTCTGCTTCAGCAGCATGTTGAACGGCCCCTGGGTGCCGCCGCCGATCACCGAAATACCGATGGTCTTGCCCTTGAGGTCGGCGATGGTCTTGATCGGAGAATCATCCTTGACCGCCCAATAGACCGAGAACCCGCCAGGCTTTTCGTAGACATGCTGGGCCACGATGTAGGCCTTCAGGCCGCCGCCGACCACGCCGTTCGACAGCGACAGCGGCGCCTGGGTGGCGCAGTCGAGCGCGCCGGCGGCCAGCGCCTGCGTCATCGGCGCGGTGCCCTGGAATTGGGTCCATTCGACATTGTAGGTCTTGCCGAGATTGGGAAATTCCGCCGGCCGGCGCATCATATAGTATTTCGATTCCTCGGCCGGGATGGTCCAGCCGACGCGGATCGTCGTTTGCGTCTGCGCTGCGCTGACGCCGGCCGCTACGGTAGCCAGCGCGCCGGCCGCCACGATCCATTTCGAAGATACTCGCATCATCCCCACTCCATTTTTCTCTGACGCAGCCCCCACTGACTGTGCCAAGCCTTTCATGGTTCAAATGATCAGGCAAGCCAGCCGAGACGGCAAGCAGAGCGCCTTGCCTGCAAGGCGGGGATCCATGGTAGAGCGGCGAGCCGGGCCATGCTTGTTGCGCGGTGAAGCAGGGAGAAACGGGATGGCCAGCACGGGCGGGACGGACGGACGGGAAAAGCTCGGCTATCTCGGGCTCGGCCTGATGGGAATTCCGATGACGCGGCGGCTGCTCGACGCCGGCCACCACGTTACCGTCTGGAATCGGTCTCCCGGCAAGGCCGCCGGAGTGGTCGCGGCCGGCGCCCAACCGGCCGCCACGCCGCGCGAGCTCGCTGCGAACGCCGGCATTATTTTCATGTGCCTGATCGACGCTGCCGCGGTGGAGCAAGTGGTGTTCGGCCCCGACGGCCTTGCGAGCGCCGACGGCGCGACAAAACTCGTGGTCGACTTCTCCTCGATCCATCCCGATGCGGCGCGCGCGATCGCAGCACGGTTGAAGGCAGCCAACGGCATGGGCTGGATCGATGCGCCGGTGTCCGGCGGCACGGGCGCCGAGCAAGGCACGCTCGCGGTGATGGCCGGCGGCGATGCCGCCGACATCGAGCGGGTGCGGCCCTATGTGCTGGCAATGGCGCGCCGGCTGACGCATATGGGGCCGACTGGTGCTGGCCAAACCACCAAACTCTGTAACCAGATTATTTCGGGCTGCGCCATGGCGGTGCTGGCGGAGACGACGCGGCTCGCCGCCAATGCCGGGATCGATGCGGCGAAATTGCCGGAAGCGCTGGCTGGCGGTTTTGCCGATTCGATTCCGCTGCAATTGTTCGTGCCGCGCATGGCCAAGGGCATTCATTCGCCGCCGCTCGGCCATATCGCGAGCATCCTGAAGGACCTCGATACCGTGGTGGAGGTAGCGCACGACACCTCGACGCCGGTTCCGATGACCGCACTCGCCGCGCAACTGTTTCGGATGGCGAAGGCCGCGCGCGGCGCGGATGCCGATGCGCTGGAGATTTACAAATTGTCGGAGAAGAAGAGGGGTTGAGACGGTCTTGAGGCCGTCATTGCGAGCGCAGCGAAGCAATCCATCTCGCCGCACAAAGAAAGAATGGATTGCTTCGTCGCAAGGGCTCCTCGCAATGACGGCTGAAGGGCCTGAGCAAAAATCTCGAAAACAACCCCATGCACAGAATGGCTAGACTGGCGGCACTCGTCACGGCACAAGATATAGTACGCCGACCTCTTGCAAGCGGGGCGAGGTAAGGTCTCTACCGTTCCGCGAACGCCTTCTCGACCACGAACTGGCCGGGCTCGCCGTGATTGCCTTCGACAAACCCCTTGTCGGACAGCAGCACGCGGGTGTCCTGCACCAGCGCCGGGCTGCCGCAGATCATGATGCGGTCGTGCGCGGACTCCAGCGCGGCAAGCCCGATATCGCTGAACAGTTTTCCCGAGCCGATCAGGTCAGTGATCCGGCCGCGGTTACGGAAGGGGTCGCGGGTCACGGTCGGATAATAGATCAGCTGGTTGCGCACGAGTTCGCCGATCAGCTCATCGTTCGGCAGCTGTTCGGTGATCATCTCGCCATAGGCGAGCTCGGCGACCCGGCGACAACCGTGCAGCAGCACCACCTTCTCGAAGCGGTCGTAGGTTTCGGGGTCCTTGATCACGCTGAGAAACGGCGCGAGGCCGGTGCCGGTGCCGATCAGATAGAGATTGCGGCCGTCCTCCAGGTTGTCGATGACAAGCGTGCCGGTGGCCTTGCGGCTGACGATGATCTCGTCGCCTGCTTTGAGGTGCTGCAGCCGCGAGGTCAGCGGGCCGTCCGGCACCTTGATCGAGAAGAACTCCAGCCGGTCCTCGTAATTGGCGCTGGCGACGCTGTAGGCGCGCAGCAGCGGCTTCTCGCCGACCTTGAGCCCGATCATGGTGAATTCGCCGTTGCGGAAACGGAACGACGGATCCCGAGTGGTGGTGAAGGAGAACAGCGTGTCGGTCCAGTGATGGACGCTGAGGACGCTTTCCTGATTGAAGTTGCTCATCTTGCCGATCCCGCGCTGGAGGGCCGGTTGTGCCGCTCCACTCATTTGTATACATTCATTCGTATACGAATGAATAATCCGGCTTGATCCCGGCGTCAAGGCGCGGGCAGAATGGCGACAGCAGCCGCACGAAGGCATTGAACAAAAAGGACAAATCCATGGCCCACGACGCCCCCCAGGCCGCCGGCCCGACCAAACTGGTGATCCGCAACATCGGGCTGCTGCTCTCGGGCGCGCTGGAAAAGCCGATCCTGGATGCCGACACCATCGTCGCGGTGAACGGCAAGATCACCGCGATCGGCAAAGCCAAGGACGTCGACACCGAGGGCGCCACCACGGTCATCGACGCCATGGGCACCACGGTCGCGCCCGGCCTGATCGACAGCCATGTGCATCCCGTGGCCGGCGACTGGACCCCGCGGCAGAACCAGATCGGCTGGATCGACAGCTTTCTGCACGGCGGCGTCACCACCATGATTTCAGCCGGCGAGGTTCACATGCCCGGCCGTCCCCGCGACGTGGTCGGCCTCAAGGCGATGGCGATTTTCGCGCAGCGCTCGTTCTGGACGCTGCGGCCGGGCGGCGTGAAGGTTCATGCCGGCGCGCCTGTCATCGAATGCGAGATGGTCGAGGAGGATTTCAAGGAGCTCGCCGCAGCCGGCGTCAAGCTATTGGGCGAAGTCGGCCTTGGCGGCGTCAAGGACGGCCCGACCGCGAAAAAGATGGTGGGCTGGGCGCGCAAATACGGCATCCAGAGCACCATCCATACCGGCGGCCCGTCGATCCCCGGCTCCGGCCTGATCGGCGCGGATGTGGTGCTGGAGGCCGACACCGACGTGATCGGCCATATCAATGGCGGCCACACCGCCCTGCCCGACGAGGAAATCCGCTGCATCTGCGAGGGCTGCAAGCGCGGCCTCGAGCTGGTGCATAACGGCAATGAGCGCTCGGCGCTCTACACGTTGCGGATCGCGCGCGACATGGGCGACCTCAACCGCGTCATCCTCGGCACCGATTCACCGGCCGGCTCCGGCGTGCAGCCGCTCGGCATTTTGCGCATGGTGTCGATGCTGTCGTCACTCGGCGACATGCCGGCCGAACTGGCCTTCTGCTTCGCCACCGGCAACACCGCGCGGATGCGCGAACTCGACTGCGGCCTGATCGAGGTCGGACGCGCGGCCGACTTCGTCATCATGGACAAGGCGCAGCATTCAGCAGGGAAGACCATCCTCGACAGCGTGCAGCTCGGCGACCTGCCCGGCATCGGCATGACCATCATCGACGGCATCGTCCGCACCACCCGCAGCCGCAATACGCCGCCGGCCAGCAGGGTGCCGGAGATCGTCGGGCATTGAACGGCGCGCCAGGTCAGCTTTTTGACCAAAGCGGTCGATGTCGGGTTTGCCGCGAGCTATTGTCAGCCCAGCTGATCGACCAGTGCCGACCATAGGGCCCATGGCTCGTCTCGATGTACCGGGTCCTCAATTGCAGTGTGCACCATGACAATCTTGGAGGGCGGATCAACGCAAATATACTGGCCCTTGTATCCTAACAACGCGAACTGTCGCCTCTCGCCGGGAAACAGCCACAAGAGATAACCGTAGCCAAATCCTTTCGTCGCCGCGCCCGGCAGCAAATAGCGATCCGAAGCTCGGACGGTTGTTGCATCGATCATCCATTGCGCCGGAGCGATCTGCTTGCCATCCCATGCGCCGTCATGCGCAAGCAAGCGCCCAAGCCGGGCGTAATCGCGCAGAACGGCATTGAAGCCGAAGTGCCCCAGTTCAAATCCTTCTGCGTCTATCAACCAGTTAGCATCTGCTTCCGCGCCGATCGGCGCCCACACTTTCTCGCGCAGATAGTCGGAGGCTGACTTGTTGACAGCACCCTGAAGCACCATGCCAAGCACGTCGGCTTCGATACTGGCGTAGTAAAACCTCGTTCCCGATGGGGCGATACGATGATTGAATTGCACGATGCTCTTGACAGTGCCCAACTTCCATTCCGGGGACGCGATCCCCATGCCGTTCCACAGGCGATTAAGGTCGCGTCCTCCATCTCTCGTTTCACCGAAATCGACGCCTGAGGACATGTGCAACAGATCGCGGATTGGTGTCCTGCCGTACTCCGTGCCCACAAAGCCCGGCACATAAATTTCAGGGATATCATCGACCGACTTAATCGCACCCTCGGAGATCGCGATGCCGATCAACAGTCCGGTTATTGACTTGACCATCGACTGGGACACGAACCGATCTTGATCAGTTCGCGCGTACTGATAGCGCTCGAAGATAATCTGATCGTCCTTGGCGATCAGCAGCCCAGTGACCGGATTGCGCGACATGTAGTCGAGGGGAGAAAACTTGCTTCCCTGAAAATTGTAGTAGACTTCCGCCCTTGCGCACTTGAACTTCCAAGGCATCACAGCTCGCTCGACGAGCCGTGTAGGATAGATCCGATCGATGTGGGTGAATGCACCGACACGGTATCTTGGCTCCCAAAAAGGGCTGCCTTGCCTCCGCCCTTCCCCAATGTCGGGAAGGGGATAGCCATCTTTTGCGCCGTAAAGCTCGGCGTTTGGACCTGTTGTGGAGAAAATCGGACCGGCGCAGTCTTGCGTCTCGCCGGGGGAAGCCGGTTCTGCGATTGCGGAGATGGGGCCGCCCAACGCACAGGCGAGTGTAGCAGCCAGGGATGAAACGGCCCTACGACGAGAATATTGCTGCGCCGACATGCAGTCCTCCAAATCTCCTGCAAGTAGACACCAAATTGCGCGGCAACTTCAAGGGAGTAGGTCTCTTATTGGCACTCAGCGGACATGCCGATCCGTCAACCTGACGTCTGCTTTCAAGGAGGAGCCCGGATAAGCCGTGGAAGCGCGTAGGATGGGTGGAGCGAAAGCGATACCCATCATGTTTCGCACGAGCGGCGATGGGTTTTGCGAAGAACTCAACCCATCCTACGCGCTGCTTCGCCACCGGCAACACCGCGCGGATGCGGGAGCTCGACTGCGGTCTGATCGAGGTCGGGCGGTCGGCCGATTTCGTCATCATGGACAAGGCGCAGCATTCGCCGGGCAAGACCATCCTCGACAGCGTGCAGCTCGGCGACCTGCCCGGCATCGGCATGACCATCATCGACGGTATCGTCCGCACGACGCGAAGCCGCAACACCCCGCCGGCGACGAAGGTGCCGGAGATCGTGGGGCGTTGAGCGGGAATAGACGTGGGCGCTGGCTGATCTCTTCGATTATACGCAAGTCCGTTTTTCGCCAGAAGCGGACCTTCCCGCAGGTCGGCTTTTGACCCTTAGCTGACGATCCTGCGAAAGCAGGTTGCAGGGCTTTGCGTTTCACCTTAAATTGTTTGTATCGTCGGCCCGCCCGTTTAGCGTGTTACGGGGAAACACATGAGATTTCCGATCTTAACGATCGTGCTGGTACTGGTCCCGTCTTCGATGCTGGCTCAAAACGGCCAGAACCATAGTTCCTGCAACGCAGACGATGATACGCCGGAAATCGCCGTCATTTCCGGCTGCACGCAACTGCTCGATAGCGGCAAGCCGGATCAGGCTGAGCGCGCAACCATCTATTACAGTCGGGGAGCCGCCCACTGGCGCAATGGAGATTTCGATGCGGCGATCATTGATGAGAACGAAGCCATTAAGATCGATGCAGGCCTCGCGGATGCCTATATGAGACGTGGGGCAGCTTACTTGGGAAGGAGAGACTACGATCAGGCAATCGCCGACAGCACGAAAGCGATCGAAATCGATCCTCTGAATGCACGAGCATATTCCAATCGTGGCGTTGCGCGTGGAAGGAAAGGCGATCGTCGTGGCGCTATCGCGGACGAGGACAAGGCAATCGCGCTCAATCCGAAATTTACGGCGGCATATCTCGTCCGGCAGGAGAATTACGCCGCGCTGGGCCAACATAGCCTCGCGTCAGCCGACCTAGATACTGCAATACAGATCGAACCGGACGGCGGCTTTCAAGGTTACCGTGCCCGGGCCAGCGCCTACGAGCGGAAGGGAGATTATGACCATGCCATTGCAGACTTCGACCGCTGGATCGCGATAAATCCATATAGCGCGGCCGCCTATGAGCTTCGTGCTTATTCGTATTTGAGCAAGAAGAACACAACGCAAGCGATTGCCGATGCGAGCAGGGCGATCGAGCTAAGTCCGATGCGGGCTTATGCGCACCGCATTCGGGGCATTGCAAACATGCAAGACAATAACCTTGCTCCCGCGATCGCCGACTTTACCGCAAGTATTGCGGCCGAACCTAACACCGCAGCCGGGTACAGGCTTCGCGGTCAAGCGCATTCACGGAACAACGACCTCGACGACGCAATTGCTGATTTCACAATGTGGATCGCACTGGATCCCAACAACGAAAACGCATATCGCGCACGTGGCGCACTTTACCAGAAAAAGCAGGATCATGCCGCAGCCAGTGCAGACCTGCCAGGCGGATTCGGCCTTGTCCGTTGTTCGGGGAGGACCGGACGTAGCCGGTACACGGCCAAAGTGGCACGATTGACCCAAAAGCGACTTTCGTGTTCCGGTAAGCTGACTGCTTAGGCCTAAGCTCACGACACTGGTTCATTCATAGACCCGCTTCCGCCAATTGCGGCGGATAGGTGACTGTGTCTCTCGGCCCGGGCCGGGCCCCCGGCGTCAGGCTCGCTATTGCGACCTTGCCCGGCCCAAGAATATGAAGCACCTGCTCGCCACCGACGATGAGATAGTCCGCGATAATCCGACGATGGCATCGCCACCACAATGCCTCCGCACACATCACGGCGCAGCACCGCGCGCGGCCCAGATCCCGGAGCCGGATGAGGCCGGAGCGAAAATTGTTGCTTATCGCATAGTCGGCGTAGTTGTGAAAACTTTGATTCTGCCAGAAGCCATTGACGTCAGGCCCAATGTCCTTTGCGCGTGCACGGAGGCCGCCGAGTTCGGCCACGTGCGCATATGCGATCTGAAATCCTGACAGTGACTCAGGTAATAATTCGCAATTGTATTGCGGATTTGTCCGTGAGCGCGGAATAGTGCGCACATCAACGACGATGCCGACCTCCGAAGCAGTGAGAATATCGATAAATTCACCGATCGGGCGCGTGGAATGGCCGATGGTGTAAAATGGAAACTCCATAATGGACTGCTGTGCTTTCAAATTCGTGCCGAACCGTCAGCCGAGACGCCTCAACACCCCGGCCTTATGCAAGGCGACGTGGTCGGTCTTGTCGCTCTTGATTTCATACTGCGACTCATTCGGCGTAGCACGGTGAATGTGGCCTTTATAATTGATTGCACGTTTATGCACTTTGATGATTTTCCCGCGCACACGCCCGGCTTCCGAATTCCAGCTCACATGATCACCAACCTTGAACGTCTTGGTCATGGCTCGCTCTTGATTCGATTTCATCGTAAGGCTACGCGCGATGCCAAGAGCGCGTCTGTATAACATTGACCTAAAAGGCGCTTTTGCTCAGTGGAGGCCGCCGTGTCCAGATGGATGTCTGCTTCACGAACGCGTAGAGAATTTCACGTGCCTAAATACATAACGATGAGTGCGGCCATTGGCAGGAAGCAAGCCAACGATCAGCACCAGGAGAACCGGCCTGCCTAAAAAACCTCCTCTCGCCTCGACCGTCGTCCCCACTATTTGTTTTCCGTCTTTATGCATTGAAATCTCCTATGAGAGGCCAACTACCCGGCCCCTAGAAAGTTTCTGAACCTTTTGAACCGTTCAACGTTGTCGATCGCACGCGCCGGGTGACAACCGGCCATAACGGGGACGATGGACGCAGAGCAATTTTGCCGGTTTCTGCCTGCGACATCAACGCATCGGTACGCGCTTACATCTAACCTGTTCCTGGCGCTTGCACAGAAAGTTCGAATTGCAGCGGCACTTCCTGTCAACCAGTCAAGGGTGAGGGCGATCATCGTCTATGCACGACAGTTGCGGATGGTCGGCAATGCCGGGTCGCTGTCAGCTTTCAGAAGCTGGCTGGATTGCCGGGAGACTGGCAAGGAGTAGATGGTGCAAGTCCATCACGATGAAGAGTAGCGAAGCGCATCGACCACGAGTCATGCGCAGGCATCTGCGAGGATGCCCGCTCTTGAGGAACGAACGGGGATCTCGGACTTGAGTTCGCGCACCGGGCCCGCGTTCATGCAGTGCCTCCAAAACAAGGGGGAACAATGCGCGATTTGCGGCATTCATGAAAGATCATAAAAATTTTCACGGAGTGTTCCATGGACTTGACCGGCAAGAAAATCGCCATCTTAGCGACAAACGGCTTCGAACAGTCAGAGCTTGAAATACCGCGCGATCGACTCAAGAAGGCTGGCGCAACTGTCGATATCGTCTCGCTCGCCGCAGGTGAAATTAAAGGTTGGGACCAAAAGAATTGGGGTCGCACAGTCAAGGTGGATAAGACGCTCGATCAGGTGTCGGCGTCGGACTACGACGCGTTGGTGCTGCCCGGCGGGCAAATTAATCCCGACCTGCTTCGGGTCGAGCCAAAGGCGCTTAAGTTTATCAAAGACATTTTCAACGCGAAAAAGGTCGTTGCGGCTGTCTGCCATGCCCCCTGGCTTTTAATAGAGGCAGGCATCGCAAAAGGTCGAAAAATGACATCTTATAACTCGATCAAGACTGACGTGATAAACGCGGGCGCCCATTGGGAGGATTCGGAAGTGGTGATCGACCAAGGCTTGATTACTTCCCGCAATCCTGGAGACTTGGAAGCCTTCAGTGCGAAAATCATCGAGGAGATCAAGGAAGGGCGTCACGCACAGCGCAGCGCAGCGTAAGACCCTGTCCGGAAGGGCATTGTCGCACCGGATTCTTCGAAGCGATTCGAAGTAAGAGAAAGTCGCCGCCGGGCGGCTTTTTCTTTGGCTGTAACTTCCGCTCATGGCACTTGGCCGACATCGCTGGTGGAGCGTATGTCCGCTTTGCGCCAACAGCCGACGATCAGGCGGGATCGCTGCCGCAGTTAATTGTCGCTGGCACTGCCCTGACCGACAGATCCGGGTCTCTGTCACAAGCTCGCTGGACGCCCGGGAACGGCGAACTAGCCGCCCGCGCCGATTACGCCGGTCGCGTTGATCTCCACCTTGAGCGGCGGACTGGCCTTGGGCGAACCAACGCGCTTTACCTCGATCAAGGTTGAGCAGGGAAAGTCGCCGGTGAAGAACTCCCGGCGCGCGCGCCACACCTCGGTGTTTTCATCGAGATTGGTGACGTACACCGTGATGGACATGATGTCATTCATCTTCCCGCCCGCGGCCTCCAGCAGGTCCTTGAACTTCTGAAAGATCGACTTGGCCTGAATGTACATGTCGTCGCCTGGATGCTCCCCCTCAGGCCCCGAGCCGGTCATTCCCGCGATGTGGAAATATCCGTTTGTCACTTTCATGTTGGACCAGGTCTGCGGCGGCGCTTCCGCCACCTTGGGCGACCGGATAGTTTTCATGCTCAAGGGTCCCTCCTGTGAAGCGGATTCGAAGCGAGCGAGGATGCCATGTCGTCCGGACCTTTCCGTCCAAACAGTTCGTGGCGGTTGTCCTCCTAACTCGCGACGCGCAAGCGGATCGTACCACGCTCGTCGCGGTGGTAAATGGGGCCTGACCATAATACCCGGAACACGCATTCAGCAGCGTCCTGATGGAAAGCCGGCACGCGCCGGATCACGGTTTGGCGAACGCGACCCCAAACCATTTGCTCGTCAACGAGCCATCGTTGTCGATCCAGGGAATCGGCGGCAATCGCGGCAGGTAGGACGCATACGGCATCACTTTCGCCAGCGTCACTCTGTAGGGGTACCGGGCGAGGAACGCCTTGTTCATTCCGCCATCCAGTCCGCTGTAAATTGTAGCAACCGGCACGTTGTCTTCCACCAAACGCGCGTATTCGAGCTCGTCAGCGCGCTGTTTTTCCAGCGCCCGCCGCGCGATGTCCGGATTGACGACGAAGGCGGGGCATTTTCCGGCGGGATCGAACACCAGAGGCCGCGGCGAATTTGGCGGCGGTTGTGCATCGAATACATAGCGGCGATTGCAGACATCCACTTGGGGTTCGCGTTGCGTCGTCTCGAAATGATCGTTGCCGATCTTGAGCATTTTCCAGAACGCCAGGTTCGGACTATTCCGATGCCGCGCCAGATTCGCCGGCGTCAAGCGGAACGGATAGGCCTGCACCTGGAACGATGGCCGCCCGCCGAGCAATGCGTCGCGCGCCAGCGAATAGATCTCGCTGATCTGTTCGTCGGTCATGGCATAGCAACCGCTCGACCAGCAGTCGCCGTGGATCATGAGGAAGCTGCCGTCGCGCTTGTTCACCTTGTCGAATTCGTTAGGGAAGCCGAGGTTGATCGCAAGATGGAAGTTGGAGTTGGGGTTCATCAACTCCGGTGTAACGGTGTAGAACCCCTCCGGAGCCTGACGGTCGCCCTCCTGCAACTTCGGCCCAAGATCGCCCGACCACCTACAGATCGGATAGGTCTTGAGGATCTGGAAACGGCCTGTCGTGTCCTGTTTCCAGACTTCGAGTTCCGCCTCTTCCTTGAAGAGGCGCACCACGATCGGCGACGATTTTGGCATGTTCTTCTGCTGGAGCAGCGAGAGCAGCGCGGGAGGCAGTTCCTGCGTCGCCTTGGCCGGCAACCGCTTGCTGCTTTCGCCAAGGCACGTGACCGGCATCAACCCCGCGGCAAAAGCCGCCGTCAGTACAAGTGCACGTCGGACCATGGCGCGGATCAAAGCTGTACCTCCGAAGGAAAACCTGTGCCATCTGCCGTGCCGCATCGTCTATCGGCAGGTCAGTGCCTTACGAAAGCCCGCCGCCGAAGCATCTTCCTCGGAACAGAACCACCGATGAGCCCGCTTCAGGCCTCGATAGCTCCCGCAAGCCGGCAGGTGATAAATGCCTTCGTAGCCGATGGCCCGCAGCGCAAACTTGGCCTTGATCGGACATCCCGGCGGCATGGCGCTGTCGACGCGGAATAGTTTGACGCGTGTCCGATTCTGATGACCGGGCTGGCAACCGCCGCCCACAAGTCGCGCTCCACTGAGATTCCATCTTCGGAATTCCAGCGGTTCCGCGAAACATCCGCTCCACAGTCCGCGCCGGTTCTTGCGGGCGTCGGATTCCTCCGGCGCGAAGCGGCCGGTTGCCGAAGACCCTGATTTGATCGCCCATCCTTCGCGAACCAGCCACTCATTGAGCGTGGTAGCCTCGCCTTCGATCGAACAAATCCCGATCTGCCGGTGCTTGTGATCCGGGTCGGGTCCCTCGTCCTTGCAGCGAACCGCGCGATCTCCAATGTGAGCGGTCAATCGATCGCGCGCCGCAACCCCGCACGGCCAGACTTCGCCGGCTTGATTGAGGCACGTCTGGTCGATTTCGGGTGCATCGATGCCCCCCAGCCGATAGATCGTGCGATCCAGCCGGAACGTATCACCGTCAGTCACGGAAAGCTCTGCCGCCATGCCCGGCCCGACCATCGCCAACAACAACGCTGTAACAACAGCGGCCCATCTTCCTGTCAGGACGGCCGTCAAAGCAATTGGTTTTGCTACACGCATGAAAAATCTCTCGACCACTCTATCAATCGTTAGAACATCTCGCTTTCCGAAGCCACGCTGATTTGCATCGACGACGCCTCAGGGTTCGCCGACGAACCCGACATTGAACGCATGTTCCGCCGGCATTTGCGGCGCGATCTTCGTTCGGGTCGTTTCCCCGGATTTGCTGCGGTGGAGAACACGGCGTGCTCGGCCATCCGCGCTCGACGGGCTGCGCTCCGGTTGTTAAGCCCGCCCTCCGCAGGGAGACTTTGAGTCGGGCCATGACCGTTGCGATCGAGATGGGACACACGACGGCGGGCGCCCAGGCTACTCTGGACCTCGAGGAACTGCTGGCGACGCGCCTGCTGGTGCAGGGCAATTCGGGTTCCGGCAAATCCCATCTGCTGCGCCGGCTCTTGGAACAGAGCGCCCCCTGGGTGCAGCAGACCATCATCGACCCCGAAGGCGACTTCGTGGCGCTGGCCGATCGATTCGGCCACCTCCTGATCGATGCGGAGGAACATACCGAGCGGGGCCTGCAGGTCGCCGGCGAGCGGGCGCGCATTCATCGTGTCTCCACGGTGCTCAATCTCGAGGGGCTCGACGCCGAGAACCAGATGCGGCGCGCCGCCGCCTTCCTGAGCGGGCTGTTCGAAGTCGCCCGCGACCACTGGTACCCGATGCTGGTGGTGGTGGACGAGGCGCAGTTGTTCGCGCCCGCCGTCGCCGGCGAGGTGTCGGACGAGGCGCGCAAGCTTTCGCTCGGCGCCATGACCAACCTGATGTGCCGCGGCCGCAAGCGCGGGCTGGCGGGGGTGATCGCCACCCAGCGGCTGGCGAAGCTCGCCAAGAACGTCGCGGCCGAGGCGTCCAATTTCCTGATGGGCCGAACCTTTCTGGATATCGACATGGCGCGCGCCGCCGACCTGCTCGGCATGGAGCGGCGTCAGGCCGAGGCCTTCCGGGATCTGCAGCGCGGGCAATTCATGGCGCTGGGACCGGCCCTCTCCCGCCGTCCGCTGGAGCTGCGCATCGGTCCCACCGATACCACGCCGCGCAACGCGATCCCGCGCATGATGCCGATGCCGATGCCGGAAGCGACTCTGGACGCACACGCCATCGTTATGGCGGCGCCGCCGCTCGAGAATATCAGGCCGCAGCGCCGGTCGTCGCCCGACCTGCTCGGCCAGCTGATGGCGGCGAAGTCAGCGGCGCTGGAGGTTCGTCCCGAAGCCGTGGAGCAGCCGCTCAGCGCCGAGCAACTGGCGGAGCATCATGAGCGGGTGGACCGTATTCTGCGCGCCGTCATGGCGGAACCCGACGCGGGATTCCGCGCCATCGGCGTGCTCTATCAGGAATTCGTGGTCCGCTGCCGTATCGAGGGCCTCGGTCTGGCCGTGCCGGACCTCGGTGACTTCCGTCGCATGCTGACGCGCGCGCGCGCCGGGCTCGGCTCCGATATGGCTGACGATGACGGGTGGCAGGATGTCTCGGTCCGCGCCTCGCTGCTGCCGGAGGATATGCAGGGCGTCTTCATGATGATCGCCCGCGCCGCGAAGGAAGGCTGGCCCTGCCCGGGCGATGCAGCGATTGCCCGCGCCTATGGCTCGCATTCGTTGCGCCGCGCACGGCGTTTGCTGACCTACATCGAGGAGCAGGGCCTCATCGTCTGCCAGCTTGACGGCGCCGGCCGGCGAATCGTGACGCTGGTCGAACTGGCCTGGGCGACGGCACCGGGCGATCCCCATGCCGAGGAACTGGCGGCGGAGCAAGGCTGCGGCAGTCCGGCTCTGTGATAATGGCGCCCGTCGCGCCCCGCGGTGTATGATACGCTGGCGTCGCTGAGCGTTGCGCTACCGTTCCTTTGACGAGTCCGCGATCTTGTCGCCGACCGCCTTTTGCGTAGCTCGCTTAAAAGGAGTTCCGAGCTTGAGCGTTGCCTTCACCAAGGAAGACAGTGCCGAAACCGCGGCGGAGACCATGCTCCCCGACCGCCCGATCTCACCTCATCCGAACCTTGTGACGGAAGCGGGATTGAAGGCGCTGGAATTTCAGCTGCAGGGGGCACGCGAGGCCTACGAAGCCGCGCAGAAGATCGAAGACGTCAATGAACGACGGCGGCAGGCCGCAACCCCTTTGCGTGATGCGCGCTATCTGGCGGCGAGAGTTCGGACGGCGCAGATCATGCCCGATCCGACGTCGAGCGACATTGTCGCCTTTGGCAGCACGGTGACCTTCAGGCGAGACGATGGGCGCGTGCAGAAATATCGTATCGTGGGCGAAGACGAGGCGGACCCCAGGGCCGGCTCCATTTCCTTCGCGTCCCCGGTGGCAAGGTCACTGATGGGCAAAGCTGTCGGGGATGTCGTCGGTGCATCCGGTCAGGAGCTGGAGATCATTGCGATCTCGTAGCACTCTCGCACACGACGCCGCCGATGTCTGGACTGTCCGCCCTGCGTCAACGGCGGCGTTTCCTTGCGGAGAGCGGTCATCCCAGCCAAATGCTGAAGCAATTGCTCTGCTGACTGGACCAGCCTAGGATATTGAAAAAGGGCGGAGACAAAATGGCGCTTATCAAGACGATCGACGCCGGGCTTTATCGGATCCCGCTGACCGTTAGCCTCTCTGACAGCACGCACGGCAAAATCAACGCTTTCGAACTGATAACTTGCCGTATCCGCGATTCCGACGGAGCCGAAGGTGTTGGCTATACTTACACTGTAGGCCGCAATGGCGGTGCGATTGCCGATACGCTCCGACGGGAGATTCCCGAGCTGATCGAGGGCCGCGAAGCGGATGACACTGAAGCCATCTGGCAGCACGTCTGGTGGGCCTTGCACTACGGCGGTCGCGGCGGACCGCCCGTGCTCGCGCTGTCGGCGCTCGATATCGCCCTGTGGGACCTGAAGGCACGCCGTGCCAATGTGCCGCTGTTTCGTCTGCTCGGTGGCTTCGACGCTCGTGTATCCTGTTACGCTGGCGGCATCGATCTCGATCTCTCCGTGGACGCGCTTCTGCAGCAAACGGACGATAATCTTGCCAAGGGCTTTCGGGCCATCAAGATGAAGGTCGGTCGACCCGATCTCGCATCCGATGTCAAACGCGTGCAGGCGATGCGTATGCATCTCGGAGACGGCTTTCCTCTTATGGCGGATGCCAACATGAAATGGACGGTCGAGGAAGCCATTCGCGCCGCGCGCGCCCTGCAACCCTGCGACCTAACCTGGCTTGAAGAGCCGATTATTCCTGACGATGTTGCTGGTCACGCCCGCATCATGGCCGCCGGCGGTATACCGATCGCGGCGGGCGAAAACCTGCGCACTCTTTGGGAGTTCAAGAACTATATTGCGGCCGGCGCAGTGTCGTATCCCGAGCCCGATGTCACCAATTGCGGTGGCGTCACAACCTTCATGAAGATCGCGCGACTCGCGGAAGCGTTCAATCTTCCGGTAACCAGCCACGGCGCACATGACATTACCGTGCACCTGCTCGCGGCATGCTCAAACCGCTCTTATCTCGAGGCGCATGGTTTCGGGCTCGACCGCTACATCGAGCAGCCGCTCGCCCTTGAACAAGGCATGGCGTTGGCGCCCGCACGGCCTGGTCATGGTATCACGTTCGACTGGAACGGGCTGGCGCAAGTCGCGTCATAGGTCGGAGCGGTTGGCGGGCCGCGCAAGTAAATCGGCGCTGGCTGTTGCCGGCCTACAATCGGCTATTGCTCTCATGCCGTTGCCGTCAGACCTTCCTGTCAGAGGCGCCCACGACTTCAAACATAAGGACGCCCTTGCGCCAATCGCGGGCGTCGCCGCTGACAAGACACCCATCTCGCACGCACCCGTCGCACATAAATTTGTGTCGTGATTGACCACGTTCCGTGACAGAATAATTACAATCAGATTTGTGACACTTTCGTTACAATCAAATGACATTTCGATTACACGCGGAGCGATTGATGAGTTTGGAATGGCGTGCGGCGCGATCACATACAAAATCAATTTACACGACCTGGTCAAACCCCGTGGCATGGTGGTGGGCGCTGTTGAGCCTGGTCAGTGGCGTCAACATCGCGGTCTGGTTCCTGCTGTATCGCCAGCTCCACCAGGCGCCGACCGGTCCTCTCGGCAGCACCGCCGGCATCCAGCTGATGCTGCTGCTTTGCGCCGCCTATGTGTTCGGCTGCGCCTTCAGGTCGTTCCTGCCGCGCGCGGACGTGCAGCGGATATGCCTGTTCGACACCTGGCTATCGAGCGTCATGGTCGGCCGTTCGGTCGCCACCGTGGCCGAGATCGCCTTCGCGGCGCAGTGGGCGATCATCCTGCACCAGCTCGGCACCATGACCGGCGCGGACACCACCTTGAACGCCGCGTGGGCGATCGTGCCGCTGATCGTGATCGCGGAATGCTTCTCGTGGCACGCGGTGCTGACCAGGAACTATCTGGGCAACGCCATCGAAAACTCGATATGGGCAGTCGCCTTCTTCATCGTCGGCATTGGCCT
>JBBQUA010000044.1:0-27163 GCA_038212905.1 Hyphomicrobiales bacterium
AACACCTTCTGGATGCGCCCGATCAGTTCGGTGGCGCCCTGATAGGTAATCGATTCACCGGGCCCGGAGAACGCAATCCGCGAGGGATAGCGCGCCAGCGCCCGCAGCGTCTGCGCGCAGGCGGGCGGAAGGGCATAGAGCGGATTGGACATGTTTCCTCCAGCAATTTTATCACTGGCTTTGACGCCTGCTTTGTCTTGGGCGTTCGCTCGTGCCAATGTTGGTAAAACGCTAGCATCAGTGCGGAAGCCGGGACAGTGACTTTGAACAAGACCGATCTCCTCGCGCGCTTTCAGGGCCGCCTCAGCCTGCCGCTGATCGCCGCACCGATGTTTCTGGTCTCCGGTGTCGAACTGGTGACGGCGGCCTGCCGCAATGGCGTGATCGGCTCGTTTCCCACGGTGAACTGCCGCAGTCCCGAACAGCTTGATGGCTGGCTCGGCGACATCGAGGAACGGCTGCGCCGTCATGGCGATGAAACCGGAAAGCCTGCGGCGCCGGTCTGTCCGAACCTGATCGTGCACCGTTCCAACGCGCGGCTGGATGCCGATCTGCAGGTGCTGCTGCGGCACCAGCCCGAACTCGTCATCACTTCGGTTGGCTCACCCGCGCCGGTGCTGACGGCGCTGCATGATGCCGGTGCGCTGGTCTTCGCCGATGTCGCCAGCATCCGTCATGCCGAGCGCGCGGTGGCATCAGGCGCCGACGGGCTGGTGCTGCTGACGGCGGGGGCGGGCGGCCAGACCGGCTGGCTCAACCCCTTCGCGTTCGTCCGTGCGGTGCGCGCCTTCTTCCACGGGCCGATCGTCCTGGCTGGCGGTATCGGCGATGGCCATGCGCTGCGCGCGGCGCAGGCGCTGGGCTGCGACCTCGCTTATATGGGCACCAGGTTCATCGCCACCGCCGAGAGCATGGCCGACCCGAAATACAAGGCGATGCTGGTCGCCAGCAGCGCCGACGATATCTTGCTGACCACCGCCTTTACCGGACTGCAGACCAACATGCTGCGGCCTTCCATCGCCGCTGCCGGCCTCGACTCCGATGACCTGCCGCAGCGCGGCGCCATCGACATCGGCAAGGACATCGACATCGGCGCCCGCGAAAGCCGACCGGCGCGCTGGCGCGATATCTGGAGCGCGGGGCATTCGACCTCAGGCGTCACTGGGGTACTGGCGGTCGATGACCTCGTGGCGCAGACGATTGCCGAGTACCGCGCTATTGCACGGCGATAGAACTGCCCGCCGTGCAGCGAGCGCCGCGCACCGTGGTACTACGGATTCACCGCGATTTAAGCCGGCGTTAACCATCTCGCTCCAAGAATCGGTTCCGAGGCCGTCCGTCGCCAACAGCGGAGGGCACGTCGGAGCCGCCGTTCAAGGGGATGCGAGATGGATTTCGAAACGCTGTTTGCCAAAACCCCGGCCACCATCGAGGAAATCAGGGCCCGGGTTGCCTATGCGCTCGAACGGCACCCTTTGTGTCGCAGCGTGAAATTCGACATCGTCTCGATGCCCCGCACCCCCAAGGGTAACTGGACCATCAGCCTGAAGTCGGTGACGCCGGACGCGCTGTGGGAAGCCTCCGATATCGTGGCCGATATCCAGGAAGCCTACGATCTGGCGGTTGCGGCCTGAAGTTAACCATTTTGGCGGCGATTCCGCCCCGTTTGGCCCCTGCCGCAAGGGCGGCATGGTTAGGCCTTAATTAATTCCCAGTTATCGTGAAAGTGATCGGGGTAGCCTTAAGGAAACGGAGAGCTGCTTGACGCGGGTAACGACGATCATTGCGCTGACCTGTTTCCTCGTGCTCGGCGCCGCCGCCACCAGCATTCTCGGCCGCGACAGCGTTTCGGGCGCCCGGCTGGAAATGGCCGCCGCGTCTCCTTCTCAAAGCCCTGTCTCCAACAAGGCAGCCAAGCAGGACAAGCTGACGGTCGCCGCCACCTTCGCGCTGGCCTCGTTCGGACCGCCGCCGCAGGACGCGGTCCTGAGCGAGTCGCTGCGTCAGGCCTATGCATCGACCGCCCCCGCCGACATGGCGCCGCCACCGATTGCCGCCCCGCAGGCGCCGCAGAAGCCCAAGGCCGTCGCCAAGCCGCAGCCGCCGGTCCAAAAGCCCTACGCGCTGCTCAGCGACGCCCAGATCGCCGGCATCAAGGAACGGCTCCAGCTTTCCTCCGGCCAGGAATCCTACTGGCCAGCGGTCGAAACCGCGCTGCGCGGCATCGCCCGCAAGATCCACGCGAGCCGCAAGTCCGACCCTCGCGCCCTGATCGATCCCGATGCCGAAGAGGTCCAGCAGCTGAAGTCGGCGGCGATGCCGTTGTTGTTCCAGCTGCGCGAGGACCAGAAGCGCGAAGTGCGCACGCTCGCCCGCATCATCGGCCTGGACAAAGTCGCCTCGATGATTTGAGGCGACGCGCCCGCAATCGTTCGGTTTGTCGAATAGCACCAGGTTGTCGTCACCCGCAAAAAGAAAAAGCGGGTGACCCGGAATTCCAGAGACGCCAGCGATAAAGCCTGGAAGCCGCGGCGCACTCGGTTGCTCACCCGCCGCGCGACTCCACCACCTTGCGGCAGGAATCAGAGAGCTTCGCCTTGTTCTCCTTCAGGCAGGCGTTCATCTGCGGCGGCTTGCCGACATGCTCGGCGCAGAATTTCCCCGCATCGGAACGGCAGGCCATCTGCTCCTGCGGGCTCGGTCCGGATTGCGCCCCCGCCGATGCGCCGCCAGCGATCAGCAGGACGAGCGCGACAAATACTGACTTGTTCATGAATCACCTTTCGACAATCTTGATGGGTTGGATTTGCAAGCGGTCGGAACATCCTCGCCGCGTTGACCGCGGTCCATGCCATGTTCATGGCATCCGGCGATCCGCCCGATGCCGTCTTCTCCGAATGGCGTGGCACCATGAATAGGCGCTGAATGGCAGCGCCGGCCATCACCCCATCTTCATGGGATGTTTTCGCGCGCGGCGATGGTCCACCAACATCCCACGGCAGCGGCGATGACCGGCCGGTCGTTCGCGGGGCTGCACGACCAATCAGGAGAGATGAGATGTTGAAGAAGGCAGGATGGCTGGGCGCCGGGTTGACCTTGACGGTGCTTTCGACACTGGCGTCGATTTCACTGGGCGCCGCCACCGCTGAAGCCGCGGTGGTCTATTGCAAGACGGTCGGCGTGCCGAAGGGCTGCGTGGTCCGGCCGACGCCGGTGGTGGTCGCGCCGGTGGCCGCCGCCGCGGTGGTGACGCCGCGGGTCGGCGTCGCCGGTGTCGGCGTTGGCGCGCCGGGTGTCGGTGTCCGCGCCGGCACGCCGATGAACCGTGGCGGTCCGGTCAACCGCGTCGGCCGCCGCTGAACAACCAAAGCTCAACCGGCAGCGGCGTCGCTGTCGGGAAAGCGGTGAGGCAATGTCAGCCTGACGCGGGTGCCGCCGGCATCCGAGGTCAGCTCCAGCTCCGCGCCGCAACGCGTGGCGCGGCTTCGCATGTTGCGCAGGCCGCGCGCCGCGTGTTGGCCGGCCTCGCCATCTGGACCCGGCTCAAAACCCTTACCGTCGTCCTCGATGGTGATGCGGCCACGCGCCAAACCCTCGGTATCGCCCGACGTCTCGATGCTCACGGTGATGCGCCCCGCCTCAGCGTGCTTGGCGGCGTTGGTCACGGCCTCGTCCAATAGCCTGATGATCTGGATGACGTGCCATGGCCTGAGTTCGGGATGAACCGGCAGGCCTTGCGGGCTGACCGCCCGCCAGACCAGCGCAATGTCATGCGGCCGCAGCTGCGCCGTGGCCTGCTCGCGCCACGAGCCGAGCGCCAGCATCAGGTCGCCGCCGATATCGTCCATGGAATCGATGACGAGACGAAGATCCTTCAGCGCCGCCCGCGCCGCTTCGCCGATTCCCGCGCCGACATTGCCGCGCTCGCTGAGCGCGACGATGCTGACGAGCTGGCCGCCGAGGCCGTCGTGCAAGTCGCGCATCAGGCGGGTGCGTTCGCGCGCCAGAGCGGCAGCGCGGGCGCGCTCTTCCTCACGGGCAAAGCTCACCTTCAGCTTGTCCTCGGCCTCGCGCACCAGGGTGACCATGCTGGCGGCAAAGCCATCGACCTGGTTGAGCGCGCGGGCGAACCGCCAGGTCAGCGCGGCGCCGATCGCCACCAGCATGGCCGAATAGGACAGCCGCGCGAGCAGGATGCGCCGGCTGGGCACGATCTGTAGCACCGAGAGCAGGTCGAGCGCCCAGCAGGTCAACACGATCGTCAGCGCGCAGCCGAGCATGATACTGGCCGCATCCTGCCGCCGCCACACCGAGTGGCCGGCCACCACCGTCAGCGCGATGAGACACAGGCCGACCGTCGGCGCGCCGACCAGCAGAAAGGCTTCGCGGCTCAGCGTCGCATCGCCGACCAACCCGGCAGCCGCGACCACAAGGCCGGGCGCGAAGATCAGCCAGCCATAGCGCGGCCATTTCCAGCCGAAGAACAACAGCGCGAAGGTCAGTACGAGCGCGCTTTCCAGCGGTGCCGCGGAGATCAGCATCGCGTTGAGCCTCGAGAACGCCGAATCCTCCAGCGGCGTCTGCAAAAAAGCCTGGGCGACGCCGAGCGCCATCGCCGCGGCCAGCACGCCATAGGCCGGCTCGTGCCGGCGCATCGCCCACATGATGCCGAGGATCACGGCGAGGATCGCCTGCCACGCCGAAAACACCACCGGCAGAGTGACGAACAGCAGCGTCCGCGTGTCGTAGCTCGGCCGCAGCTCCGCATCGGGACCGACTGAGATGCGATCGAGAAAGCCCTTGATCGGCCCCCATACGAACAGCCGGATTGAAAGATCGTTCGAGCCCTCGCGCAGCAGCGACGCCGGGATGACAGCGATTTCAGGCGTATTGCGGTCGGGCCGGTTGGCGGCGGGATTGCGCCGGCTGTCCAGGATCACGACGCCGTTGACGGCGACCTCGACGCCATTGGTGAAGCGCGGCAGCATTACCGACCAGGCGCCTTGCGGCTCGCCGCCGGGCCAGGTGAACCGGCCGCTATAGAGCGGCGGATCGTTCATCGTATAGCGTGAAGCGGTAAAGTGCGGCAGCGTCACCAACTGCTCGACGCCGTTCTCCCGCAAGCTGAAATCGGTGACGAGATAGCGGGGAGAGGGCTCCGGTGGCGGGATACGCAGCACCACCAGGCAGAGCACAATGATGAACGGCTGGAGCAGGAGATACTGGACCAGCAGCGTGGCCCGCTTCGGCCAGTGGCGACGGCCGGACACGGTGGCGATCGGCGTGGCGTCGTTCACAGCCGGATCAGGCCTTGCTGCAGCGCCTCGAACACCGCTTCGCCGCGGGTATGAACTTCCAGCTTGCGGTAGATGTTCTTGATGTGGCCGGGAACGGTATGGCGCGACAACCCGAGATGGCCGGCGATCTCGGCATAGCTGAAACCCTTGGCGATACCCCAGAGGATATCGATCTCGCGCGGCGTCAGTTTCGCGGTGTTTAGCGGCGGGCCGGGCGGCGGTTCGGCGGTGCTCTGGGTCCGGCGCACGATGAAGCGGGCGATCGATGCCGAGATCGGCGAATGCCCGGCCACGAGTTCGAGCACGGTGGCGGCGATGTCGGTCGGAAACGCATCCTTCAGGAGATAGCCGGTGGCGCCGACGGTGATGGCGGAGATCACGCTCTCCTCGTCGCCGAGAATCGAGATCACCATGATTTCGGTGTCGGGATAGCGCCGCCTGGTCTCGCGGATCAGCTCATTGCCGTGACCGTCCGGCAGCTGCAGATCGGTGAGAAGCACCTTGGGGCCGGCTTGCGCCAGGCTGGCGCGGGCCTCGGCCAGGGTCGCCGCCGATGTGACGTGGAATCCGGATCTGGCCAGCGCATCCTGCAGCCGCCACAAGGTCGGCGCGTCGTCTTCGACAAGCAAAATCGAGATGCTCTGCGAAGCGCCCTGATCGCTCAACACACTCATCCATCCTGTCCCGGCTGCCTTGCCACGGCAGCGTCAGTTTAGCCTCGGGAACCGGTTTGGCGACAGCCATGTTCATGGGGGCAGCCGTTCCGGATGCTCGTCGTTTGGACAGGGTTCAGCACCTGGCGGCCGGAATATCGGTACGACATGCGCGCTTCGACCGCCCATTTTGGAGGAGCCGGAACCGTGATCGCCGCGATCGTGGGTGGTATCGGCGGCGGACTGCGCCCCCGACGCAGAAATCGGCCGCCGCATTGCAGGCTTGCGCTACAACTGAGCAGGTGCACAAATATGTAGCAACGCACTCGCCGGATGCAGCAAATTGTCAGGCCGATCCCTCCATGGTTTCAGCACCTTCTGGCAAACCCCATGTTGGCATGTCGATTGCTCTGTCTTCCCCAGGTCAATGACGACTGCCGTCCACCGGATTTGCTGAAGCCGACGCAGGCTTGAGTGCAGGGGCAGCTCGAAGCGATCTCTCAAGAGGCAGCTTGGCGCAGTCGTCGCGATGTCATCCCGCAGGGGATGGCGCGTGCATCCCTGTTTCCGATCGGGCGCGGTCGGACAACGGGACAGCACGTGCAAATGAAAATCCGCGAGGCCGAAGCCGAAATCCGTCCTTGCCCGCGGCGGCACAACCGCGACTGCGCGTCGGCAACGCTTCGCCTGCGCACCCATCGCGGCGCAGGAAACCGCCCACTTATCTGATTCAGCAACGACTACAGGGGAAAAACTTTATGGCCTATCTCGCGCCTTCGGAATTCGTCACCAAGATGGTGGACGCCGGCGAAGCCAAGATCTTCATGTCCACCCGGGACACCATCATCCGGGCCTATATGGCCGGCGCGATCCTGGCTTTGGCCGCCGCCTTCGCGGTGACCGTCAACGTCTCGACCGGCGTGCCGATCGTCGGTGCGATCCTGTTTCCGGTCGGCTTCTGCATGCTCTATCTGTTCGGCTTCGACCTTCTGACCGGCGTGTTCGTGCTGTGTCCGCTGGCCTTGATCGACAAGCGTCCGGGCGTCACCATCGGCGGCGTGCTGCGCAACTGGACGCTGGTGTTCATCGGCAATTTCGGCGGCGCCTTTACCGTGGCCGTGATGATGGCGATCGTCTTCACCTTCGGCTTCACCTCGCCGCCGGACAAGGTCGGCCAGGTCATCGGCACCATCGGCGAAGGTCGCACCGTCGGCTATGCCGCGCATGGCGCGGGCGGCATGCTGACGCTGTTCGTCCGTGGCATGCTCTGCAACTGGATGGTCTCGGCCGGCGTGGTCGGCGCCATGATCTCGACCACGGTCAGCGGCAAGGTGATCGCGATGTGGATGCCGATCATGCTGTTCTTCTTCATGACCTTCGAGCATTCCATCGTGAACATGTTCCTGTTTCCGTCCGGCTTGCTGCTGGGCGGCAAATTCACCATCATGGATTATCTGCTCTGGAACGAGATCCCGACCGTGCTCGGCAATTTGGTCGGCGGCCTCTCCTTCACCGGACTGACGCTGTACGCCACCCACATCAAGACCGCGCCGAAGCGCGGGATCGCCTGATCGCGATTGACTTTGGGGGGACTCACCCTACTCAAGGTGAGTCCCTCAGGGCCCTGGCGTCAACAATGTCGCGTGAACTGAAAATATCGGTCGGGCAGCATTCCGATAAGGGTCGCAAGGAGACCAATCAGGACTTCCATGGCGTCCTCGTCCCGGAAGAGCCGCTGCTCGGCCTGAAGGGCATCGCCATCGTGCTGGCCGACGGCATCAGCTCGAGCCCGGTCAGCCGGATCGCCGCGGAGTCGGCGGTCAAGGGGTTCCTCACCGACTACTACTGCACCTCGGAAGCCTGGTCGGTGAAGACCTCGGCCCAGCGCGTGCTGGCGGCCACCAACTCCTGGCTGCATGCGCAGACGAGGCGCAGCCAGTACTCCCATGACATGGACAAGGGCTACGTCTGCACCCTGAGCGCCATGGTCATCAAATCGACCACCGCGCATATTTTTCACGTCGGCGACAGCAGGATCTATCGCGTCTCCGGCAACGCGCTGGAGCAACTGACCAACGATCACCGGGTCATCACCTCATCGCAGCAAAGCTACCTCGGTCGCGCGCTCGGCGTGAACCCCCAGATCGAAATCGACTACCAGTCGCACCAGGTCGAAAAGGGCGATGTGTTCGTGCTCGCCACCGACGGCGTCTACGAGCATGTCCCGGCGCGCTTCATCGCCAGGGTGATCAGGGACAACCCAGATGACCTCGACCATGCGGCGAAGATCATTGTCGAACAGGCCTGGGAACAGGGCAGTCCGGACAATCTCACCGTCCAGATCGTCCGGATCGATGCTTCGCCCGCCGGCGAGGCCAGCGAGGTGTTCGGCCAGCCGTCCGAACTGCCGCTGCCGCCGCTGTTGGAGGCGCGGATGGTGTTCGACGGCTACCGGATCGTTCGGGAATTGCATGCCAGTAGCCGCAGCCACATTTATCTGGCGGTCGACGCCGACAGCGACGAACTGGTCGCGCTGAAAATTCCGTCGATCGACTTGCGCGGCGATCCCGCCTACCTGAAGCGTTTCATGATGGAGGAGTGGGTCGCCCGGCGCATCAACAGCGCCCATGTGCTGAAACCCTGCCTGCAGTCGCGCAAGCGCAATTACCTCTACGTCGTCACCGAATTCATCGACGGCCAGACCCTGGCGCAGTGGATGATCGACAATCCGAAGCCGGATATGGAAACGATCCGCCGCATCGTCGAACAAATTGCAAAGGGATTGCGTGCCTTCCACCGCAAGGAAATGTTGCATCAGGATCTGCGGCCGGACAATGTCATGATCGACAAGACCGGGACGGTGAAGATCATCGATTTCGGTTCCACCCGAGTCACCGGCGTGGTCGAGGCGTCGCCGCCGGCCGGGCGCGACGATATTCTCGGCACCTTCCAGTACACCGCGCCGGAATATTTTCTCGGCGAGAACGGTTCGCCGCGCTCCGATATCTTCTCGCTCGGCGTCATCACCTACCAGATGCTGACGGGGCGGCTGCCCTATGGCGCGAAGATGGCGCGGACGCGGACCAAATCGCAGCAGCGCAAACTGAAATACCGCTCGGCGCTCGACGATGTCAGCGAGATCCCGGCATGGATCGACGGCGTGTTGAAGAAGGCGGTGCATCCCGACCCCTGGAAGCGCTACGAGGCGCTGTCCGAATTGGTCCATGACCTGCGCTATCCCAATGCCGACTTTGTCAATGCCGCACCGGCGCCGCTGATCGAGCGCAATCCGCTGTTGTTCTGGAAGGGGCTGTCGGCGCTGCTGGTGCTGGTCGTGGTGGCGTTGCTGGCCGTGCTGCAGCGCGGGCGTTGAGCCGACCACAGGCGCTCGGAGCGAGGCAGTCGCAGCGGCATCAATGCCGCCTTCCCGGGCATGGACATTTGCGATCCCGCTTCCATCCTGCGCTCGACGGGCCTATGCTCGCGGTTGCGCCGCTGAACCTTCGGCCATTTTCAAATGCTTCACTTCAAAGAGCTGGATTTGCAAGTTTCTCCGCGGGACTCGTCATGACGAGCATGCCGCGGGTGCTGATTGTCGATGATAACGAGGACAATCTGTATTATTTACGGACGCTGCTTGAAGCGTACGGATTTGATGTCGAGTCCGCGGTCCATGGCGCGGAAGCGTTGGCAAAGGCCCGTCAGTCGCCGCCGGGTCTGGTCATCTCCGACCTGTTGATGCCGGTGATGGATGGCTACACCCTGCTGCGGCACTGGAAGCTGGACGACAATCTCAGGAATATTCCGTTCGTCGTCTACACCGCGACATATATCTCGTCCGAGGATGAAAAGCTGGCCCTCGATCTCGGCGCGGACGCCTTCATCGTCAAGCCAAAGGAGCCCGACGAATTCATGGCGGTCATTCGCCATGTGCTTTCTAGGGTAATCGGTGCCGGCTCCGAATCCGTGCATATGCCGGTTGCCAGCGATCAGGACATCGTCAAGCAATACAGCGCGGCGCTGGTGCGGAAACTGGAGGAAAAGACCATCCAGCTCGAAGCCGCGAATCGCGCGCTGCAGCAGCAGATCGCGGAACGCAAGCTGGCCGATACGCGGCTCCAGACCCTGGTCGAACAGGCGAATATCGGCATCCTGGTCCATCGTGACTTCAAGCCGATCCTGGCCAATGGCGAGATGGCGCGGATTTTCGGCTACGCCAGCAAAGACGAAATCCAGGATATGCCGGACTGCAAGGTTCTTGTCGCCGACGGCGAATGGGAGCGGGTCGAGGCCTGGAACAAGGCGCGCCTGGAAGGCCGCCCCCGCCTTCTATGACTTCAAGGGCAGGAGAAGGGACGGCACGCTCATCGACCTCGAGAACCGGGCGTTCGCCATTCGGTGGGACGATCAGCTGGCCGTTTGCTCGATGCTGACGGACGTGACCGAGCGGCGAAAGGTCGAGGCCCAGTTGTGGCAGTCGTTGCGGCTGGAAGCCGTGGGCCAGATGACGGGCGGCATCGCGCACGACTTCAACAATCTCCTCACCATCATCATTGGCAACGCCGAACTGATTGAAGAAGCCGAGGACCCATCGCTTCGGGCGCTGGCCGAAGTAGCGCGCAAGGCCGCCGAGCGCGGCGCTGACCGGCAGGCTGCTCGCCTTTTCCCGCCAGCAGCCGCTGGATCCGAAGGCGATCGATATCAACTTGCTGATCTCGAAGATGGACGGGCTGATCCGGCGTGCCATCGGCGGACAGCTTGAAATCAAGACCGTGCTGCCAGCCAATCTGTGGCATGTCTTCGTTGATCCGTCGCAGCTCGAAAACGCGTTGCTCAACCTTGCCATCAACGCCCGCGACGCGATGCCGGATGGCGGGCGTCTCACGATTGAGACGAGCAACATCCGGATGGATGGCGCGGCCGTCGCGGATCGTGGCCTGGCGCCAGGAGACTATTTGCTGGTCACGGTATCCGACACCGGGACCGGAATGGACAAGGAGACGCTGGCGCGCGCCTTCGAACCGTTCTTCACCACAAAGGAAGTCGGCACGGGCAGCGGTCTCGGCCTCAGCATGGTTTACGGCTTCGTCGCGCAATCGCGTGGCCACGTCCGCATCCATTCCGCGCCCGGTCAGGGAACCAGCGTCCGGATCTATCTTCCGAGGGCGGCCGACGACATCGCGCTGGCCAGGCCGGAAATCCGCGACGGATCGCTGCCGCGCGGCAGCGAAAAGATCCTGCTGGTCGATGACGATGCGATGGTGCGGGAAATGGTGGTGATGCAGCTGCAAAACCTGGGGTACCGTGTCGTCAGCGCGGTCAACGGTCCGCAAGCCCTTGACCTGCTCGAGCGGGAGGGCGGGTTCGATCTGCTGTTCACCGACGTCGTCATGCCCGGTGGATTGAACGGCCGCCAGCTCGCCGACGAGGCACGCAAGCTCAGCCCCGGCCTGCGCGTCATCTTTTCATCAGGATACGCGGATACTGCCGTGGTCCAGCATGGTGGCCTCGATCAAGGCGCCCATCTCCTGAACAAGCCTTATCGCCGGAGCGACCTGGCGAAGAAGGTCCGGGAGGCGCTGGCGTAAGCGGGCGAAAGTCGTCGACGTCGATGGCCGGCGTGGCGTCATTGTGCGCTATCGTACCTGCACCTCGACAGAGCCTATTCCCTCCAGCTCGAACCGATAGTGCGCGTCCGCTTCCGGAAACACCGTCTTCATGACGGCGCCGGTCATCACCACCTCGCCGGCTTTCAGCCCCATACCCCGCGAAGCCAGTTGGGTGGCCAGCCAGGCGACCGAATTGAAGGGATGGCCGAGGATGTCGCGGCCGTGGCCTTCGCCGATCGCGACGCCGTCCTTGCCGGCACGGCCGGGCACATCCCCCAGATCGGGCCATGTGGTCGAAAATTCCGACAGCACGATACCGGCGTTCCAGGAATTGTCCGCGATCAGTGACTTGACGTCGAGGCTGGCATAGTCGGCGTAGCGATCGTCGACGAGTTCGATCGCGGCGCAGACGCCGTCGATGTGCGGCGCGATTGCCGCGGCGGTAAACGGCGTGCCGGTGGGCGGCATGTCCGATTTGAGGCGAACCGCGATTTCGAATTCCAGCCCGAGCCGTCCGTAATCCGCGCGTCGGACGGTCGCGCCCGATCGAAGCACGCGCCGCGCCAGCACCACCCCCGCGATCGGATGGTCGATCCCGCAGAAACTTTGCATCGCGGCCGAGGTCAATCCAACCTTGTAACCGACGGCGTCGCCGTGCGTGCCCCGCAGCAGCGTGACGAACCGCTGCTGGATATCATAGGCGTCCGCGACATCAGCGGGCCGGTCCGGAGGGCCAAGTGTCTTGAACGGCACATTGGCGGTGTGTGCGGCAAGCAGCGTTTCGGCTGCGCGCCCGGCCGCGGGTTCGTCCATCGGTTCTCTCCCATCGCAAATCTTGGCGTTCACTTGTGCGGGATGATACCGGAAATTGGCGCGGGAAACCCGTCTTCTCAGACGTTCTTCCCGGCGCGAGCCGGGCGCAGCGTGTTCGCGTGTCCACTGTGCATTGGAACAGAAACACGCTAAGGTTGACGAAATGAAAGGCCTGACCCATGCTGCCATCGGGGATGCATCGGCTGGTTTGAGCGGTTTTGAGAGCCGGGATCCCGATACGAGGAATTCATCTCATGGCAACCGAGTCTCTTGGCAGTTCTCTTGGCAGTTCTCTTGGCAATCTGCTGGCGGTCCCGTTCGAAGGGCGAATTGTGCCGCATGACGATGATCCGCTCCGCAAGTACAGCGACTTCATCGGTAAGCCGACCGTGCTGTATCCGTGGTCCGATGCGGCCTTGTGCCAGGCGATCCGGATCAAGCAGCATCTCGGCCACAAGGGTTTTCTCCGCAGCGGCTTGAGCTCCTCGGGCGACGGTCCGCTCCAGGGAGAGGGCGGGATCGTGGTCGATTTCTCCGGCTTCACGCGCATCGCCGCACGCAAGACCGGCCCTGACGGCAATGGCCGCATCGCCATCGATGTCGAGGCGGGCGCCGACACAAGGCACCTCGCCGACGAGCTCATTCGTATCGACGCCTTCCTTCCGCTGGGTGACAACCCGGTCCAGAGCGTGGTCGCCAGCGTGCTCTCGGGCAGGCCCGGCCGCTTCGCCCGAAGCATGGGGCGTCTGCGCGACTATGTCGAAAATCTCGAGGTGATCACTCCGCAAGGTGAGCTCAGGCATTTCGCGAAGGGGTGCGGCGAGTTCGACGCCATTCTGGACGGCAGCTTCGGCGGCGCCATCAAGGTCATCACGTTTTCCGCGGTGACCGCTGCCAGCAAGGCGGTCGAGGTGATGTGTGCCCGTTTCGTCTACGCCAGGGCGGAGTACGAGGCCGCCATCCGGCTGCTCGGTCACCCCGGCATGGCTCCCGGCATGGATCTGTCCGTGCATGCCTGGCACGACCTCTATGGCGTGATCGTCGTTTCGGTCGAGATCGCCGGCAAGCCCGCGGACCGCGACCGCATGGCGGCGGTGCTG
This sequence comes from Hyphomicrobiales bacterium, assembly GCA_038212905.1. Taxonomy (GTDB): domain Bacteria; phylum Pseudomonadota; class Alphaproteobacteria; order Rhizobiales; family Xanthobacteraceae; genus Bradyrhizobium. Next base: position 13,473 of record JBBQUA010000044.1, read on the forward strand.
GATCAACTGACATCCTGGCGTGAAGGGCCGGCCGGCGAGGCGGCGGCAACGCGCATCCATCGTGTCGAAGCCTCGAGCCCGGCAGAGATCGTCGAGTTGATGATGAAAGGGGGCCTGTCCGGCAGTCATTATGTCGATCGCAATCTGGCCGCCCAACATTACGAGAAACGCGTCGCGCGCGGGGATTTCGACGCATTCAGGACATCCTTCGTCCGGAACATGACGGTCGCGCTGGCGCAACCGGACGGCGGCAAAGCTCCCCGGGTCGCAGGCTCGTTGCGTTTGAGCCTCGACAGCGGGCAGAACATCATCGTCAGCGCCGACGCCTTCCTGCCCAGCGGACGCGCCGACGCGGAAATTCGTTTCGACCGGGCCGCGACGCGGCATCTGGGCAAGCCCGTGATGAGCAGGCCGCGAGCGGCTCAAACCATCGATCGCAACACGGCTCCTCCAACCGTCAACCTCGGTGCGTTGAAGGCCGTGACGCCAGCGGCGGCGCGGATACCCGGGTTCGGCGGCGTGATCTACGCGCCCGGCGACCCCGACTACGACAAGGCGCGCCATCAATACGCAACGAGTTCCTATCCCGACGAGCAGGGACCGAAGGGATCGATGCATCCCTGCATGGTGGCCTACCCGCGCAAGGGCACGGACGATGTCGGGGTGGCGATCCGCTTTGCCGTCAAGAATGCGAAGAAAGTGCAGGCGCGCAGCGGCGGTCACCAATATTGCGGGCTGTCCTCCGGCGGCGAGGACACCATTCTTCTGAGCATGGATCTCTACAGCAATATCGACGTCAGCGAAGCCAATGGCAAAAGCTACGCCACGGTCGGCGCCGGTGCGCTGCTGACCGATATCGCCGCGAAGTTCAACCAGGAGGGCGTCACCATTCCGCATGGCGAGTGCCCGCGCGTCGCGATTGGCGGCCACGCGCAAACCGGCGGCTTCGGTCACTTCCTGCGCAGCTACGGCCTCGCGCTCGACCACGTCTACAAGTTCGACATCTACCAGGCGGATGGAACGATGGTCACCGTTCAACGCCCGGCGGTCCGGGACGAGAACAGCCTGTACTGGGGCGTGCTGGGCGGCGGCCCCGGCAGTTTTGGTATCATCACCGAGATCACCTTCGAGGCGATCGCCGACGTCGATCACCCGTATTCCTGGGGCTACAGCGGCGCTTTCATCTACGAAAAGTCGCTGTTCCGCAAGGCGATGGACGAGATCCAGCGCTGGACCCAGTGGGTCGCCGCAAAACCCGCCGGGCTGCCGCCCGATGTCGATATGTGCATGACGGTGGTCAGCCGCAGCTGGCCGATCGATGCCGTCTATCTGCTGGAGATCGTCAACGGTAACAAGGACGGCAAGGATGACGGCGGCACCAACGTCAAATTCCTGGAAACCGCGATCGACAATATTGTCGGCGATTATTACGCACTTCCTTGCGTGGGCTATGAAGGCCCGGAATCGCTGTCCTACATGGCGAATTCATTCGTCCGGCGTACCGGCACGACCCCGGATGGCCGCGAGTTCGCCGATCCTTACAAGAAACGGCTTAATTGCACCAGGCAGCCGCTGACCACGAAATTCGTCGCCGCCTTCGTCGACCTGCTCGACCGTGTGGTGAATTCCGACAAGGTCCTGCTCTGCTTCCAGATGTTCATCGGCGGCGGCGCCTTCGCCTCGCCGGTGCCGGAACCGCCCGTCAACGCCATCTGCAACCGCGACGTCATGCTCGGCATCGTGTTCGACTGTTTCTACGAGCCGGGCGGCGAGGTCGAGGCCGAAGGTTTTCAGGCGGACATGCAGAACCTGCTGGTGGACTATTCCGGCGCCGACGAAATCCGCATGCTGTGGGGGACGTTCGGGGATACGGAGATCACCGATCCCGGCATCCGCAAGCTCTACTACGACGATGTGACGTGGAAGGGGCTGCAGCAGCTCAAGCAACGGGTCGATAAGGGGGATCTGTTTCACACGAGGTTTACGGTGCAGTTGCCGTAGGGGTGGCGGGGTGCGGCGGCGATCAATACAATCTTGCTGCCTTGGCCGGAATCGTACCTGCACTGCTTATAGAACTCGATTTTGAGCGAGCGCGGTTACACCAGCTGTCATCCCCCCGTCATGGGCGCTTGATAGTCGGACTGAGTGAACATTGGCCCGGTTTGTTCGGAACAGCCGAACATGCGGCTTCTGCTCTCAGGGGTCCGACATGTTATCGCTCTTGAATGTGGCTGTTACATATCCCAACGGCGTGGTGGCGCTGCGGCCTACGACGGCGGTCTTCCAGCGCGGGAAATTCATCGTCCTTCTCGGCACCTCGGGAGCCGGAAAATCGACGTTGCTGCGCAGCCTGAACGGGCTGGTGCGACCGACTTCCGGCGAGGTTCGCGTCGAAGGGCGCGGATCGATTTTCTCCAGCCGGGCCCAGTTGCGGGCGCATCGGCGGCGCACCGGCATGGTGTTCCAGCAGCATCATTTGATCGGCCGTCTGTCGGCGCTCGACAATGTCCTGACCGGACGGCTCGCCGCGCATGGCGCCCTCCGTTCGATGTTTCCCTTGCCGCGCGCCGACCGCCTACTGGCGCTGGAGGCGCTCGACCGGGTCGGTCTGGCCGACCGCGCGCTGAACCGCGCCGATCAGCTTTCCGGCGGGCAGCAGCAGCGCGTCGGAATCGCCCGCGCCATGGCCCAGAAGCCGGAGATCATGCTCGCCGACGAGCCGGTCGCGAGCCTCGATCCCGCCACGTCGGTCCGGGTGCTGGAGGACCTTCACCGGATCAGCCGCGAGGACGGCATCACCGCGATCGTCAGCCTGCATCAGGTCGATCTGGCTCGCCAATTCGCCGATCACATAATCGGCCTCGCACAGGGGCGCATCGTTTTCGACGGCGCGCCCGATCAACTCGGGTCGCACACGCTCGATCATATCTACGCGACGGAACGCCAGAGCCTGGCGCAAGCCGCCTGATCGAACCCTTCAACAGGATGGAGAGACTACATGATAAAACGCCGTGAATTCCTTTTGGCCTCGGTCGCGACCGGCCTTTGCGCGTTCGCTGGCCCGGCGTTCGCCGACAAGGCCAACCCCGACAAACTGCGCATCGCGCTGCTGCCCGACGAGAATGCCGCGACGATCATTCAGAACGCGCAGCCGCTCAAGGCCTATCTCGAGGGCGTGCTCAAGAAGCCGGTCGAGATCATCGTCACCACGGATTACTCCTCAATGATCGAGGCGATGCGTTTCGGCCGGATCGAGGTCGGATATTTCGGCCCGTTCTCCTATGTGCTCGCCAAGTCGAAGGCGCCGGAAATCGAGCCTTTCGGCGTCGGCGTCGAAAAGGGCAAACCCAATTACCAGTCGATCCTGATCGCAACCGCGGACGGCCCGGTCAAGGAAGTAGCTGATATCAAGGGCAAGCCGTTCGCGTTCGGCGACCGGGCTTCCACGTCGAGCCATCTCGCGCCGCGTGCGCTGCTCGCCAAGAAGGGACTGATCGGAGATGCCGATTACAAGGTCGTTCATCTCGGCCAGCACGATGCGGTCGCGCGCGCCGTCGCCGCCGGGCAGGTCCCTGCCGGGGCGTTGTCCGAATCGATCTACCGGATACTGATCGAGACCAAAAAAATCGATCCCGCCAAACTCAGGCAGATCGCGCTGTCCGATCCGATCCCGAACTATCCGATCACCCTGCAGGGTTTTCTGAAGCCCGAACTGAAGGACGCGATCAAGAAGGCGTTCCTCGACCTCAAGGATCCGGCCATCCTGAAACTGTTCCGCGTCGAAGCCATCGCGGCGGCAACCGACAAGGATTACGACGTGCTGCGCGACATGGCCAAGGTGCTGCAACTCGACATCGCCAAGCTCTAGATGAAGTCCGCTTCGCCGACATTCGACGCCATTCTCGCCGACCAGAGACGCTCCACCCTGCGCGGGGCGGGGCTGGTCGGCCTGATCGTCGCCGCCTGTATCGCCGCGCTCGCGGCAACCGGTTTTTTCGATGCGCAGCGTTTCATCGAAAGCGGGCCCGCGATCTCTACGCTGGCCTCGGAAATGGTGCCGCCCGATTTCGGCCGCTGGCGGACATGGATACGGCCGCTGCTGGATACGCTGGCGATGTCGATCGCGGGCACCGCGCTCGCGGTGGTGTTCTCGCTGCCGCTGGCGCTTCTCGCCGCGCCCAATACCAGCCCGCATCCGGCGGTCTATCTGGCGGTGCGGACATTGCTCGCCTTTCTGCGTTCGGTGCCGGAGATCATCCTCGGTGTTCTGTTCGTTGCCGCGGTCGGCTTCGGCGCGCTGCCGGGAGTTCTCGCGCTGGCGCTGCATTCGGTCGGCATGGTGGGAAAGTTCTATGCGGAGGCGATCGAGCATGTCGATCCCAAGCCGCTGGAAGCGGCGCGCGCCGCGGGCGCGACGCCGATGCAGGTCATCATGCACGCGGTGTTGCCGCAAGTCCTGCCGCAGCTGACCGACGTCACGATCTACCGGTGGGAGTATCATTTCCGCGCCTCCGCCGTGCTCGGCATCGTCGGCGCCGGCGGAATCGGCTTCGAATTGATCGCGGCGCTGCGGCTTTTGAACTACGACCAGGTATCGGCCATCCTGCTGTCGATCCTCGCCTGTGTCGTGATGGTCGACAGTGTCGGCGCGTACTTGCGAAAATCACTCAAGTAACGGTGCATCGATGACGAAATCGTCCCTCATCGTCCTGACCAGCCGGGTTTTCCCGGAGACGCGCGCCGCGCTGGAGCGCGTGGCCCGCGTCGTCGCGAACGAGGGTTCCGAGCCGTGGAGCCAGGATGAAATAATCGAACGGTGCCGGGAGGCGACCGGGCTGATGGCCTTCATGACCGACCGCATCGATCGGGCCTTTCTGGAACGATGCCCCCAGCTGAAAATCATCGGCGCCGCGCTAAAGGGCTATGACAATATTGATGTCGATGCCGCGCACGAACGCGGCATCCAGGTCACCATCGTGCCGGATCTGTTGACCGAGCCGACCGCCGAACTGGCGATCGGATTGATGATCGCGCTCGGGCGGCACATCCCGCTCGGCGATGCCGGCATCCGTCGTCAGGGCTTCGCCGGCTGGCGGCCTCAATTGTATGGAACGGGCATCGGCAGCTCGACGGTCGGGATCGTCGGGTTCGGCCTGGTCGGCCAGGCCATCGCGCGCCGGCTTTCCGGATTCGGCTGCCGCATCGTCGCATTCGACACAAGGCCGTCAGGCGAAAGCGCCGGCGTCGAGCGGGTGGCATTCGATGACGTCTTGAAGCTGTCAGATTTCGTGGTGCTGGGCTTGCCGTTGACGGAGACCACCACCGGATTGATTAACGCGCAGGCCATCGGCCGGATGAAGCCCGGGGCGTTGCTGGTCAATCCCGCGCGCGGATCGCTGGTCGATGAAGCCGCGGTAGCCGATGCGCTGGCGAGCGGTCATCTAGGCGGCTATGCCGCCGACGTGTTCGAATGCGAGGACTGGGCGCGGCCGCATCGGCCGATGTCGATCGACGCGAGATTGACAGCGCCGGGGGCGCGAACAGTGCTGACGCCGCATATCGGATCGGCCGTGACGTCGGCACGGCGCCAGATCGAACTATCCGCCGCCACCAGCATCCTGCAAGCCCTGGCAGGCCAGCTGCCCGCTGGGCTCGTCAATATCGAGAGAACGAAGACCGCGGCATTGACCGGATAAGATGCTGAACCTGACCCACGCCAGAACCTTTCTCACCGTGATCGCCGCCCGCGGCATCCGCGCCGCCGCGCGCCAGCTCGATCTGGCGCCTTCGACCATCGTGGATCACATCCGCCAGCTCGAAGAGGTTCTGGCCGCGCCCCTGGTCCTGCGCCAGCGCGGCGGCGCGATGCTGACCGACCAGGGCGCGCGCTTCCTGCCGCTGGCGCGTTCGCTGGTCGAAACCGCCGGGCGCGTGCGCAGCCTCGTCCATCTTCCGACGTTGCGCGTGGCCGCATCGAGCAACGTCGGCACCTATTTGCTGCAGCCTCATCTGGCCGCCTTCCGGCGCAGCGCCGGCATTCCGGTCGAGCAATGGATCGGCTCGAACAATGATGTCATCGCCCGGCTGGAACGCGGCGAAGCCGATCTCGCCGCCATGGAATGGTGGGACGGCAGGGAAGGTTTTGCCGCGTGCACCTTCGCGCGCGAGCCGCTGGTCGTCATCGTCGCACCCGATCATCGCTGGGCCCGGCTCGGCTCCCTGTCGGTGGCCGAACTACAAGGCGAACCACTGCTGGGTGGTGAGTCCGGCACCGGAACCGGGCATGTCTTGCGCAGCGGACTGGGTCCGCTCGCGAACGCTCTCGTGATCATCGATGGCTTCGGCAGTACAGAGGCCGTCAAGCGCGCGGTTCGCGCCGGTTGCGGCGCGTCGATCGTAATGGAATCGTCGGTTGCCGATGAAGTCGCTGCAAGCCGGCTTGTCGCGCTACGTGTCGAAGGGGTTGAACTCGCCAAGGAGATCAGACTGATCGTTCCCGAGACCTTGCCCGCGACGGCTCCGGCGATGGCGCTGTTCGAAGCATCGAGGAGTTGGGGCGGAGCGGTTTCAAAGGACGCTTTGCTGGGACTTCGGTAGGTCCGGATCTGGTCGTCAATGCTCGCAAGGTGGCGGAGCGATACGACCGTGGAAGATGCGGAGACGCTGATTCTGAGCAAGATCAAGGAGAGGTGGTGGTGCCCCTGGCCGGAATCGAACCAGCACTCCTTGCGGAACTCGATTTTGAGTCGAGCGCGTCTACCAATTCCGCCACAGGGGCCTTCGCGACGCCGGCCGGAAGGCCTGAGGTCGTGAAGCGGGCGGAATATAGCGGCCGGGGAGGGCGGGTCAACCCGTTGGTTTTGTAACGGCTTTCAAGCGCCTTCGGTGTTCGAAACGAGGTGCCAACAGCCGCTCGGGCCGCCCAAAACACTCCAGTGTGATCGCGCCCTGTCTCGACAGCGCCCTGGCTGCGGGATACGACGCCTTGGGACAGGAGACGACCGTGACGCTGAATGCCACCGCAAGCCAGTCGTATACACCTCGGGGCAATCCCGCATGGTCGGCCGCGCTGGCCATCACCACCATAGCGGCGGCGACGCTGGCGGGGGCGTGGTTCTTTCAGCTGGTGCTGGACATCCGGCCCTGTCCGCTCTGCCTCGAGCAGCGCTATGCCTATTACCTGGCGATCCCGCTCGGGGCGCTGCTGGCGTTCGCGGCGGCCAGGGATACGCCGCGCTCGGTGCTGCTGGCGGGGCTCGCCATTCTGGCCGCCGCCGCGCTCGGCAATGCCTGGTTGGGAGCCTATCACGCCGGGGTCGAATGGAAGTTCTGGCAGGGGCCGACCGATTGCTCCGGCCCGGTGGTCAATCTCGGCAGCGCCGGTAACCTGCTGGAGCGGCTCGAAACCACAAAAGTGATCCGCTGCGACGAGGTGCAGTGGCGCTTCCTCGGGCTGTCGCTGGCCGGCTACAATGTGCTGATCTCGCTGTTGATGGCCGCGATCGCCGGCTGGGGAGTTTTCCGGCTGCAGCGCCGCCTGCGTTAGCGCGTGCCCGCCGTAACCCGCTTCTCCGCCTCGTTTCCCTAATCGTCGACATCTTCCTGCGGCCGTCCGAACAGATGCACGATCCCCGGCGTCGTGATCGAGACGAACACAAACCGCGACAGATGATGGGCGCCGACGAAGATCGGGTCGATATGCAGGGTCAGCGCCAGCGCCAGCATGGCGTCCATCGCGCCCGGCGCGAACGCCACGATGATGTCGGCAACCCGCACGTTGGTGGTCAGCGCGATCACCGCGACGAAGACGGCTGAAATGACGATGGCGATGGCGAACGATCCGAGCGCGGCGTGGACATGGCCGAGCAGGGTCTTGACCTTCATCTTGGCGAATCGTGTGCCGATCACGGCGCCGATGCCGACCAGCGCGACGTTGCGCAGCCAGTCCGGCAACGCCCCCTCGATCGTGCCGGTGCCGTGCAGCAGGCTCGATGCGATCATCGCGCCGAACATCCAGCTTGCCGGAAAATTCACCAGTCGCAGCAGCAGCGCCGCCGCGACCGAGGCTGCGATCAGTCCGCCGAGCTCCAGCGGCGAGGCGATTGTGTGGGTCGCGGCAAGTGGCGTCGACGGGGCTATTCCCATCAGCGCCAGAACCAGCGGCAGCGCGGCGATAATGATGATGACGCGCATAGTCTGCACCACCGCGATCGCGGCGACATCGGCGCCCTTCTCGGCGGCAAGGATGGTGATCTGCGACAGCGCGCCGGGGGTTGCGGCCAGCAGCGCCGAGGTTTTGTCCCAGCCATGAAACCGCTGCAGGTAGATGCTGCTGCCGAAGGTCGAGCAGAACGTCGCCAGCGCCAGCAGCGCGATGGTGAGGGGATAGGCGGCCATATTGTGCAGCATCTGTTGCGACACCAGCGAGCCCAGCGAAATTCCCAGCAGCAGCAGCACCGACTGGGTCAGGATCGGCGGCATGCTGAGCGGCCTGCCGGCGATCGCGGCGATGCCGACCGCGATCATGGCGCCCGAAATCAGCCCGCCCGGCAGATGGGCGAACAGAAACAGCGCGCCGCCGGCGATGCCGATCGCGAGCGTCTCGGCGACGTTGAGGAGTTGGGCGCGGTTGGCATAGGCAGCCGCCATTGTGGGGATCAGGCTCACGCCACCTTATGGCAAATCCGGTCCCCGGGGACAAATGCGCTGAAGCGACCGCAGCAATGCGCGTTGCCCTGTGCCACTTCGCCTGCAAGATTTCTGCACACGCCGTACTCGCAAAACCCTGACCGAACCTTCAACCCGCGCATTGCCGCACGCTGCGGTTGCGCTAGGATGAGCTCCTCCAATCGTCATGTCCCCAGGGGAGAAACCAAGGATGACCCTTCAAGCAAAGTTATGGTGCGCGGTTGCCGTGTCGGCCTTCGCGGCGTTCACGCCGACATCGCCGGCGCAAGCGCTGACCGCGCAGGAATGCAGCGCGAAATACCAGGCCGCCAAGACCGCCGGTACGCTCGGCGAGCAGAAATGGAACGATTTCCGCAAGGCCCAATGCGGCGCCGATGCTACGGCTGCGCCGGCTGCAACGGCTGTCGCCGCACCGGCCGAGCCGAAGGAGGCGGCCGCCAAGCCGAAGTCGAAGAAAGACACCGCGGCTGCCCCGACCGCACCGGCCGGCCCGGCGGTGTTTCCCTCCGCCGTGGATCCGAAATTTTCCAAGGAAACCGCCGGCAAGGCGCGGATGCACACCTGCGCGGAGCAATGGAAGGCCAACAAGGCCGCCAATACCACCGGCGGCCTGCGATGGATCCAGAAGGGCGGCGGCTACTGGAGTGAGTGCAACAAGAAGCTGAAGGCTTGAGGCCTGATCGACCCAATGCGGCCGGCCGGCACCTCGGTCGGCCGCGCTCAGGCGGAATCGTCGAGCAGCTTTTCGGCCGATTGGGCGATCAGCGGCGCGCGCTTGCGCGGGCCGCGTTCGAAAAACAACAGGCTCTGGCCGAAGATGATGCAGTGGAACAGGAAGGCCTGCGCGCCGCTGGCGCTGCAGCGGCGTGAGGTCGAAGACACCCGCGTCGGGGCACGCGCGCCGCCTGACCGGGACATTGACAAGCCTCCGCCGGGGTCGCCTGATGCGGCGTTTCCCGGTGCGGATTTAACTCATGATAGCAAGCCTCAGCCTGATTTTATTGTGTCAACTGGCCGGTGAAGTCATGGTCCGCGGCCTCGGCCTGCCGATGCCGGGCCCGGTGGTAGGCCTGCTGCTTCTGCTGCTGTTGCTGCTGGCGCGTGATCGCCTCAAGTTCCTCGCGCGCGGGCCGCTGCGCGAGGAGGGCGTCGAGAACGCCAGCCGCGGCCTGCTTGCGCACCTGTCGCTGCTGTTCGTCCCTGCCGGCGTCGGCGTCATGCAGAAGCTCGATCTCATCGCCGGGCACGGCGTCGCGATCGCAGCCGTGCTGGCGCTCTCCGTGGTCGTTACCCTGCTGGTGACGGTCATGACGTTCCTCGCCGTCAGCCGCCTTATGGCACCGGGAAAGAACCCGCCATGAGCGAAAATCCGTTCTCCCTGTGGGTCTACCTTTCGCAGTCGCCGCTGCTCTGGCTGACGGTGACGCTGCTGGTCTATGCGACCGCCGACGCGGTATCGATCCGGACGCATCGTCATCCGCTCGCCAATCCGGTGCTGCATTCGATCTGGATCATCGCGGCATTCCTGCTGCTCACGGGCACATCGTACGCGACCTATTTCGGCGGCGCGCAGTTCGTGCATTTCCTGCTCGGACCGGCGACCGTCGCGCTGGCGGTGCCGCTTTACGAAAATCGCAGGGTGGTAGCGGCCGCGATCCTGCCGATGCTGGCGGCGCTGGCCGTCGGTTCCGTGACCGCGATCGTCTCGGTGGTGCTGCTGGCGGAGGCCGCCGGCCTGCCGCGCGCGCTAGTGCTGTCGCTGGCGCCGAAATCGGTCACCGCGGGTGTCGCGATGGGCATCAGCGAGGCCCTGCATGCCGATCCGTCGCTGACCGCGGTCGCGGTGGTCCTGACCGGCATCATGGGTGCCATCGTCGTGACGCCCTTTATGAATTGGATCGGGATTACGGATTTCCGTGCCCGCGGCTTCGCCGTTGGCATTGCGGCGCATGGCATCGGCACCGCCCGCGCGTTTCAGGTTGACGCGGTCGCCGGCGTTTTTGCCGGCATCGCCATGAGCCTGAATGCATTGGTGACGTCGTTGCTGGTGCCGCTGGCGGTGACGCTGCTGATCAGCTGATCACCATTGCAGTTTTCATGCTGTCAGCGTAGGGATTTGGAGAAACTCCTTCCACTATTCCCGCCGCGGCAGCGAGGTTGCGAGCTTAATGATCACCGTTATGCAGGGCGTGCTGGGGCTGGCGTCGGGCGCGCTGGTCGGGTTTTCGCTGGGGCTGGTCGGCGGCGGCGGATCGATTCTCGCGGTGCCGCTGATGGTCTACGTGGTCGGCGTGCCCGAGGCCCATGTAGCGATCGGCACCAGCGCCATCGCGGTGGCCGCCAACGCCGCGGTCAATCTGTCGAACCATGCGCGCGGCGGCACCGTGGTGTGGTCCTGCGCATTGCCTTTTGCGGCGGCAGGAATCGCCGGCGCTTTCGGGGGCTCGATCCTCGGCAAGATGATGGACGGCCAGAAACTGCTGGCGCTGTTCGCGCTGCTGATGCTGGTGATTGCCATCCTGATGCTGAAGACGCGGTCGCGGATCGGCCTGCCGGATGTGCAGATGACCCTGTCCAATACCCCCGCCATTCTCGGCCTCGGTCTGGTGACCGGAACGCTGTCCGGCTTCTTCGGCATCGGCGGCGGATTTTTGATCGTGCCGGCGCTGATGCTGGCGACGGGAATGCCGATCATGAACGCGGTCTCCTCGTCGCTGGTCGCGGTGACGGCATTCGGCCTGACCACGGCGGCCAGCTACGCCTGGTCCGGTCTGATCGCGTGGGGGCTCGCCGGCTTGTTCATCGCCGGAGGCATTGCCGGCGGAGTGATCGGCACCCGCTCGGCGCGGCTGCTGTCGGAGCGGCGCGGCGCCCTCAACATCGTGTTTGCCGCTGTCATTATTGCGGTGGCGCTCTATATGCTGGCGCGTAATCTATCCCTATCTTGAGCGTAGATAAGTCAGAATGCATCGCGATGCGGCCGGGAGACCTCACATGAACCAATCGATCGATCGGGCCCGGCCCTTGAAGGCGCCAACCCGGCGCGAAGCGCTTCGCGTGCTTGGGGCCGGTGCGATCATGCTCGGCACGGGATTGGGATCGGCGCTGGCGCAAGGCGACGACAAGGTGCTGACGGAAGCCCTGGTGTTGCGCGATCCGGAAATCCCGGTGGTCGGAAATCCCGATGGCGACGTCACCATCGTCGAATATTTCGATTACAACTGCCCGTATTGCCGCAAGATCGCCCCGGAGCTTCGCCAGGTGGTGCAGGACGACGGCAAGGTCCGTCTGGTGCACAAGGATTGGCCGATTCTCGGCGAGGTGTCGGTGATCGCGGCCAGGATGGCGCTGGCCAGCAAATACCAGGACAAGTACATCCAGGCGCATGACGCGCTGATAGGGGTCAGCTCGAAGCTGACCGCGCCGCGGGTCCGCGAGCTGCTCGCCGGCGCTGGAATCGATCTCGCTCGCGCCGACCGTGATCTCGCCGCCAACGCCAAGGCGATCGACGCCATCCTCGCGCGCAACGGCGAACAGGCCGCGGCGTTCGGCTTCAAGGGCACACCGTCCTTCATCGTCGGCAAATTCCGGGTACCGGGCGTTCTGACCATGGCGCAGTTCGATCAGGCCATCGCCGATGCGCGCAAGGCGGCGAAGAAGTAGCGGCGCGGAATGCCAAAAGGCACCCCCGTCAAGGACGAGGGCGCCTAATTCTTTTGCTGTAGCTATTACTTTGACGACAGCTTGACCCAATCGTCCTGTGCGCGCTGCTTCAGCGAATTCCATTCGCTCGCCGCGACGTCCCAGTTGACGATGGTTCGATTGGCCGATGCGGCCTGGCCGTTCGCGACCGTCGAGGTCGACGACGAATCGTAAACGTAGATTCCGGCGGTCAGCAGCAGCGCCCCCAAAATCATTCCCAGAAACAAGCGCATGGCAAATCCTCCAGTGACAGCCGACAACGTTGTCGAGGTGGGATGGTTCCCTGGCTTGCGCGCCTCCGAAACCGGAGGGGTCGGCGAGCATCGCATGCAAACGCGCGGGCCGTTGTGGAAAACGACCGCTAGATGGGCTATTATGGCAGCATGGCAACAGATGATCTTTCAGGTGAAACGATCGCGGAGTTCGGCCGCAAATACCTGTGGTGGGAGCCGGTCGGCGACAGGCCGCATTCCGAAGACCGGATCATCGCTCAAACGATGAATCTTGCAACATACGATGATATCCTGCTGTTGGAGCAGACCGTCGGCAAGCCGCGTTTGGTGGAAATCATGCTGCATGCCGAGCCGGGCTGGATCAATGAACGCTCGTGGGAGTTTTGGCGCGGACGGTTGTCGTTGGCCACCGACGCGGCGATTTCCGATAGGACTCCGCGGAGATCATTTCATGTCGAAATGCCTTGAGCCGAAGCTCGACGCCCTTCCGGCCGCGCAAAAGGAAATCTGGACCAGTCTGGCGCCCGCTGCCGATCTGAATTTTGTTCTCTACGGCGGGACCGCCATTGCACTTCACCTCGGTCATCGCGAGTCAGTGGATTTTGACTTCTTTCGATCAAGCCCGCTCAACAAGGATGAGATACGCGCGAAGTTTCAATTTGTCCGCGGGGCTGCTGTATTGCAGGACGCGCCGGAAACGCTGGTGGTCCTCGCCCAAATGCAGTCCGGGCCGGTGAAGATTTCGTTCTTCGGCGGTATCGATTTCGGCCATGTCAATGATCCGTTGCAGACCTGCGACGGCGCATTGCTGGTCGCATCCCTGGACGATCTGATGGCGACCAAGCTGAAGGCGACGCTGGACCGCGCCGAAGCCAAGGACTATCGGGACATCGCCGCGATGATTTCGGCGGGCGTGTCTCTGCCGGCCGGTTTGAGCGCTTTCAAAAAAATGTTCGATGGTGAACCGGCGCAAGTTCTGCGCGCTATCGGGTACTTCGAAGATGGAGACCTGAATACAATCGGCACTGCCGATCGGGACGTCCTGCGTAACGCGCGGGATCGAATCGG
>JBBQUA010000045.1:0-27049 GCA_038212905.1 Hyphomicrobiales bacterium
TTCAAGGCGATCAAGATGAAGATCGGACTCGGCTCGATCAAGCGCGATTTCGAACGCGTCAAGGCGGTCCGCGATGCCATCGGTCCCGACATCAAGCTGATGGTCGACGCCAATCATTGCCTGACCGTGCCGGCCGCGATCCGGCTCGGACGCAAGCTGGAGGAGCTCGACATCGAGTGGTTCGAGGAGCCGATCTCGCCGGAAGACATCGACGGCTATATCGAGGTTTCGCGGGCGCTCGACATGGCGGTGGCGGGCGGCGAGAACGAATTCACCCGCTGGGGTTTTCGCGACGCCATCGTGCGCAAGGCGATGGACATCGTGCAGCCCGACGTCTGCGCCGCCGGCGGCATCAGCGAATGCAAGAAGATCGCGACGCTGGCCTCGACCCATGGCGTGGAGTGCGTGCCGCACGCCTGGGGTTCGGCGGTTGGCCTCGCCGCCACCATCCACTTCCTCGCCTCGATCCCGAACCAGCCACCGAGCCTGTTTCCGATGCCGCCGATGCTGGAATTCGAGCAGGAAGAAAACCCGTTCCGCGATCATCTCGCGGTCGAACCGATCCATCAGGTCAAGGGGATCATCGCGGTCCCGACCGGCGCCGGCCTCGGCATCGAGATCGATCGCGCGGTGATCGACCGCTACCGGGTCGCGTGATGGCAATGGCCCGGTCATGAAGTTTGTCACCTTCAGCACGCAGGGCGTGGCGCGCGCGGGCGTGCTGCTCGGCGACGGCAGCGGCGCGACCGATCGGGTCGTCGATCTCGCGCATGCGTCGATGCGCGGGGCGTTGCGGGGCCTGGCGCCGCAGCTACAGGCTATGCTCGAGGCAGGCCTGCCCGATGTCATCAAGGAGATTCGCGCCCACGGTCTTGCGGAGGATGCAACGTTTGCACTGGATGCCATCAAGCTGATGGCGCCGCTGCCGGCGCCGCGGCGCATTTTCGGCATCGCGCATAATTACCGTGACGCGCTGGCCGAGCGCGGCATGGCGCCGCCGGAACAGCCGGTGCTGTTCATGAAGGCGCCGCGAACCATTACCGGGCCGGGACAGCCGGTGATCCTGCCGGCCGGAATCGGCGGCGTCACCTGGGAGGCCGAACTGGCCGCCGTGATCGGCGTGCGGGCCGAGAATGTACCCAAGGATCAGGCGCTCGGTCACGTCGCCGCCTATGGCTGCTTCAACGACATCAGCGCCAGCGAAATCATCAAGGCGGACGGAAATTTCGACTGCGGCAAGAATTTTCCGACCTTCGGTCCGTTCGGACCTTTCCTCGCGTCGCGCGACGAGGTGCCCAACCCGCACGCGCTTCGGGTCTCGCTGAAGGTCGACGGCCGCACGCTGCAGTTCGGCTCGACGCGGGACATGCTGTTCGGCGTCGCCGATCTCATTTGCCATCTCTCTCACCTGCAAGCGCTCGAGCCCGGCGACATCATCGCCACGGGCACGCCGGCCGGCGTCGCCGGGCTGCACAAGCCGCCGGCATGGCTCAGGCCAGGTTCGACCGTCGAGGTCGAGGTCGAAGGTCTCGGTCGCCTCACCAATCCCATTACCGAAGGGCCTGCCCCCGATGCCTGAGACACCTGTCGTCCTGCTGACCAATCCGATGCACCCCGACGGCGAGGCGATCCTGGCGCCGCATGTAAGGCTGATCACCGCGCCCGACGCGCAGCCGGACACCTTGCGCAAATGGGCGGCGGAAGCCCACGGCATCGTCGTGCGCGCCAAACTGCCCGACGACATCGTCGATCACGCCCCGCGACTGAAAGCCATCGTGCGTCACGGCGTCGGCCTCGATTTTATTCCTGTGACGGCAGCTACCGCGCGCGGCATCGCCGTTGCCAACCTGCCCGGCAGCAATACCAACGCGGTGGCCGAATATGTCATGTCGGCGCTGATGCATCTGCGCCGTCCCTTGCAGAAGATCGACACTCAGCTGCGCGCTGATGGCTGGTTGGCGGCCCGAGCGGCGGCGGACGGCCTGACCGAGCTGGAGACATCGACCCTCGGTATCCTCGGCGTCGGCACCATCGGACGTTATATCGCCCGCATCGCGCGTGACGGTTTCGGGATGAATGTGCTCGGCACCTCGCGCCGCAAGGGCTCGTTGCCGAAGAGCATTGAGGAAGTCGCGCTGGCCGATCTGTTCGCGCAAGCCGATGCGATCGTGGTCTGCTGCGCATTGACGGATGAAACCCGAGGCATGGTCAACCGCGATCTGATCGGTCGGATGCGACCGCACACCGTTCTGGTCAACGTTTCGCGTGGCGCTGTCATTGAAACCCCGGCCCTCATCGACGCCTTGCGGTCGAAAAAGATCGGCGGCGCCGCGCTCGACGTGTTCGACGTGCAGCCGCTCGCGTCCGATAACGCGCTGTTCGACTGCCCGAACCTGCTGCTGACGCCGCACACGGCTGGCATCACCGCCACCAGCAGCCGCGCGATGGCGGTCGGCGCGGCCGAGGAAATGCTTCGAATCCTGCGCGGCGAAGCGCCGCTCAATCTCGTCAACCCCGCCTACAAGGCAGCCTGAGGTTTTCCCATGCGCATTACATCGATCAAGGCCGTTCCGATCTCCTACAAGGTCCCCGACGGCCAGAACGTCCGCCTCGGCATCGGCCGCGCCGTCAAGCGCGACGCGGTGCTGGTGAAAGTCACGACCGACGAAGGCCTGGTCGGCTGGGGCGAGGCCCATCACGGCCGCTGCCCGGGCGCGATCGCCAAGCTGATCGACACCACGATCTCCGAACTCGTCGTCGGCATGGACGCCATGAACGTGGTCGGCGTCTGGCAGCGAGTCTATCAGATGCAGCTGGCAAGCCACGGCATGGGCTATGCCGCCGCAATGGCGCTGAGCGGCCTCGATCTGGCGCTGTGGGACATCCGCGCCAGGGCGGCGGGCTGGCCGCTGTACAAATTGCTCGGCGGCATCTCGAAGCCGCTCAAGGCCTATGCCGGGGGGATCTCGCTCGGCTACCAGCCGCCGGCGTCGCTGGCGCAGGAAGCGCTCGGCTACGTCGCGCAGGGGTATAAGGCGATCAAACTACGCGTCGGCGACAATCCGCGCGACGATGTCGCGCGCGCCACGGCGGTGCGCGAAGCGGTCGGCGACGTCATCGAGATCCTGGTCGACGCCAACACCGGCTATAGCGTCGACGACGCGCGCCGCGTGATGCCGGCCTATGATGAACTCGGGATCGGCTGGCTGGAAGAGCCGTTCCCGGCGCAGGATTATCGTTCCTACCAGACCGCCACGTCGTTCGGCACCACACCGATCGCAGCCGGCGAAAACCACTACACGCGGTTCGAGTTCACCCGCCTGATCGAGGACGGCGCCGTCAGCTTCGTGCAGCCGGATTTGTCCAAGACCGGCGGCATCACCGAAGGGATGCGGATCGCCGGCATGGCCTCGGCCTGGAAGCTGTCGTTCAATCCGCACACCTCGGCGACCGGCATCAACATGGGTGCTACACTCAACGTGTTGGCGTCGGTCGATATGCCCGGTTATTTCGAAGGCGACGTCGCTCCGAGCAATCCGTTCCGCGACGAGGTCGGCGGCGTCCCCTACACGCTCGACGCCGACGGTTGCGTCAAGCCGTCGGAATTGCCTGGTCTCGGCGTCGAGATCAACGAAGCATTCATCAACGCACATCCACTGATCGAGGGACCTTGCTATGTCTGAATCGCTGCAGGCTGAAGTACCATCGAGCGCGGCGCGTCTTGTTCACTTCACCTGCCGCGCGTTGCTGCTTGTGCTGCTCGGCGGATCCGCCGCGCAGGCCCAAACCGCCCCGACAGCGCCTGATCCCGAGACCTATCCAAACAAGACCATCCGCTACGTCGTTCCCTATCCGCCGGGCGGCTTCAACGACACCATGGGCCGGATCTTTGCGCAAAAGCTCGCGGAGGCCTGGGGCGTTGCCGTTGTGGTCGAGAACCGTCCGGGCGGCGGCACGTTGATCGGCACCGATTCCGTCGCCAAGGCCCCACCTGACGGCTACACCCTGCTCGGCGTCGCATTCCCGTTCGGCACCAACCCCAGCATCTACAAGAGCCTGCCCTACGATACGGTGAAGGACTTTACGCCGCTGATTTTCGCCGGCCAGACGCAGAACCTCCTCGTCATCAGGCCCTCGATGCCGATCCAATCGGTCCAGGAGTTCATCGATTACGCCAGGAAGAATCCGGGCAAGGTCAGCTATGGGTCCACCGGGATCGGTTCGTCGAACCATCTGTCGATGGAATTGTTCAAGAGCATGGCCGGCATCGACATCGTGCATGTCCCCTACAAGGGCAGCGCGCCGATGGTCAACGACCTGCTCGGCGATCACATCGATACCGCATTCGACAACACGCCGAATGTACTGCCACAGGTCAATGGCAAAAAATTGCGCGCGCTCGGTGTCTCCAGCACGATGCGCTCGCCGCTCGCGGCAGACGTTCCGACGGTGTCGGAGGCCGGCGTCCCCGGTTACGAGGTCACCGTCTGGTTCGGCGTCGTCGGGCCCGCCGGGATGCGGCCGGAACTCGTCCGCAAACTGAACACCGAGCTGAACGCGATCCTTGGGATGGACGACGTCAAGCGCCGCTTCCAGGATCAGGGCGTCGAACCGGTCGGCGGCGACCCGTCGAAGTTCGCCGGTCATATCGGCGCGGAAATCCAGAAATGGGCCAAGGTGGTGAAGGACGCGAACATCAAGCCGGAGTGAGGTGTTGCGCCGTCCGATTGAATCCGCCCAGTATTCCAGAGACGTTTGAAGCTACAAGAGAAGCCGCGGCGTACTGGATCGCCCGGTCAAGCCGGGCGACGACAAGTTTTGTTGTGGCGGCAGCCCCTCACCTCGTAGGAATCAAGCCTGCCGCTTCAACACCGACACGAAAAACCCGTCGGTGCCGGTGCGGCGCGGCGTCATCAGCCAGCCTTCCGGCGATTGCAGCGCAGCGGCGGCAAATTCCTCGGCCTTGTCCCACAGCACCGTCACCGTCTGCTCCGGCGGCACCACCGAAAACTCCGGGTGACGGCCCAGGAAAGCCCTGATCTGTTCGCCGTTTTCCTGCGGCAATACCGAGCAGGTGATGTAGGCGATCCGGCCGCCCGGTTTTGCCAGGGCAGCGGCGCGGTCGAGCACGGTGACCTGGTCCTTCAGCCGCACCTCGAGCGCGCCGGGACGCATCCGCCATTTGGCGTCGGGGTTGCGCCGCCAGGTGCCGGTGCCGGTACAGGGCGCATCGATCAGCACGAGGTCGGCGGACGCGTGGATGTCGGAGAGCGTGTCGTTCGGGCCCTTCGGGGTGCGGACGTCGCAATTGTGCACGCCGGCGCGCGACAGCCGCTCATAGATCGGCGCCAGCTGGCGCTTGTCGTGGTCGGTGGCGATCAGCCGGCCCTTGCCCTGCATCATGGCCGCCAGTGCCAGTGTCTTGCCGCCGGCGCCTGCGCAGAGGTCGATCACCTGCTCGCCGGGTTTGGCGGCCGACAGCAGCGCCGCCAGTTGCGAGCCCTCGTCCTGCACCTCGATCGCGCCCTTGATAAAGTCCTCCTCGGCATGGATGCCGGGATTGCGCGCGTCGGCGCCGAGTTCGATGCGCAGACCGAGCGGCGACCACGGCGTCGGCGCCACACCGAGATGCGCCAGCGAAGGCAGCATCTTCTCGCGGTTGGCTTTCAGCGTGTTGACGCGCAAATCGAGCGGCGCGCGGCTCGCCATCGCGGTCGCCTCCGCCACCCGGTCATCGCCGAACGCCTGCGTCAGATAGGGATCGAGCCATTCCGGAAAATCGCCGGCGACGTGCGCGGGCGCCTCGGTCAGGGTCCGCGAGGTCAGCGCCATCCGTTCGGCCTCGGTCAGTGGTTCCGGCGCGAAGCGGCCGCCGTCGCACAGGGCTGCGATCGCATCGGCATCGAGCTTGCGCTCGAGTTTCAGCATGCCGAGCACCCGCGCCCGTGGCGTATCGGCGTCCATGATCCAGGCGCTGGAAGCGCGCCGGCGCAGCACATCCCAGATCAGGCCTGATATCGCGGCGCGGTCGCCGGAGCCGGCATAGCGATGCGCGGTCCCCCACTCCTTCAGCGCCTTCGCCGCGGGAACGCGCTCTGCGTCGATGGTGCCGATCAGTTCGATGGCGGCAGAGAGCCGCGCTGCGGGAGTCATTGAGTCCTTTCGCAATACTTTGGTTAGATAAGGGGTTAGCTCAACAACAGCATCTTCAGGGCGAAGTAGAGCCACATCGCAAACAGCACCAGCACGCCGGCGAACCAGACCAGCGAGCGCTGCTTCATGTCGTTCGACGTCACGAAAATGCCGGCATGGACAAAGCGCGTGACGACGAAAACCCAGGACAGCAGCACGATGACGAGGTCAGCCTTGCGCAGCGGCAGCGCCAGCGCGATCAGGATGTAGAACAGCACCGGGAGTTCGAACTGGTTGCTGAAGCAATTGCCGATCTGGGTGACCCGCTCGGGCCAGTTCGGCTGACGCAGCGCGATATCCTTGAGGCTGACCTGCCGCCCCGCGACCGCCCGGGTCCGCGCCGAGGCCATCCCCAGCAGCAGCGCGAAGGCAAGCCCTACCAGCACGAAGACCGGCAGCAAAACCATTTGAACCGACATCAAGATTTCCCTTGAGAATTCCCCCCGGATGGAGCGCAGGCCCCCGCTATAGCGACCGCGCTCCTTCATGACAATCAATCCCGAATCCAGCCGTTGAACCACAATCGTCGTTGTCGTGACCAACTCCATGCGGTTCCAGCGATTTCGGGCCGAACCGGCACTAAAGCCACGAGCACCTGCGATGAACCTGACCTCTCCCGCCCTGAAGGGTGCCGCTGAAATGGCCGAGCTACCCGGCAGCGCCGTGGCCTCGCTGTTCAGAATGGCCGACGACACCCCGGACGGCGTAATCGGCTTGGTGATGTCGGCGCTGGCGGGCGTTGCCGCTGCCCTGGCGGTAGCGATCGTTCTGACCGTCTATTTCCGCTCCGGCTATCGCAGCTCGCGCGACATTCTGAGGCACGGCCTTGCCGCCACAGTGGTGCTCGCACTGCTCGCCTTCGTGGCCTGGGACATGCGGCATGCCGCCCAGGCCTATCTCGGCATCAATCCGGCAAAACCCGCGGTCGAATTCGAAATCCGACTGCCCAAGGCAGCACTTGCGGCGGTGTCCGAAACCCGGGTCGAACTGGTCACCGACCGAAACCAGAAGCTGGCCCGGATGCAGGTCGCGCCGGGATCCGACCACAACGGCCGCACCGTGATCCGGGGCTCGGTGACGCTGGACTACCGAACCACCGACCGCGTCGTGGTGCTCCACCTCCCGGGGCAGCCGCAGCGGCTGTTCAAGCTGCGGCTCGCGGCGAACCCCGGCCATTCCGATCAGTTCGGGCCGTGGCACCTGGTCGATCGTATCGCCTCGCCCGGCGGCGAACCGGCGCGCGAACTGAATGATGCCTTCGCGATCCGCTATCGCGTGCTCTGAGCATCAACGAGAGAGTGGCCGTCATACCCCGTGAAAGCCGGGTATCCAGTACGCCGCGGCTTATCGGTTCAATCCATGCTGCCTCTGGAATACTGGATCATCCGCTGGAGCCCTTCATCGGCCGGCGCGAAAGCGCCGACCCGGTGGCGGATGATAACGGACGCGGTCATAGTCAGTTTTCATCATTCCGCCGCCGGCCATTATATAATCGGGCCAAAAGGATCATTGCATGGCCGAATTTCGCCTGACCCAGATTTCAGATACCCACCTCACCCGCCGCCACCAGAAGCTCACCGACAATTTTCACCGGGTGAGCGAATACATCGACGCGACGCGGCCCGATCTCGTCGTCAACAGCGGCGACCTCGCCTGGGATGCGCCGACCTGTCAGGACGACTTCGAATTTGCCCGCGAGCTTCACGCAGCTCTTCCGGCGCCCTGTCGCTATCTTCCCGGCAATCATGATATCGGCGACAATCCGACCCGGCTCGGTCCCACCCCGACCTCAGCAGTCACCGCGCAACGCGTGCAGGCTTTCCGCGCGCACTTCGGTGAAGACCACTGGCGCTTCGAAGCCGCTGGCTGGTGTTTCATCGGCCTCAATTCCATGGTGATGAACACGGGTCTGGCTGATGAGGCCGAGCAGTTCGACTGGCTGGCTCGACAGCTCGCGAGCTCCGATGGCAGGCCGGTGGCGCTATTCCTGCACAAGCCGCTGTTTCTGAATTCGCCCGACGATGCGGAACTGGCAGCATCGGCGATACGCTACATCCCGGAGCCTTCGCGCAACCGCCTTATGGCGATGCTGGGCGCCGTTGACCTGCGGCTGGTCGCCAGCGGCCATCTGCACCAGCGCCGTGATTTTACGTTTCGTCACACAAGGCACGTCTGGGCGCCGTCGGCCGGCTTCATCATTCCCGACCACAAGCAGGACGTGATCGGCGCCAAGGAGGTCGGGCTGGTGGAATACCGCTTCCAGCCCGACGCTTTCGAGCTCCGTCACGTCAGGGCGCCGGGCCAGATCGACGTCGATCTGGATACGCTACTCCGCCGGAACTAAATGCGTGGCGCGCGCCAATAACGCGGATCTCCGCGAGAACAGCCAGGCGAGCACGTAGAAGCCGAGCGCCAGCAGATAGAGGAAGGCAAATCCGAAATACATCGAATTATATTCCATCACGCCGCCGAACAGCGCGCCCATCAGATTGTAGGCGAACGCCGTGGAGATGTTGATCCTGCCCTCGCCGATCAGGCTGGAAAAGATGATCCCGGCAAAGAACAGGGGGACCGTCAGCACAAAGCAGCTCATTGCCAGTTGCACCAGCGGCGGACCGAAGGCCCAGTCGCTGTGGCTGATCGCAAGCGCGTATCCGACCAGAAGGCTGACGAACAATCCGACATAGGCAGCCCCGGTCAGGTTGCGCGTCGTCCGCGTCACGATCAGGTTGGCCATGTAGGCCATGACAAGCACCAGCATGATGGCGGCCGCGATCACCACCCAGGTGCCGCCGAGATGCAGCCCAAGCTCGGTGATCGCCTTGGTCTCCACCAGCATGAACCCGGAGCCGAGAAAGAAGAACGGCAGATAGCTGCGATCGATCGGATCGGAGAACCCGATGGTCCGGCGCACGAAGAAGTAGCTGAGGAGCAGAATGATCCCGAGCGCGATCATGTAGGTGAAGGGATAGGCGCGCTCGACCATGTAGAAGAACGGCCAGTCGTCGGTCGGGACCGCCGACTCCGGATAGGGTTGCGAGAACAGGTCGGAGACGTCGGTAAAGCCGATCGCGGCAAAGGCGCTGGCGTTCGGCATCGTCACCGCGCCGCCCTTCTTGACGATGAAGGCGGTGGTTTTCGAATAATCATAGAGTACCCGCACCGCCAGCGGTTTGCCGGCGCCGGGCAACTCTCTCAGGATTTTCGACAGCTTGAAGCCGAGGGCGTCGTTGACCAGCGTGAACGAGATCGAGAGTACGCCGTCGGGCTTCAACAGCTTGAAGGCCTCGGCGATCCCCTCGCGGGTGTAGACGTAGGAATCGACGCGCAAATTGGAGGCATGGCTGAGCGCGGTATGTGAATCCAGCACGCCGTAGACGATCAGGTCGTATTTCTGGTCCGCGGTGCGGAAGAAGTTGCGGGCATCGTTGATCGACAAATTGACGCGCTTGTCGTCGTAAGGCCGCTCCGGATGATACTTCTGGCCGAGAAAGGCGATGGCGGGATCGATCTCGATCGCATCGACGTGGGAGGCGCCCATCCGCAACGCGGTGGCGACGTCGTTGCCGCTGCCCGAGCCGACAATGGCGACACGCTCCGGCGGCTTCTTGAAATTGTAGGGGAATTCGTAATAGGCGCGAACATATTTGTCGGCGTCGGTCTCCTGCCCGCGCTTGCTCTCCGCGAAATTGTAGACCTTCTGGTAGTAGCTGCCGCCCGACAGGATCTGCATCAATCCTTCGGCGGTGGCGGTGCGCTCCAGCAACTGGTACGGCGAATAGATCCGCTGCGTCTCGGGCTGCACCGGCCAGGCCAGGATCGCCAGCAGCGCGCAGAAGCTGGCGAGGCCGACCGGCAGGAAGTTATCGCGCGGCAGCACGAACAGCAGCATCATGCCGCCGACCACGGCGAACCAGATGACCGGCGGCAACCAATAGAGGCTCATCACGAACAGCGCGATGACCCCCAAAATACTGCCGATCAGATTGAGGCTGTAGGCTTTCAGCGAATTGGAGCTGTGCAGCAGCTTGCCGCAGAGCTGGCCGACCGGATAGCAGATGCAGGCGCACAGGATGAAACTCGCCCCGAGCAGGAAGTAGACCGGCAGGTCGAACGTGGAGAGCCAACCGATCGAGAAGATCAGGTGTCCGCCGCCGGTATCGTAGCGCAGCAGCGTGATGACCCCGACGAACAGCGCCAGCATCGGCAACACCAAAGCGGGCGCGCAGCGCTGCTTTTCCGCGACCGCATAGCCCGCGCCGAGGCCGAGGAAGCAGGCCAGCATGGTGAAATTCTTGTAGAAGGCGAACACCGGAAACACCGAGGCGAGCCAACGGATCAGCACCAGTTCCAGCAGCAGGCTGAGCATCGTCACCAGCACGACCGCCCTGATCTTGGTCTGGGTGCTCAGATTATCGTAGTCGGCTTCGAACAAGGTTCCCATCAGCCTGACTTGGCGCTCCAGCGGCTCCGCCAGCCAGCCCCAGCAGAACAACGCCCCCAGCGTCAGTCCAAAGGCGATCCGGACCAGGCCGATAGCCAGTTCCGCCGCACCGACATCGGGCCGCATCATCAGGGTGTAGATCGCAATCGCCGTGTAGACGAACAGCAATCCGCCGAGCGACAGGCAGAAGATGCGAACCAGGCTGCGATTGGGATTGTGGGCGGTATTTTTCATGAGCCGTACCGGGAGCGTTGGTGAAACGGTGCGCTCCCGCATCGAAAAACCCCGTGAAACCCACGCGATGGTTCGTGGCTTATGGCTTCACCGGGGATCGAGCGTGCGTCGAAGCGAAACACTAGGCAGCTTCGCTTAAGAGCCTGTTACCGGAGGTCGTGAATCGGTCGGCTTGCTATTCAATGTTTATTGCCGGATTGGCCGGCTTTGTCGGCTCAAGCGCCGCCCCCGCCGGTATTGAACCGGGAAAGGTCGCAATCGGGCTCCGCATATTGGGTCCGGCGCAGCCCCTCACGGTCTGTAACCACGGCCGGCCGGCAACGCGCCTGCCAGGCAGCGCGGGCTTCCGCATCGGCCTTCTGCTGCTCCGGTGAGAGCGGTGGAGCGAGGCGCACGGCACCGCCGCCATTGACGCCAAAGTCGGTGGATTGGCTGGGCGCGAGCGGCCGTCCATTGCGGATGGCGTCTGCCTTGGCGCTTGCCTCCGCAGCCCGCGCTTTCCCCGCGGCAGCGGCGGCGGCCGCGTTGCCATGGTCCATCTCAAAGGATGGCCCCTTCGGAGCAGCGGGCTTGGGCGTCCCCTGCGCCGACGCAGGCGGGATGCCGACGGCGATGAGCAACAAGACAGCTGGAATGATACGCATGTCACAAGCCCCAGAAAAAGTTGGCGGGTGGGCTCGTTATTATTCGGGGAAGGTTGAGAGCGCGTAAAGCGGGCTGGTTACCGTCCCCGCTATACAATGCGTAGGATTCTAGTGATATGCGATGCGCACCGACGTCCGCCGCGGGCGGACGCCGTATTCCGCGCGTTACGCCTTGTCCGGGCCGACCCGCACCAGCTGCTTGCCGAAATTGGCGCCCTTCAGAAGTCCCATGAAAGCCGCGGGGGCGCTGTCGAGACCCTCGGTGACGAATTCCTTGTGCTTGACCTTGCCCTCGCGCACCCAGCCCGACATGTCGCGCAGGAAGTCGCCATGGCGCGCGGCGAAATCGCTGACGATGAAGCCGCGGATGGTCAGGCGTTTGGTCAATACCGCGCGCATCATCTTGCCGGCCCATTTCGGCGAGGTCTCGCCGAAATTATTGTATTCGGCGATCAGGCCGCAGACCGGCATCCGCGCGAACGCATTGAGCAGCGGGAACACCGCCTCGAACACCGCACCGCCGACATTTTCGAAGTAGACGTCGATGCCCTTCGGGCAGGCCTCTTTCAGCTTCGCCGCCAGTTCGGGATCGCGGTGATCGAGGCAATCGTCGAAGCCGAGCTCCTTTTTGACGTAGTCGCATTTGTCCTTGCCGCCGGCGATGCCGACCGCGCGCGCGCCCTTGATCCTGGCGATCTGCCCGACCGCGGAGCCGACCGCGCCGGAGGCCGCCGCCACCACCACGGTTTCGCCGGCCTGCGGCTTGCCGATATCCAGCAAGCCCGTATAGGCGGTCATGCCGGGCATGCCGAGCACGCCCACCGCGGTCGAGATCGAACCGAGTTTCGGGTCGATCTTGTTCAGGCCCTTGCCGTCGGACAGCGTGTGGGTCTGCCAGCCGGCGCGTGACAGCACGATGTCGCCCTTGGCGAAAGCGGGATTGTTCGAGGCGATCACCTCGCTCACGGTGCCGCCCTCCATCACGCCGCCGATCGGCACCGGCGCGGCATAGGACGGGCCGTCGCTCATGCGGCCGCGCATATAGGGATCGAGCGACAGCCAGATGGTGCGAAGCAGCACATCGCCCGCGCCGGGTGTCGGGATCGCGCACTCCTCGATGCGGAAGTCCGAGGTCTTGGGTTCACCGACCGGGCGAGAGACCAGAACGACGCGTTTTGCGGATTGGGACATGGTTGTTTCCTCCGATTTTTTTGGTTTGGTCATTCCGGGGCGATGCGAAGCATGAAACCCGGAATCTCGAGACTCCGGGTCTGGTGCTAACGCACCATCCCGGAATGACGGATGAGAGTTAAGCCGTGATTTTCGCCAGCGCCGTATCGAATGCGGCGGCAGCACTCGGCAGATCCTTGAAGGCCAATCCGCTGTCGGCGGACTGTTTCTGCGCCTCGGTCGCTGTGGGGCGGATCTCGGCCACCGGTTTTGCTCCATTGAGCAGGGCCTGCGGGGCGATGACGTGAAACTCATGCGCTTCGATCGGCTGGTCCTTGAGCAGGAAGACGCTGAGCGAAACGATGTCCTTGCCGCGCCGATAGGAAATGTAGCGGTCGACCGCGACCGAGCCGTCGCGCTGCATGCCGCCGAGCTTGGCGTAGCCCTTGGCGTCCAGCAGCTTGTGCGACTTGAAGCCCTTGACGCCGACCGAGTTGGCCTTCGCGGTCTCTTCCGACAAATCGTACTTTTCAGCCATCTCCTTGCCGACGGTCGCGAGCTGGCCGGACATGTCGTGCTCGAATTCCTTCAGCTCGGTGCGCGGCTTTCCGGCCTTGCGGGGCTTTGCGGCATCGCGCTTTTCCATCTCGGCCTTGCATTGCGCGATGACCTCGGCGACGGATTTGCGTTCCGCATTGACCAGCAGATTCTTCAGATCCTGATCTGAAAGCGCGGCAATTCTGTCGTCCGACCAATCGACCATAGTAACCAACTTCTTTTCTGAACGTGTGTTGAGATGAGTTTCCAGACAACCGCGCCGCGATCCTATTCCGGATGGGCGGCGCAGGCATTGCGTGGCTCCGATAGTACCGCGTTTCGCCTGATTTGGGTGGTCTATTTGGGCCCTGATAGCTAGACCCCGCCGGGGTAGTTCGGGCTTTCGCGCGTGATGGTGACGTCGTGGACGTGGCTTTCGCGCAGGCCCGCCCCGGTGATCCGCACGAATTGCGCTTTCGCATGGAACTCGGCGAGATTTCGCGCGCCGACATATCCCATCGCCGCGCGCAGGCCGCCGGCCAGCTGATGCATGACATTGCCGACCGGGCCCTTGTAGGGCACCTGACCCTCGATGCCTTCCGGCACCAGCTTGAGGGTGTCCTTGATGTCCTGCTGAAAGTAGCGGTCGGCGGAACCACGCGCCATCGCGCCCACCGAGCCCATGCCGCGATAGGCCTTGTAGGAGCGGCCCTGCCACAGGAACACTTCGCCCGGCGTTTCGTCGGTGCCGGCGAGCAGAGAGCCGACCATCGCGATGTCCGCGCCGGCGGCGAGCGCCTTGGCGAGATCGCCGGAATATTTGATGCCGCCATCGGCGATCACGGGCACGTTGGCTTTCTTGGCGGCCTCGACCGCATCCATGATCGCGGTCAGTTGCGGCACGCCGACGCCGGCGACGATGCGGGTGGTGCAGATCGAGCCTGGACCGATGCCGACCTTGATGGCGTCGGCGCCAGCATCGATCAGCGCTTGCGCACCCTCCATGGTGGCGATGTTGCCGGCGATCACCTGCACGCCATTGGAGAGCCGCTTGATGCGGTTGACAGCGTCCAGCACCCGCGAGGAGTGGCCGTGCGCGGTGTCCACCACGATGATGTCGACCCCGGCGTCGATCAGCCGCTCGGTGCGCTCGAACCCACCCTCGCCGACCGTGGTCGCGGCGGCGACGCGCAAGCGGCCTTGTGCGTCCTTGCAGGCCAGGGGATGCGCGACCGCCTTTTCCATGTCCTTGACGGTGATCAGGCCGACGCAGCGGTACTGCTCGTCGACCACCAGCAGTTTTTCGATGCGATGCTTGTGCAGCATCCGCTTCGCCTCGTCTTGGCTGACGCCCTCACGCACCGTCACGAGGTTTTCGTGCGTCATCAATTCCGAGATCTTCTGGCGCGGGTCGGTGGCAAAGCGCACGTCGCGGTTGGTGAGAATGCCGACCAGTTTGCCGGGCACGCCTTTGCTGGCGCCGGTGACCACCGGGATGCCGGAAAAGCCGTGGTCGGTCATCAGCGCCATGGCGTCCGACAGCATGGCGTCGGGACCGATGGTCAGCGGATTGACCACCATACCGGATTCATACTTCTTGACCTGCCGCACCTGGGCGGCCTGGCCGTCAACGTCGAAATTGCGGTGAATCACGCCGATGCCCCCGGCCTGCGCCATGGCGATCGCCATCCGCGCTTCGGTGACGGTGTCCATCGCGGAAGCAATGATCGGGATGTTGAGCGGGATGGCGCGGGTGACGTGGGAGCGGATATCGGCCTCGGAGGGCAGGATGTCCGACAGGCCCGGCTTCAGCAGCACGTCGTCGAACGTATAGGCTTCGCGAATCCCCTGAAGTCCCTGTACCAGCGCCATTTACCAACTCCTTCGGCGGCTCGTTTGCCGCGATACGACCTATGGGATGAGCAGGACCTGCGCCGACGCCGTGGCGTCACCGTCGAATCGAAGCCCATCGGTGGGGTTGGCGGTGGTCGATAGCATGGCGGGCCGCCGAATCAAAGCGTTTGCCAGCCATGCACAGGCTTTTGTGAGGGGATCCCCGGGGTCCTGCCCCTAGCGCGGATAGCCCGGCGGCGGGCCGTGCTGGCGGATCGCCTCCACTACTTCCTGGTGTCGGCGATCCTCGCGCTTCATGTGAACCACGATCAGCGCGTGCGCCGACGGCACTAGCAGCAGGACCGGGAAAATCAGCCCGAAAATCACGCAAAGCACGATCAGGACCAGGTTGAAAATCGCCGAAAACGGCTGCCCGTTGAGCAGCAGCCCAAGCGGCGGCAACAGGGCGGCGAGGAAATAGATCATCATAGGATCTCCGGCGGCCAGGCCGCGCAGTAAACATTGTCACGCAGGATTTAGGTGGTTTTGCCCTTTCGGCAAGAGTGCGCCGTCTGAACTTATTCGATCAGAAGGTCGATCGGCACCCCCAGCGCGCGGGCGAATTTCTTCTGCAACTCGGCGGGTCCCTTGCGGCGGCCGGTTTCGATCTCGGACAGATAGTTCTGGCTGATGCCTACCGCTACAGCCAATTCGCCTTGAATCATGTCGCGCCATTCGCGGATCACGCGTACCGCGTTATCACCGCCGGCGAGGCGATCGACCACCGCCTTTGGCAGCACGACTTCGCGGCCTTCCTTGAGGGCGCGCGCGGAATTACGAACGATCCGGCTCGCGGCAGCATCTTCCTGCGCCTCGGCGGCAAGAGAAACCAGCCGGTCATATTCGATGCGCGGCAGGACGGCCAGATCGTCGCCACCGGGCGTACGGATGAACTGGACATTGCTCTTTACGGTGCCGGCTTTTGCCATGACGCCCTCTCAGTCGTAAATTTCGCGGCGGTGTCCGACCGCGTGAATGGTGATGGTGTTGGCGGTCATCGTGAACAGAACGCGCCAGTCACCGGCGCGCAACCGCATTCCGGCTGCGCCTTTGAGTGCCTTCACATCGCCGACACCGGTTTCCGCGAACGCCTTCAATTTGAAGTCGATCTGCGCGCGCGTGGCAGCGGTGAGTTTGCGCCATTGGCGCACGGCCGCGGACGTAAACTCTATGTCTTTCACGCGTTGAAACTCGCACAATGCGATGCATTAATCAAGTAATTTATCGCATAATGCGATAATGCCGGTCACACAGGATTTAGTTGGTTTTGCGGGTTCTGCAATGGCCCCACGCGCATCACGATGTTACAGCCGGTCTGCCTCCCTTCGTCCCTCCCCTGATTCCAATGACCAAAGAACGCCTGATCCCGCTTATTGTGGCCACCGCCCTGTTCATGGAGAACATGGATTCGACGGTCATTGCGACGTCGCTGCCGGCGATCGCAGCCGATATCGGCACCAGCCCGCTGACCCTGAAACTCGCCATCACTTCCTATCTGTTATCGCTCGCGGTGTTCATTCCGGCCAGCGGATGGACCGCCGATCGGTTCGGCGCGCGCATGGTATTTTCGGCCGCGATCGCCGTGTTCATGGTGGGATCGATCGGCTGCGCGCTGTCGAGTTCGGTCACCCATTTCGTCATTGCGCGCATCCTGCAGGGCATCGGCGGCGCCATGATGACCCCGGTGGGGCGGCTGGTGCTGTTGCGCTCGATCGACAAGAGCCAGCTGGTGAATGCGATGGCCTGGGTCACGGTGCCGGCGCTGATCGGCCCGGTGATCGGCCCGCCGCTCGGCGGCTTCATCACGACATATTTTTCCTGGCACTGGATCTTCCTGATCAACATTCCGATCGGCCTGCTCGGCATCTTCATGGCGCAGCGCTACATCGACCCGATCCGCAGCAAGACCCCCGAGCGGTTTGATCTCTACGGGCTGGTGCTGGCGGGGCTGGGGCTCGGCGGCATCGCATTCGGATTGTCGGTTGCCGGCCTCAATTTGCTGCCCTGGACTGTCATCGTAGCTTTGGTCGGGATCGGCACGATTTCGATGACGCTCTATGTCATCCACGCCCGGCGAACCCAATCGCCGGTGCTGGATTTTTCACTGATGCGGCTGCCGACGCTGCGCGCCAGCATCCTCGGCGGTTTCCTGTTTCGCCTCGGCATCGGCGCGCTGCCGTTCCTGCTGCCGCTGTTGATGCAGGTGGGGTTTGGGCTGTCGCCCTTCCATTCGGGACTGGTGACGTTTTCCTCCGCCGTCGGCGCCATGGGCATGAAAACGCTGGCAGCGCGGATCATCCGCACCTTCGGCTTCCGCAACCTGATGACCGTCAACGCTGTCATCAGTTCGGTTTTTCTCGCCGCCTGCGCGCTGTTCACGGTGACGACGCCGCTGCTGCTGATCTTCATCATCCTGGTGGTCGGCGGCTTCTTCCGCTCGCTGCAGTTCACCGCCATCAACACCGTGGCCTATGCCGAGGTCGAGATTGCGCAAATGAGCCGCGCCACCACGCTGGTCAGCGTCAACCAGCAGCTGGCGATTTCCGCCGGCGTCGCGATCGGCGCGTTCACGGTAGAATCAACCATGTTGATGCGCCATGTGACTGAACTCAGCGCGGCCGATTTCGCGCCGGCCTTCATCGTTGTCGCCATCATCTCGGCGATTTCGGCCTACTTCTTCTGGCAGATGCCTGATGATGCCGGCCACGAGATTTCCGGCCGCAGCGCGGTCGAAATTTCCAGCCGAAAAGGTGCCGCGAAGGCCGCAGCCAAGGCGGCCAGCGAGACCACCGAAGACGCCAGGGATCAGCGGCTGGGGTGAATAGCAGTCGGGGAGGACACCGTGCAGATGTCAAAGGCGATTATTGCCGCCGCATTCGCGCTCGCCACGGTCACGACAACGGCCGCCGCACAGGAGTGGCCCGCAAGGACCATTACCCTTGTCGTGCCGTTCGCGGCAGGTGGCGGCATTGATGCCAATGCGCGGCTACAGGCGGTGGCGCTTGGTGAAGTGCTCGGGCAAACCATCATCGTGGAGAATGTGGGTGCCGCGGCCGGCACGGTCGGCAGCGCCCGCGTCGCCAAGGCGGCGCCCGACGGATACACGCTGCTGATCGGCAACACCGGCACGCACGCCTACAGCCAGTCGCTCTACAAGAAGCCGCCTTATGACGCCACGAAGGATTTCGAGCCGGTCGGGCTGGTTTCGGAATCGCCGCGGATTCTGATCGTGCGCAAAGACCTGCCAGTGAACAATCTGCAGGAATTCATCGCCTACGCGAGGGCCAACCAGAGCAAGATGCAGTATGGCTCGGCAGGCGTGGGTTCGGGCACGCATCTGCCATGCGCGCTGCTCAACATGGCGATCGGTGTCGACATCACCCACGTCCCCTTTCGAGGCGCGGGCCCCGCGATGCAGGACCTGATCGGAGGGCGCATCGACTATATGTGCGACACCATTCAAACCGGAGCGGCGCAGGTCAAGGGTGGCACCGTCAAGGGCATCGCCGTGATGTCGCCAAAGCGCGTGCCGATCATTGCCGACCTTCCGACCACAGGCGAACAGGGCCTGCCGGGCGTCGAGGCCACGGTCTGGAATGGCTTCTTCTTTCCGAAGGGAACGCCTGAGGCGATCGTGCGCAGGATGAACAAGGCGCTGGCCGACATGGTGGCGCGACCCGACCTGCGCGAGAAGATGGAAGCGATCGGACTCTCGGTCGTGCCGCCGGAGCAGCGCACGCCGGAATATCTCGCCAGGTTTCTGCCGGAAGAAATCGAGCGCTGGGGCAAGGTGATCCGGGCCGGCTCCATCAACATGGACTGATTTGATGAGAGTTTTAACAAACTCGCCGACACGCCCTTAAGCCCCGGCCACCAGATTGCTGTCGCGGTGCCCAGGGAGATTTCATGATCGACGAAAAAGTCAAAATCAGATGCAGCAAATGCTCGCAGGTGTTTCGCGAGCGCGCGCAAAAACTCCGCGACGGATTTCAGACCAACTGCCAGCACTGCAACCGGTTGATTACGTTCGATAGCGGTTCGGAAGACAAGAACATCCGGCGGGCGCTGATGAGCGCCAGGGACGTGCGGATGGCGCTGGAAATCCGACTGAGGGAAAGCCTGGCGCAAGCTCAAGCTTGAGGCCGGCGGTCTACCCGGCCGATTCTGCGCCGCCGTCCGAGGGCGGCTTCGTCTGCACGCCCCGGAATCCCGTCGCCATGACATAGCGCTCGGAAGAGTCCTTGCGGCTCGAAGCCGGCTTGACGTGCTTGACGGTGACAAAGTCGCGCTTGAGCTGCGTCATCAGGGTTGCATCGGCGCCGCTCTGAAACACTTTTGCGACGAAGGTGCCGCCGGGCTTGAGCACGTCGGCGGCAAAGGCAGCGGCAACTTCGACCAGGCCGATGATGCGCAACTGGTCGGTCTTGCGGTGACCCGTGGTGTTGGCCGCCATGTCGGACAGCACTACATCAGCGCGACCGCCCATCATGGCAATCAGCTTTCCGGGCGCGTCGTCCTTGAGAAAATCCATCTGCGCGAAGCTGACGCCGGGTATCTCCGGCATCTCCAGGAGGTCGATCGCGATCACCTTGCCTCTGCCGTCGGCGGCGCCGACGCGTTTGGACGCGATCTGGCTCCAGCCGCCGGGCGCGGCGCCGAGGTCGACCACCGTGATCCCCTGTTTGAGGAAACGGTACTTGTCGTCGATCTCGATCAGCTTGTAGGCCGCGCGCGAGCGCAGGCCGTCCCGCTTGGCCTGCAGCACATAGGGATCGTTAAGCTGCCGCTCCAGCCAGAGTTTTGAGGACAGTTTCAGCCTGCCCGCGCTCTTGACGGTAACCCGTAGCCGTCCGGTGGTATCTTTTGCCATAATCGAGGCTCTAGCACATCGAGAGCCGGCGCGCCTATCGGCATCCGCTCAGGGCGCCGTCCGCGCGCATCATTTCGACCAGCATGCCCTCGCGCAGGCCGCGATCGGCGACCCGCAGCCGCGGCAGCGGGAACGCGCTGCGGATGGCATCGAGGATGGCGCAACCCGCCAGCACCAAATCGGCGCGCTCGATGCTGATGCAATTATTGTCGGCGCGTTCCTGATAGGTCATGCACAGCAGGCGCGCGATGGTGGCGGTGAGATCGGCATCGCTCATCCAGACGCCGTCGATCCGGCGGCGGTCGTATCGCGGCAGCTTGAGATGAACCCCCGCCAGGGTTGTCACCGTGCCCGAGGTGCCGAGCAGATGCATGCCGTCGAGGTCGGCGCCATGTTCGGCCGCGAACGGGGCGATGTGCTGCACGACCTCGGCGACCATGTCCGCATAGGATTGCGGCGTGACGTCCCTGCCGCCGAAACCTTCGGCCAGCGACACGACGCCGAGCGGGATCGACATCCACGCCTTGATGCGCGGGACCGCGTTCTCCTGTTCCGGGTCGCGCTCGATCCGAACCAGTTCCGTCGAGCCGCCGCCGATGTCGAACAGGATGGCGCCTCTCCCCTTGACATCAAGCAGCGGCGAGCAACCGGTCACGGCGAGGGCAGCTTCGGTCTCGCGGTTGATCACTTCGAGCCGGATGCCGGTCTCGGCCGCCACCCGGTCCATGAAACCGTCGGCATTCGACGCCGCGCGGCAAGCTTCGGTGGCGATCAGCCGCAAGCGTTTGGCCTTCTTCGACTGGATCTTGTCGCGGCAAATGCTCAAGGCCGCGATGGCGCGTTCGATCGCGGCGTCGCTGATGCAGCCGGTCGCCGAGATCCCCTCCCCGAGCCGGATGATGCGCGAGAACGAGTCGACCACGCGAAAGCTGTCGCCGGTCGGACAGGCGATCAGCAGCCGGCAATTGTTGGTGCCAAGGTCCAGCGCGGCATAGACGCCGGTCGCCGCCGACGGCGAGTGGCCCGCGCCGGGCGCACCGTTGCTGCGCGGCGCCTGCCGCTCGCCGCTACGCGACGGGCCTTGGCCGTCGTCTCCGCGCGGTCCAGGGCCCTCGCGAAGCCGCGTGTCTTCGTTCATTCAAAGTGTCTTTCCGCGGCCCCCTCGGGGCCGACGTGGAATTTCTGTTCACGGAAACTTTAGCAGCGCGGGACTTCAGCGCAACAGCCGTTCACATGCCACCATGTCCAATCAGGCGTTGTCGTTCCGATACCGGTGCGTTATCTCAGGGAAATCGCGAAAATCGCACAAAAGTAAGCATTTCAGGTATTTTTCAATGCAAGACCACACGTCCTCAGCCTCTCTGGAAAACGCTATCGCACTGCAAAAACATGGTGTCGGGCAGCCGGTCCGCCGCAAGGAAGACGACACCCTGGTGCGCGGCAAGGGCAAGTACACCGACGATTTCAGCCTGCCCGGCCAGGCCTATGCCTGGATCGTGCGCTCCAGCCACGCCCACGGCATCATCCGTGGCATCGACACCAGGGCGGCCAAGGCGATGCCGGGCGTGCTCGGCGTGTGGACCGGAACCGACCTCGCCGCCACCGGCTACGGCCCTTTCACCTGCGGCCTGCCGCTGAAGAGCCGTGACGGCACACCACTCAAGCAGACCAACCGCACCGCACTGATGTCCGACAAGGTGCGCTATGTCGGCGATCCCGTGGCCTTCGTGGTGGCCGTGACGCTGGCGCAGGCGCGCGAGGCCGGCGAAGCGGTCGAACTCGATATCGAGCCGCTTCCGGCCGTCACCGACGCCGCCGAAGCCGCCAAGCCTGGCGCGCCGCAGCTCTACGACCACATCCCCGACAATGTCGCGCTCGACTACCACTATGGCGACACCGCCAAAATCGAAGCGGCCTTCGCCGCTGCGGCGCATGTGACAAAACTCGACATCGTCAATACGCGGGTCGCCGTGGTGTCGATGGAGCCGCGCGTGGCGCTGGCGGCCTACGATAGAACCACCGAGCGCTACACGCTGCAGGTTCCGACCCAGGGCGTGTCAGGCAACAAGGTGACGCTGGCGAAGATCCTCAACGTGCCGAACGACAAGGTCCGCATCCTCACCGCCAATGTCGGGGGATCGTTCGGAATGAAGAACGTCAACTATCCCGAATATATCTGCATCCTGCATGCGGCGAAAATACTTGGCCGCCCGGTGAAATGGACCGATGAGCGCTCGACCAGCTTTCTCTCCGACAGCCAGGGCCGCGCGCAGCTGATGCATGCCGAACTGGCGCTCGATGCCGACGGCAAGTTCCTCGCGGTTCGCCTCGAAGGCTACGGCAATCTCGGCGCCTACATCACCGGCGTGGCGCCGGGCCCGCTGTCGCTCAACACCGGCAAGAACCTCGCCAGCGTCTACCGCACGCCGCTGCTCAGCGTCGACATCAAGACGGTGCTGACCAACACCACGCTGATGGGCGCCTATCGCGGCGCCGGGCGTCCCGAGGCCAATTACTACATGGAGCGCCTGATCGATCGCGCCGCAAGCGAGATGGGCATCAACGCGCTGACCCTGCGCAAGCGCAACTTCATCAAGCCGGCGCAGATGCCGTTCGCCGC
Source organism: Hyphomicrobiales bacterium (assembly GCA_038212905.1). Classification (GTDB taxonomy): domain Bacteria; phylum Pseudomonadota; class Alphaproteobacteria; order Rhizobiales; family Xanthobacteraceae; genus Bradyrhizobium. The sequence goes on from JBBQUA010000045.1 coordinate 22,605, forward strand.
TGCCTCCGGCGTCACCTATGACAGCGGCGATTTCCAGGGCGTATTCAACAAGGCGCTGGAAGTTTCCGATCACGCCAATTTCGCCAAGCGCAAGAAAGCAAGCCGCAAGGAAGGCAAGCTGCGCGGCATCGCAGTCGGGTCGTATCTGGAAGTCACGGCACCTCCGAGCGGAGAGCTCGGCAAAATCACGTTCGAACCCGACGGCTCGGTGAAACTCACCACCGGCACGTTGGATTACGGCCAGGGCCACGCCACCCCGTTCGCCCAGGTGCTGTCGTCGCAACTCGGCGTGCCCTTCGAGAACATCACGCTCGAACAGAACGACAGCGACCTCGTGCGCTTCGGCAACGGCACCGGCGGCTCGCGCTCGATCACCGCGACCGGTGCTGCGATCGTCGAATCCTCGGCGCTGGTGATTGCCAAGGGCAAGCAGGCGGCGGCGCATCTATTGGAAGCCGCCGAAGGCGATATCGAATTCGGCGGCGGCCGCTTCACCATCGCCGGCACCGACCGTTCGATCGGCATCATGGAACTGGCGCAGCGCCTGCGCGAGGGCAAGGTGCCGGAGGGCGTGCCGGATACGCTCGACGTCGATCACGCCACCAAGGATACGCCGTCGACCTTCCCCAATGGCTGTCACGTCGCGGAAGTCGAGATCGATCCTGACACCGGCGTGGTGCGGATCGTGCGCTACACCGGCATCAGTGACTTCGGCACCATCGTCAACCCGATGATCGTCGAGGGCCAGCTGCATGGCGGCGTGGCGCAAGGTATCGGCCAAGCGCTGATGGAGGAAGTCAGCTACGACGAGAACGGCCAGCCGATCACCGGATCGTTCATGGATTACGCGCTGCCGCGCGCGGGAGACATTCCGCCGATGGTGGTCGGCGACCATCCCTCGCCGGCGAAATCCAACCCGCTCGGCACCAAAGGCTGCGGCGAAGCCGGCTGCGCCGGCGCTCTGGTCGTGATCGTCAATGCGGCGCTCGATGCCCTGTCCGAGCATGGCATCACGCAGATCGACATGCCGCTGACGCCGGAACGGGTGTGGCGCGCGATCCACGACGCGAAGCAGAAGGCGGCGTGAGGGTTAAGCTTCAGAGGGTGAACCGGGCTACCACCACACCCACAACTGTCATTGCCCGCCTTGACCGGGCGACCCGGTACTCCGAGAGATCTGCAATAGAGCCGTGAAGCCGCGGCGTACTGGGTCCCCCGCCTTCGCGGGGGACGACGACCGAGGGTGTTGCGGGCGACGTGCCCCTCTTTTTACAAGCGGAGCAAATGACGTGCAGGCAGGCATCATCGACGATCTTCGTGCCGCGTTCGACGCGACAACGATCCTGACCGGCCGCGACATCGACGCCCGTTATCACACCGACATGGCCGGCGTGGCGGTGGCGCCGCCGCTCGCGGTGGTGCGGCCGCGCACCACCGAAGAGGTCTCGCAATTTCTGAGGCTTTGTCATCAGGCCCGCGTGCCGGTCACGACCCAGGGCGGCATGACCGGACTGGTCCGCGCGACCATGCCGGCAGCAGGCGAAATCGTGTTGTCGACCGAGCGCATGACCGCGATCGAGGAGGTCGATACCGGCGGCGGGGTTGTCATCACCCAAACCGGGGTGCCGCTGCAGCGCCTGCAGGAGCGCGTCGAGCAGGACGGCTTCATGTTTCCGCTCGATCTGGGCGCGCGCGGCAGTTGCACCATCGGCGGCAATATCTCCACCAATGCCGGCGGCAACCGGGTGATCCGCTACGGCATGACCCGCGATCTCGTGCTCGGGCTCGAGGCCGTGCTGGCGGACGGCACCATCCTCAAGGGAGTTCGAAAGTACATCAAGAACAATACCGGCATCGATCTCAAGCAATTGTTCGTCGGCACCGAGGGCACGCTCGGCGTGGTCACCCGCGCCGCGCTGCGGATTTTCCCGGCGCCGGCGGAGCAGCAGGTGGCGCTGTGCGCGTTGCCAAGTTTTGATAAAGTCCGTGCCCTGTTGACGCTGGCGCGCGCCCGGCTTGGCGGCGACCTCACCGCGTTCGAGGTGATGTGGAACAGTTATTATCGTCTCACGATCGAAAAGGTGAAGGGCGTCACTGCGCCGCTCGCGACCAACTATCCATTCTACGTGCTGCTGGAATCGTCCGGCAGCGACGGCGAGCGTATCCGTGGCGATCTCGAGAAATTACTCGAGCAGGCGCTGGGAGACGAGATCATCCTCGACGCCACGATTGCGAGTTCCGGTGCGTCGGCCGCGGCGATCTGGCGGATACGCGACTCCTCGGTCGAACTCGGCCGCGCACTCGGTCCCGGCGTCGGTTTCGACATCAGCCTTGCCATCGACAGGATGGAGGCGTTCGCCGACGCCGTCGACAAGGGCATGAAGACGATTCACAGGGATGCCTACGCCATCGTGTTCGGTCACGCCGGCGATGGCAATCTGCACGTCAGCGCAAAGTACCCGCCGCCGGCCGACAAATATGACGAGGTCTCGAAGCTGGTGTACGGCATTACCGGCGATTTCGCCGGCTCGATCTCGGCCGAGCACGGCATCGGCATTCTGAAGCGGCCATACCTCAAGCTCAGCCGCACCGCGGAGGAGGTCGAGACCATGCGCACCCTGAAGCGCGCGCTCGACCCGCATCAGATTCTCAATCCCGGGCGTATTTTTACGATGTGAAGGATTGCTACGCCAACTGCTTCAACGCCCGCTCCAGCAGCTCCAGCCGGTCCTGGCCCCAAAAGATCTCGCCGGAAGGCAGCACGTAGCTCGGCGCCCCGAACACGCCGACCGTAAGTGCCTCCTGTGTGAATTGTTCATGCATCGCGTCGAGTTCGGCGTCGGAGGGACTGCCGGCGCGCAGCTTCGCGACGTCGAGACCGGCACGCCGGGCCGCTGATGCAACATGATCGGGATCGGCGAGCGTTTCCTCGCGTTCCCAAATGGCGCGTCCGAGCTCAATCGACAGCCTGTGGGCATCCTCGCCCTTCAGCTTGGCAGCGATCACCAGCCGCGTCCCCATGCTATCGTCACAGGGGAAATATTTGGGTTCGAGAACCAGCGGAACATCCCGCACCTCGCGCCAGCGCTTCAGCTCCATCATCCGGTAGGCCCGACGCTGCGGTGAGCGTTTTGGCAGCGGCAAGCCGCCGGTCTGCTCGAAGATCGGTCCGAATTTGCAGGGTTTTATATTCACGGTGACGTTGTTGCGCCGGGCTATCTCCGCGAACGGCGCGCTGCCGAGATAGGTCCAGGGCGAAGTCAGTGTCATGTAGTAGTCGACGGTCACGGTCATCGTGCGGCATTCCCCAGATAAGATGATATGGACCTACGCTGCCGCCCGCTCGCGCGGCTGGTAGATCGCGATGTGATGGCAGTGCGCCAGCGGCGTGGTGCCGTCGGCGACCAGCAGGGCGTCGAGCTCGACGAAGCGGTGACCCTTCTTGTCGTAATTGCCGGTGACTTTCGCGCGCGCGGTCAGTTCATCGCCGATCCCGGCCGCGGACAGCAGCTGCATCCTTGTGCCGACATGAATCCACGGACCCATGATGGCGTTATCGACCAGCACCTTGTTCATGACCCGCGGCAACAGGCCGGGATGGCCCAACCCTTCCTGCGTGTAGATCGCTTCGGTGTCACGAATATCCGTCAGATATTCTTTTGCCGCATCGGCCGCCCAGGTGCGCGGCACGGCACCGAGCCACTTCCCGAGCGCATAGGACGTCGCATCCACCGGCTTGCGCTCCGCCACCGCCGCGACCTCGACATAGTCGGACAGGGAAAATGACGGCGCCGCCGCTGGCAGCGATGCCGTGCCGGTCGCGCAAAGCGCTCCCCGGCTCTGGACCGCAATCGAAAGCACGCCATTGCTTTCCTCAGCCGTGACATCGGCCAGCTCGCCGTCATAGACCGGCTTGATGAAACGCGCCTCGATCAGCCCACGTTCGAGAAAGACCCGCCCCCATTTGGCGACCGGCAGATGCATCATGTAGGCCATGACGTCCACGCCCGGCACCAGCCCGCCGTCAAAGCCGTAGCGCTTCGCCACCGTGTCGTCGTGCATCTTGTTTTCGGAATGCTTTGACGTGTTGTAGGCCGAGACCCGGTACGGCGCTGTTGTCATGGCGGTTCCCCCGTTTTTGGCTGCTTTTCTGCCCCAATGGTACGCGAAGAAAACGCCGTGGCAAGCGCGTTTCGGTCGCCTTTTCCTCGCAATTCTCGCTGCGATGGAGTACCACGCGCTTTCGGGACCGCCCGCTGGGCTCCCGAGCCAAATCCCTGAAGCGATGGCGCCCGTTTTGAACCCCACCACCCGTATCTATGTCGACGCCGACGCCTGTCCGGTCAAAGACGAAATCTACCGCGTCGCCGCCCGCCATGACCTGCCCGTCAGCGTCGTCGCCGGCAACTTCATTCGGGTGCCCCCGGATCCGCTGATCGAGCGAA
>JBBQUA010000046.1:0-27030 GCA_038212905.1 Hyphomicrobiales bacterium
CAAGCAGGCCGGCGTCGATATCGTCCATGTGCCGTACCGCGGCGGTGGTCCGGCCATGAACGACGTGCTGGGCGGCCATGTCGATCTGATCGTGGGATCGGCGGCGCTGGTGACGGCGCAGCTCGGGCCCAACCTCCGTCCGCTGCTGCAGCTGGGACGTGAGCGGCTGCCGTCGCTGAAGGACACCCAGACCTCGATGGAAGCCGGCTTCCCGGATTCCGAGACGCTGGCCTGGTGGGGCATTTTCGCTCCGACCGGCACCCCCGCCGACGTCGTCGACAGCATGGCGAAATCGGTCAAGGAGATCCTGAGCGAGCCGGCGATCGCGGCGCAGCTGCGCGATACCCAGCAGATGTCATTGCTGCTGGCCGGCGCCAAGGATTTCGGCCCCTTCTTCGCCAAGCAGGTCAGCACCTGGGGCAAGGTCGTGCGCGAGAACAATATCAAGGCGTAGGGCCGGCGGCCACGCTTTCGCTTTGATGCGTTGTCAGTACGTGAGAACGCAGCCTCCGCGCATCAAGCGCGGGGCCGGCTGCGAACAGCGATACAGACATCCGTTAGTCAGGCGAATCGAACGCAATGAGGGTCCTCTTCGCCATCGTGATCTCCCTGCCTCTGGTCTTCGGCAGTCCGGCCTCGGCAGAGTCGTCGCCCGCATCGCTGATCTCCGAATTCCGGGCGAAGCAGGGAGAAGGCAGCGTCGTCATCGATGCGACGCTGAACCGGATTGCCCTGGACCAGGCCAAGGCCATGGCCGCCAGGGACAAGCTCGATCACGATGTCCTCGGCTCCTTCAATTCGAGGATGGCACCGGCCAAAGCCGGGCGCGCCGCCGAAAACATTGCCTATGGCTATGAGGATTTCAAAAGGACGCTCGACCAGTGGATCAACTCGGCGGGCCATCGCAAAAATCTCCTGCTCCCCAAAGCCTCTCGCGTCGGCGTCGCCAGCGCCAGGAGCGCCACCTCCAAAACCTATTGGGCCATGGTGATCGCAGGGGATTATGAGAAGCCGCGACCGGATGCGGGGAAGAAGGCGTCGAAGACCGAAAAGAGAGCGCCGGCTCAATCGTGCCGGATGAAGGTGCTCGGTATTTGCTTCTGAAGCCCGGTTATGCGCCACGCCGGAACTGGGCGTCGGGGAGGTTTTCGTCCGAAAACGCCATGGCGATGACCCCCGGAGGGCTGGCGATCACTCGCCCGCTTTGATATGAAACAGTCAGGCTCCCGCGCCATGCGCGGGGCTTCGGTCCCGTAGCTCAGCCGGATAGAGCGACGGTTTCCTAAACCGTAGGTCGCATGTTCGAGTCATGCCGGGATCGCCAGTTTTTCGACGCAGCGGCCTCGGGAAGCAGGCAGCATGAGTTCCATCCGTAGCGCAAACACCGCACCGATCAGCACGGATAGTCCCGAGCGTGGCCCGCTGTTGCTATGGATGATCTTCACCGGCGTTTGTGTTTTTGCTGTCGCCGTGCTGTGGCGGTACGGGCTGGTTCACCTGATGGTCAGCTCCGACCGAACGTATATTTCGAGCTTCATCGCCGTTCTTTACATCATCACGTCGTTGCATTGCCTGTGGCGGACCATGTCGATCGCGCGGGAAGGCGAGGCGGCAAGGCGTTCCCGCGAGATCCTGTCGGGGGTGGACGGCGCCAAGGCGCTGCAGGCCGATGCCAAGCTGCTGCCGGCCGGCCTGGTGACCGATCACATTCGCAGCCTGGTGACCAAGGCCAGGGCCCAAGCGGCCGGCCGCATTGATCAGACCTTGCTGTTGCGCTCGCTGGCCGACCGGTTGCGCGGTTCCAACGGCTTCGGCGCCTTCGCGTCCGATACGCTGATGAAGCTCGGCCTGCTCGGCACCATCATCGGCTTCATCATCATGCTGGCCCCGATCGCCACGCTGGATGCGGCCGACAAGGCCGCCATGAAATCATCGATGGGGTTGATGAGCGACGGCATGGCGGTGGCGATGTACACCACATTGGCCGGCCTGGTCAGCTCCATCCTCGTCCGAATTCAGTACTACATGCTCGATGCCGCGACCCAGCGGGTGTTTTCCGATGCCGTCACGCTGACCGAAACGCGCGTCACCCCGGCCCTGGAACGCCAGCATGATGGATGAGTTCGGTCTCTATCCGCGCGAAGAGCCGTTCGACCCGCTCGGCGTGATGCTGTTCAAGGCGCTGCAGGTGATCGCCTTCCTGTTCTTTCTCGCGCTGCTCGCCGTGTCGCCGGAGTCGAAGGATGGCAAGGTCGACTCCAAGGCCGAATTCATCATCACCATGGACTGGCCCGACAACCATCCCGATGACCTCGATCTGTTCGTGCAGGACCCGATCGGCAATATCGCCTGGTATCGGCATCGCGTGGCCGGATTCCTGACGCTCGATCGTGACGATCGCGGCGGCGCCAACGACTCCATCATCGTCAACGGCAAGAAGATCGCGTCGCCGATTCGCGAGGAAATCGTCACGCTGCGCGGCATGGTCGCCGGCGAATATACCGTCAATGTCTCGCACTTTCAGGCCACCACGGGGCAGCCCGTTGCGGCGAGCGTCAAGGTCCAGAAACTCAATCCCGTCGCCCAGGTGGTCTTCGACAACAAGGTGATGCTCGATCATACCGGCCATGAAAAAACCGCCGTGCGTTTCCGGCTCGATGACGACGGCAAGGTGGTGGACGTGCACCAGCGGTCGAAGTCGCTGATGGAGACATTTCGAAATGTCCGCGCCAACGGCGCGGATCTCGATCCAAAGACCGGCGTCAGGATGCCGCGCCGTGAATAGCCTGCAATCGATCGTTCTCACGCTGTCGATCGGCTACGCGATCGTCGGCGCGCTGTTGCTCGTTGTGTTGGTCTATGCGCGGTTGCCATGGTCGGCCAAGGCGGTCGCCGTGGTCGTGACCAGTGCATTCTACATCGCAAGTTTTTCCGGCGTGCGCGGCCTGCTCGGCTGGGCCACCGTGGACAAGCTTCCAAGCAGCTTCAAATTGTTGCAGACACGCATCGTGGAGCCGCATTCGCTCGCAGGCGATCCGGGTTCGATCTATCTATGGGTCGAGGCGCTCGACGAAGGCAACCGGCCGAGCGGCGTCCCCAGAGCTTACCGCATTCCCTACAGCGACAAGCTCGCGGAAAAAACCGACAAGGCTGCGAGCGAAATCGCCGCCGGCCGTCCGCAGGGCGGTCGCGCCGCCGATTTCGGCAGCGGCGGAGGCGGCGTGCTCGACGCCGCCCGGGAATACATCACGCCGAACATCATTATGGACACGTCGGGCGGAGATCCCTCGACGGGAGGAGGAGTGTTCGCAGCTCCGCGCGCCGGCGATGTGGTGTCGTTCGCGCCGCTGCTGCCGCCACGAATGCCGCCCAAGGACGGGCAATAGACCTGAAGCCGTCACTTCGCCGCGGAGATCTTCCGTTCGACCGCGTGCGCAGCGTCGACCAGGGTTTCGGCCACTTGGCCTGGCCGAGTTCAGCGAATGGGCGCGTCGGGCGGCACGATACCGGGGCCTTTCTCGGTCGGAAACACGCTTTCATACAAAGCGCGCGACTGCTGAATAAGTCTGGCCTTGTCGACTACGGGATCGGGCTTCCGGAATTGGATTACTTCGCCCATTTGCTCTCCAGTTTATGAGGAATTGGCGTCCGTTTCATGCTTCGCGTTTGGGCGTGTAGGTGCCTGCGACGCATTTGTAACCTTGCAGCCGCCACTCCCGGTAGGGACCCTTGGTCAGCCACTCGGCAATGCCGATTTGCGCATTGACCTGACAGGCAGTCATCGTGATGCCCGATTGATCGCTGGTCGTGACGACTTTCTCAATGCATAACTGGCTGTTGCAGAGAACAGCGACAAGAGTAACAAGCATCATGCACCTTCCTGACGAGAGAGCCCGGTCGCTCCACCTATGCAGCAATCGTGCCACGATTGAATTAGCTGTACCGGGCGCGCTGGCAGTTGGACGCTCCGGGCCGTCATCAGCACGAGATTGCTGCAGCTCTCAAAGTGAAGCAGCGATGCGTTCACGCGAAGTTACCGATGCGTTTACGCGAGGTTACTATCGCGCGAAATGGCCGCAGGAATTCCGCAAGTTGAAAGCCACTCGCAGGTCAGTATGAACGGCCATTCAAGAAGCTATCGTCGATTTAATGACGGAGTCCGGAACATTAAACCTCCGCGGCGATTGCCACTCCACATGCCAATAGGAGTGTTCAATGAGAAAGCTAGCTCTTGTGTTCGCGGTCGGTGCAGCCGCGTTGTTCGGAGGTTCCGCCGCGAATGCCGCTGACAATGCGGTGAAGGCGAAAGCCGCGACCGACGTGACGCAGCAGTCAACCGACATCAGCGCGCGTCGTCGTCACCGCCACCATGGCCACCGTCACCACGGTTATCGCCACTATGGCTATCGCCATTCCCGTCCGTATTACGGCCATAGATACGGTTACGCGCCGCGGCCGTATTATGGCGGCTACAACCGCGGCTATGGTTATGGCGGTCCCGGCATTACGTTTGGCTTCGGCGGCCGCGGCTGGTAATCAGCGACAAGAATGGCCCGCTGCCGTGATGGCAGCGGGCCATTCTCTCGTGCGCCCGGCGGCTGCGGCTCGGCCGTACGGATGCTGGCCGTGCTCGCCTCCAGAGCGATAGGCGTCTCCTTGGTCAGCGCTTACCTCTCCTTGCCTGAGAGGATTTAACCGGCGCGCGCGGCTGTCGACCGGCAAGATGCGTGGGCGTAGTATCGTTCCGGCCTGCAGGCGAACTCGGTGGGATCAATGAAGGTCGTCAGTCCGCAACAGCGTGAAATCGCGGTCGGCAATGCGGGCCTGGTTTCCGCGCTGCTGATCCGCCCTGCGCATACGCTGGCGTGCTTTGTCTTCGCCCATGGGGCAGGGGCAGGAATGACGCATGCCGCCATGGAGGCCGCCGCCAACGGCCTCGCCGAACGCGGCGTGGCGACGCTGCGCTACCAATTTCCCTATATGGAAAAGGGCAGCAAGCGGCCCGACCCGCCGGCGATTGCTCATTCAACCGTGCGCGCGGCGGTGGCCGAAGCCAGGCGATGCTGCCGCTCGCTGCGGCTGATCGCGGGCGGCAGGTCCTTCGGCGGGCGCATGACCTCGCAGGCGCAGGCGGCAACCCCGCTCGCCGGGGTCGACGGGCTGGCGTTTTTCGGCTTTCCGCTGCATCCGGTCGGCAAGCCGTCCGACGATCGCGCCAGGCACCTCGCCGATATCAGGATTCCGATGCTGTTCCTGCAGGGCACCAACGACAAGCTCGCTGAGCCGGCACTGCTCGAACCGGTGGTCAAGCGCCTCGGCCGTTGGCGTCGCTGCACCTGGTCGGTGATGCCGACCATTCCTTCCGCGTACCGAAGCGTTCGGGCCGCAACGACCGCGAGGTCCTGAACGAAATCCTCGATGCGTTGGCGGCCTGGATCTTCGCGATCGAACAACAGTGATGTGCGAATGCGCCTTGTCGGAAGGACAAAAATGTCCGACACAACGTTCGCAAAAACATCAGCGAAGGAAGCGTCCATGCCTGCCAACCCGGTCCTGTGGGATCTCGACGAACGCGGTGTCGCCACGGTCACGTTGAACCGCCCGGAGGTCAACAACGCCTATGATGCCGGCCTGATCAACGGCGTGCTCGCAGCGATGGATGAACTGGGTAAACAGCCTCAGCTGCGCGTCGTAGTGCTCAGGGGCAACGGCAAGCACTTTCAAGCCGGCGCCGATTTGAAATGGATCAATGGCGTACGGCCGAAATCCGCGGCCGAGAATGAAGAAGTATCGCAGGCCACATTCGAGGCGGTGCAGCGGCTGAACCTGTTGCCGATCCCGACCGTGGCGCTGGTGCAGGGTGGCTGTTTTGGTGGCGGCACCGGCGTGATATCCGCCTGCGACGTGGTGATCGCGGCCGACAATGCACTGTTCTCCATCACCGAAGTGCGCTGGGGGCTCACCGCCGCGATCATCATCCCGCAACTATGCGACGCCATCGGCGTGCGGCAAGTCCGCCGCTATGCCCTGACCGGCGAGCGCTTTGGCGCCGATGATGCCCGCCGCATCGGTCTCGTGCACGAAGTGGTGCCGCTGGCTGATCTGGAAGCCGCCGGCGCCAAGGTGGTGGAGCAGTTGCTGGGCAATGGTCCCGAGGCCATGGCCGAGACCAAGGCGCTGGCGCTGGAAAGCTCGTTCGGCGGCATGGCCGTCGACGACGAGGCCTATGCCCGGCTGGTCCGGATGCATTCGGCGCGGCGCCGCACCGCGGAAGCGTCGGAGGGGCTGGCCTCGTTCGCGGAGAAGCGCGCGGGCAATTGGGCGGGGCTCAAGAAATAGGACCGGCTGCTCAGCTCAGCAGCCCCGACAGATGCCGCGCATGCTCCTGTAAAGCGCATCGTCTTCCTGCCGCATCCGCCGCAGCGATTCCATCGCACTGGTATCTGCGGTGGGCTCGGGCTTGCGTTTGGCGGCGAGTTCTTTTTCCTGGCGCTGATAGCACGCCTCGCGCTCGGACTTCGCCTGGATGAACCGGCATTGCTCCACCGCCGCTACCGCGGGAGCCGCGCCGAGGATCAGGCCAAGTATGATGGATGCCGCTAGGTTCAACGCTATTGGTCCTTCGCCCATTCACGATTCGAGTGTATCCCCGGTTTGCGCTTCGCTCCATCCCGGCTACCATGGCATATGACAAAAATTCTGATCGTCAATCCGAATACCACCGCGTCAATGACCGAAACCATCGGCGCGGCGGCGCGCGACGTCGCCGCTCCCGGCACCGAGATCGTGGCGGTGACGTCGGCGATGGGGCCGGCCTCGATCGAGGGCTTTTATGACGAGGCTTTTGCCGTTCCCGGCCTGATTCAGGCCTTGATGAATGCCCCTGACGCCGATGCCGCCATCATTGCCTGCTTCGACGATACCGGGCTCGATGCCGCGCGCTCGGCCGTGCGCTTCCCGGTGGTCGGGATTTGCGAAGCGGCGCTGGTCACCGCGGGGCAACTGGCAAAGCGCATCGCCGTGGTGACCACGCTGCCGCGCTCGGTCGTGCCACTCGAAGAGCTGGTGCGCCGCTACGGCTTTGCCGAACGGGTGCGCGTGAGCGCGTGCAATGTCGCGGTGCTCGATCTCGAAAGACAAGGCTCGGGCGCTGCGAAAAAACTCGACGCCGAGATCGCGCTGGCGCTGGACAAGGGCGCCGAGGCGATCGTGCTGGGTTGCGCCGGGATGGCCGATCTCGCGGCCACGCTTTCACGGAAATTCGGCGTTCCCGTGGTCGATGGCGTTGCGGCGGCGGTCAAGCAGGCCGAGGCTCTCGTCGGTTTGAAACTCACGACGTCGCGGCGTGGTTGTTATGCTTTTCCGGCAGCGAAAAGCTATTCGGGGATGCTCGAGCCGTTTGCGCCGGCCCCGGAAACTTAAATCGTCATTCCGGGGCGATGCGAAGCATCAAGCCCGGAATCTCGAGATTCCGAGTCTGGTCCTGCGGACCATCCCGGAATGACGACGAACGGATTGCTTTGCATCGCCGCGGAAGGACGGATTACTGACCGCCATAGATCCGGTCGCGCAGCCGCCGCATCCCGGTCAGCCATCGCTCGGCGTTACCAGCCTTGCGCTGCATGTAGTCATGAACCTGCGGGTGCGTCAGGATCAGGAAGCGCTCGGCCTCCATCGCCTCCATCACCATGCGTGCCACCTCGTGCGCCTGCAGCACGCCATCGACCCGAGCAGCACTGGGGCCTGGCGTCGTCATCCCGGTCTGCACCGACTGCGGACACAGCACGGAAACCCGAATGCCGCGGTCGCCATATTGAATGGCGAGATGCTCGGCTAGCGCCACCGCGGCGTGTTTGGTCACGCCATAGGGCATCGAGTTCAGCGACGCCAGCAGGCCCGCCGCGGACGCGGTGTTGAGCAGATAACCGGAGCCGCGTGCCAGCATGCCCGGCACCAGCGCGCGCGCCGCGAACACATGGCTCATGACATGCACGCGCCAGCTGACGTCCCAGTCGGCGTCATCGGCGCTTTCCTGTCCCTTGCGCGAGAGACCGGCATTGGAGAAGAACACGTCGACCGGCCCATACTTGTCCTGGGCCGCCGCGATCAGCGCCTTGATGTCCTCTTCCTGGCCGACATCACAGGTGACGGCGAGGCCGTCGATCTCGCCGGCGACTTTTGCCAGGCGGTCGCGCGAAGTCCTGAGGTCGGCCACCACCACCCCGCGCGCGCCGGCCGCGGCGTAAGCCCGGGCGACCGCCTCGCCGATGCCGCTGGCGGCGCCGGTGACGATGCAGACCTTGTCCTTGACGAGCATGTTGTCAGCTTTCTGTTCTTATAATCACTTCAATTCGATTGAAGCATTGGTTCGATGCCTCAACAATGACGGTGAGCCCCCTCTCCCCTTGTGGGAGAGGGGTGAGGTGAGGGGTTCAGGTCTATCGGTGGAGCAAAACCCCTCACCCGGATCGCATCTTCGATGCGATCCGACCTCTCCCACAAGGGGAGAGGTGAAGTGGAGCGCGCCGGAGCATCGAGTCTGAACTCTAGATACCGCTCACCCCTGATACAGGCCCTTCTCGCGCGCCTGCCGGATCGCGAGTGCTGCCATGAAGTCGAGCATCGGCGTCGACAATCCGGCAGCCCGCGCGAACGCGGCTGGCGCCCGCACCAGCGCATCGATCTCCATGGCGCGGCCGAGTTCGTAGTCCTGCAGGATCGACGGCTTGTGGTCGGGCGCCGGGCCACTGCGGGCCAGACGCTTGACGCCGGGAAAGCAGCCTTGCGCGACGGCGTTGGCCTCGTCGAGCAGGCGCGGGATGATGTCCTGCAGGTCCGGCTCGTCCCGCACGCCTCGCGCGGTCTGTCCGGTCAGGAGGCACAGCACCGACATCGACATGTTGGTCAGGAGCTTGGTCCAGATCGTCTCCCGGATGCCGGTCACCGGCGGCGACTGGATCGCGGCTTCGTTGAGATCGGCGCGCAGCCGCTCGATCCGCGCGCTGCCATGATCGTCGCATTCGCCGACCAGCAGCATGTTGCGGTCGGGCGAAAGATTGGCGACGATGCCGGGCGCCGTGACCTCGTTCGAGGAGAAGACCACGCCACCGATGATCCGCTCCGAGGCAACCAGCGCCCGCAACTCGCCGCCGGGATCGAGAAAGCCGAGGTCGGGTGGCGGCACATCGGAGGTAAGCCCGATATCGTACCACCAGGGAATGCCGTTCTGGGCGAACACGACGGCGGTGTGGTCGCGCAGCAGCGGGGGCAACCCCGTGACCAGGCTGCCGAGCGAATTCGCCTTCAGCGTCGAAATCACGACGTCCTGCGGCCCCAGTTCCGCCGGATCGTCCGACGCCATGACGTGCGCCGTGAATCCGGCGCCGTCGACCCGAAGCGTCAGGTCCTTGGCCTTGACCGCTTCCAGATGCGGCCCGCGCATCACGCAGGACACCTCGTGCCCGGCGAGCGCCAGCCGCACCGCAAAATGGCTGCCGACGGCGCCCGCGCCGAAAATACAGATACGCATGGAGGAGGGTGTCCTTGTCAGGTGGGCGACGACGTAAGGCCAGTTTCCACAAGCGGGCTCACTAGCGCAACCGGTCATGAGGTTCCGCCAGCCATTCGGTGCTGACGGTGACGGATGCGAAGGAGTTTGCTATACGTGAAGCCATGGCAGCGAAGAAGCTCGAACAACTCATGGAACGCGTCCGGCACTGGCCCAAAGAGCGCCAGCAGGACGCTGCCGAAATTCTGCTGGAAATGGAGCGGCAGAACGCCAACAGCTATCGGTTGACGGATGCTCAGGCCCAGGAGGTCGAACGGGTTCAACTCGAGATTCGCGAAGGCAGAGCGACCTTTGCGACCGACGAGCAGATGGCGGCGCTCTGGAAGTCATGCGGCCTGTAAGGCTGCGTTATACGGCGCAGGCGCGGCAGCACATCGCCGCTATTTTTGGTTATATCGCAGATCGCAACCCGGTCGCAGCCACCCAAGTTGTCGCACGGATCCGACAAGCTGCCGAACGTTTAACCGAATTTCCACGCATCGGTCGTGCAGGCCGCGCCGCAGGCACGTATGAGTGGGTGGTCCGTGGGTTACCCTATATTATTGTCTATCAGACCGGCGAAGCCGATGCTGATGAAGTCCTCATCCTCGGCGTATTCCACGCTGCCCAAGATCGTGAGCCGGAATGAAATCCATCACCGAACCCGCCCGTCAAATTCCGCTCTACGGCGAATATGAAGTCGTCGTGCTCGGCGGCGGTCCCGCCGGCATCGCTGCGGCGGTCGCCGCCGCGCGCGCCGGGCGGCGCACGCTGCTGATCGAGCGCTACGGCTTTCTCGGCGGCATGGGAACGGCGGCGGGGGTGACGAATTTCTGCGGGCTGCATGCCAATGTGTTCGGCGAGATGCATCGGGTGGTGCAGGGCGTGGCTTCCGATCTGCTCGCGCGGATTGATCGTCTCGGCGGGCTGAATGCGCCGCATCTGATCCTCGGGAAAATCTTCGCGCAGGCCTATGACACCGCGGCCTACAAGATCGCGGCCGATGACCTGCTGGCCGCGCACAAGGTCGACATTCTCTTTCATGCGCTTGGCGCCGGCGTGGTGATGCATGACGATGTCAGCATCAACGCGCTGATGGTGGAGACAAAAGCCGGGCGGCAGGCCGTGCGGTCGGAGATCTTCATTGATTGCTCCGGCGACGGCGATCTCGCGGCCTGGGCCGGGGCGCGGTTCGAGGTCGGCGACAACGCCGGCAGCATGCTCTATCCCTCGATGATGTTCCGGCTCAACGGCATCGATCCGGAAAAGGCCGGCGAGGCCTGGCGGACCATTCCGGCGCTGATGGAAGCGGCCGAGGCCGCCAGCACCCATCACTTTCCGCGCAAGGCCGCGATCGTGCGGCCGCAGCGCTCGGCGATCGAATGGCGGGTCAATTTCACCCAGCTGTCGCGCGAGGACGGCACCGCGATCAACGGGCTGGAGCCCGACGATCTCACCCGCGGCGAGATCGACGGCCGCCGTCAGGCCGTCGCCGCCTTCAATTTCCTGCGCACCGTGCCGGGCTTCGAAAAATCCTACATCGTGGACCTGCCGCCGCAGCTCGGCATCCGCGAGACCCGCCGGGTGATCGGTGGCTATATGTTGAGCGGCGACGACGTACTCGGCTGCGCCGCGTTCGAGGACAGCATCGGCGTCAACGGCTGGCCGATGGAATCCCATGTCGCCGGAGACGTCATCTTCAAGTTCCCGCCGATCCCGGAATCGCGCGGTTTCAATGAGCTGCCGTACCGGATGCTGACGCCCGAGGGGATCGACAACCTGCTGGTGGCCGGTCGCTGCGCCTCGATGACCCATGACGGCCAGTCGGCGGCGCGGGTCTCCGGCGCCTGTTTTGCCATGGGGGAGGCGGCGGGAACAGCTGCTTCACTGGCGCTGGGCGGCAACACGATTCCGCGCGACATCGCGGTGGAAAAGTTGCAACAAGCGTTGCAGCAGCGGGGCGCGTTCATCGGGCGGGACCAGCGCGTGCCCGAAGGGCTGTAGTTCTTCCACCTCTCCCCTTGTGGGAGAGGTCGGATCGCGTAGCGATCCGGGTGCGGGGTTACGGCCTATCGATAGACCGGAACCCCTCACCCCAACCCTCTCCCACAGGGGGAGAGGGGGCTCACCGCCATTGCTGCAGCATCGGGCCAGTGCTTCTATCTGAATGAAATGGATTCAGGAATGATACGAGACGGAGGAAACGGGATGACGGGATTCGCGCGACTCGCAGTGGCGGGCCTGATGGCCTTGACGGCGGTGGCGTCCGCGTCTTCCGAGAGCCGTTGCCAGGAGCCATTGAAAGCCAAAGTCGGCGTGCTCCGGCTGTCGTCGTCGGCGCCGGTGTTCATTGCGCAGGACAAGGGTTATTTTAAAGAGGCCGGGCTCGATCTCGAGCTGAAATTCTTCGATGCGGCGCAGCCGATCGCGGTGGCGACCGCGTCGGGCGATGTCGATTTTGGCGTCACGGCGTTTACCGCCGGGCTCTATAATCTCGCCGGCAAGGGCACGTTGAAGGTGATCGGCGGCATGAGCCGCGAGCGGGCCGGCTATCCCCTGATCGGCTATTTCGCCAGCAATAACGCCTATGCGAGCGGTCTGAAGACCCCGAAGGATCTCGCGGGCAAGCGCATCGCGGTGACGCAGACCGGTTCCAGCTTCCACTATTCGCTGGGGCTGCTGGCCGACAAATACGGCTTCAAGCTCGCCGACATCAAAGTGCTGCCGCTGCAGTCGCTGTCCAATGCCGCGGCCGCCCTGAAGGGCGAGACCGTCGACGCCGCGCTGTTGCCGGTCTCGACCGCGCGCAAGCTGATCGACGATGGCGGCGCCAAACTGCTGGGCTGGGTCGGTGATGAGACGCCGTGGCAGCTCGGCGCCGTGTTCGCCTCGCCGAAGGCGCTGGCCAACAAACCGCTGGTGACCAGGCTGCTGGCGGCACTGGCCCGCGCCGACCGCGAATATCACGATGTGATCCTGGCCTCCATCAAGGACGGCAAGGCTGACATCAACGACAAGACAAAACCGCTGCTTGAGATCATCGCCAAATACACGAATTTGCCGGTCGAGCAGGTGGTCGGCAACTGCGCCTATATCGATCCCGACGGCAAGCTCGACATCAGGAACGTCGCCAACCAGATCGACTGGCTGCAGGAGCAGGGTTTTGTCGACAAGGGGTTTGGTGTCGATGCGGTCCTTGCGAAAGAATTCGTGAAGGCGGATTGATCGAAGTCGTCATTCCGGGGCGATGCGAAGCATCGAGCTACGGTGCGCAATTGCGCACCGGAGAATCTCGAGATTCCGGGTCTGGTGCTTACGCACCATCCCGGAATGACGGAGTGCACATGGACCTGATCGCAGACCATATCAACCACCGCTTCGGCGCGCTCGAGGTGCTCGATGACGTCTCGTTCACGGTGCGCTCGGGCGAGGTGGTGGCGATCGTCGGTCCCTCCGGCTGCGGCAAGAGCACGCTGTTGTCGATCCTGGGCGGGCTGCTGCAGCCAAGCGCGGGACGGGCGGAATGGCGCGGCGCGCCGCCGCCGGACAGCCGCAACCCGCTGACGTTCGTGTTCCAGGATTTTGCGCTGCTGCCGTGGTGCACGGTGGCGGAGAATGTCGAATTTCCGCTGCTGCATGCGAGTCTTTCGGAGAATGAGCGCCGCGCGGTGGTGGACGACGCGTTGCGTCGCACCAGCCTGACGGATTTCCGCGGCGCGTATCCAAAGCAACTCTCGGGTGGCATGCGCCAGCGCGTCGGCATCGCCCGCGCGCTGGCGGTACGGCCGGCGATCCTGCTGATGGACGAACCGCTTTCGGCGCTGGATTCGCAAACCCGCGAATTGCTGATGGAAGATTTTGTCGGATTGCTCGCCGATGGGTCGATGGGCGCGGTCTATGTCACGCACAATCTCGAAGAGGCGGTGCGGATCGCCGACCGCATCGTGGTGCTGTCGCGACGGCCTGGCCGTATCCGCCAGGTCGTCAGCATTCCCCTGACCCGCAGCGAGCGCGGCGCCATCCACGCCCGCGAACAATTGCTGGCGCTACAGAGCGAGCTGTGGTCGTTGATCCGCGAACAGGCTGTCGAAGCCGAGCGCGAGGTCCAGCATGTCTGACCGCGCTGGGGATCAGGCGTCGTCGCCGGCCGATATGACCGCCGGAGCGCGGCCCGTCACCTTTCGTGGCGCGGGGTTTGCGCCGAAAGCAGGTCGCTATTCCGGCTGGATTGCATTGGTGTTGGTGATCGGGCTGTGGCAGCTGGCCGGCAGCGCCGGCTGGGTCAACCCCTTGTTCCTGCCGCCGCCGTCGGCGATCGGGCTGGCGATCTGGAAGCTCGCGATGTCGGGCGCGCTGTGGAATCACGTGTCGGCTTCAGTGGTGCGGATCGGGGCTGGCTGGATTCTCGGCACGCTGGCCGGTGTCGCGGTCGGGTTCGCCATCGGGCTCTCCAGCCTCGCGCGTGGCGTCGGCATCACTTTTATCTCGGCGCTGTTTCCGATTCCGAAAATCGCGCTGCTGCCGCTGTTGATCCTGTGGCTCGGGATCGGCGAGGAGCCGAAGATCGCCACCATCGCGCTCGGGGTGTTCTTCTCCACCGCGATCTCGGTCTATAGCGGCGTCGATGCGGTGCCGCGCAATCTGATCCGGATGGCGCAGAGTTTTGGCGTGCCGTTCGCCTCGATCGTGCGCCGGGTGATCTGGCCGGGCGCGCTGCCGTCGATCCTCGCCGGCTTCCGTATCAGTGCTTCGGTTGCGCTGCTCCTGGTGGTGAGCGCCGAAATGATCGGCGCCCAATTCGGCATCGGCGCCTTTGTGTTGCAGGCCGGCAATTTGATGCAGACCGATCAGCTGCTGGCGGGGGTCGTGATGCTGTCGCTGTTCGGACTGGCGGTGGGCAAGCTGATCAACATGCTGGAGACGCGGTTGTTGCACTGGCGGTGACTTTCTTACCTCTCCCGCTCGCGGGGGAGGTCGACGCGCTCGTAGAGCGCGGCGGGTGGGGAAACTCTCTCCACGCACGCATCTGTTACCTGTCGGGCACCCCTACCCCAACCCTCCCCCGCAAGCGGGAGAGGGAGCGCAGCGGAGCAAGCCGTTTCAATACTCACGCATTGCCGCGGTCTTCCCGGAACAGATCCAGCTTCTGCTGCACCGGCCGATCCGAGAAACTGAACAGCACCGAATCCGCGTCGGCTTCGTGGGTGACCCATTGCCAGCTCGGGACCACGAACAAATCGCGCGGACCCCAATCAAAAGTCTGGTCGCCGATCCTGGTGCGGCCCTTGCCTTCGATTGCGGCGAACACGGTGGCATCTGTCGCCCGATAGCGTGCGGTCTTGAATCCCTTCGGCAGCAGTTGAATAAACGTGCCGATGGTCGGCATCGCGAAATCGCCGGTCTCCGGATTGGAGAATTTCAGTTTCAAGCCGTGGCAGGGGTCCCATTCGTTGCGGACCTTGGCCTGTTCCAGCGCCTCGCGGGTGTGGCTGTAGGGATAGTTGAAGATCGGCGAGGTTTTGGAGCTGCGCTTGCCGTCGACCGGCAGCAGATTGTGACCGTAGCGGCCAAAACTGTCGCCGGGGGGGCGGGTGATCTTCTGCTGGTCTTCCTTGGAGTCTTCGGCAAAGGACGCGTCGAAGAACTGCACCATCGGGATATCGAGCCCGTCGAGCCAGTACATCGGCTCCGAGGTCTCGTTGGCGTGGTCGTGCCAGGTCATCGCCGGCGTAATGACGAAATCGCCGGGCTCCATCGCGCTGCGTTCGCCATCGACGGCGGTTGTCGCGCCCTTGCCTTCGAGTACGAAACGCAGCGCCGACTGGCTGTGTCGGTGCGCCGGAGCGATGTCGCCCGGGATCACCATCTGCACACCGGCAAACAGGGAGGTCGTGACTTTCGACTGGCCGCGCAGGCCCGGGTTTTCCAGCACCAGCACCCGCCGCGTGGCTTCCTTGGCGGTGATCAGCTTGCCGGCTTCGGTCATGTAGTCGCGGATGGCGTCGAACTTCCACAGATGCGGCCGGCAGGCGCTCCTCGGCTCCGGCGTGATCAGGTCACCCATCACGTTCCACAGCGCCGAAAGGTTCTCGCCGTCGATCTTCTTGTAGAACGCCTCGCGTTCCGGCGTCTTCTGTACGGCTTCCATGACGGGCCTCCCGTGGCTCTCTTGACGTGTTTCTTGGTGTCTCGATTGACAGCATACTTACAATATGGATAGCGTCAACGGCGCAGCAACCCGACAGGAAGAATTCAGGGGAGGTTCGTCATGAAGCTGCACGGCTATTTCCGCAGCAGTGCGTCCTACCGGGTCAGAATCGCGTTGAATCTGAAGGGGCTGGACGCCGATCATCTGTCGCACCATCTTCGCAAGGGCGAACAGCGCGATCCCGCCTTTCTCGCGCTCAACCCACAAGGGCTGGTGCCGGCGCTGCAGGACGATACCGGTGCGGTGCTGACCCAGTCGCTCGCCATCATCGAATGGCTGGAGGAAACCCAGCCCCAGCCGGCCTTGCTGCCGAAAGACCCGCTGCGCCGCGCCAAGGTGCGCGCCTTCGCGCAGGCCGTCGCCTGCGACATCCACCCGGTGCAAAATTTAAAGGTGCTGGCGCGGCTGCGCGAACTCGGCGTGCCCGAGGAGCAGGTGGCGGGCTGGGCAGCATGGGCCAACCGCGAGGGCCTCGGTGCCTGCGAAGCTCTGATCGCCAATGAATCCGGTCCGTTCTGCTTCGGCGAAGCGCCGACCATGGCCGATCTCTGCCTGGTGCCGCAGCTGTTCAACGCGCGGCGTTTCGGCGTCGACGTCTCGGCCTATCCGCGGCTGCTGAAAGCCGAGGCGGCGGCGCAGGAGATGAAGGCGTTCGCGGACGCCGCCCCGGACAAGCAAGCCGATGCCGAGTAAATCGGCCCCCATCACGATGGACGCGGTCTATACCGCGCCGGGCTATTTGTTCCGCCGGATGCAGCAGATCGCGGTGGCGATCTTCGTCGAGGAGTGCAAGGCGTACGATTTGACGCCGGTGCAATATGCCTCGCTGGTCTCGATCCGCACCCATCCCGGCATCGATGCGACGCGGTTGTCCGCCGTGATCGCGTTCGACCGCTCCACGCTCGGCAGCGTGATCGAGCGGCTGGAGGCCAAGGCCTATATCGAGCGCAAGCCCTCGCCCGGGGACAAACGAACAAAACTGCTCTATCTGACCAAGTGCGGCGCCGCGCTGCTGCACGATATCATCCCCTCGGTCGAGCGCGCCCAGGCGCGGATGCTGCAGCCGCTGAAGCCGGCCGACCGCAAGACGCTGCTGGCGCTGCTGACGCAGCTGGTCGATCTCAACAACGAGGCCTCGCGGGTGCCGCTGCGAGCGGAGGACGCGCTGGAGCATCTGGGAAAATCGGGCTGATGGCAGCGGCGGGGAACCAAAAGCCCGTCTTGATCGCGGGCGGCGGCATTGGCGGCCTCGCCGCGGCGCTGGGGCTTGCGCAAAAAGGCATTGCCTCGATCCTGCTGGAGAAGGCCTCCGCGCTCGGCGAGATCGGCGCCGGCATCCAACTCGGTCCCAACGCCTTCCATGCCTTCGACTATCTTGGCGTCGGCGAGGCCGCGCGCGGCATGGCGGTTTATATCGACCAGCTCCGGCTGATGGATGCGCTGACAGCAGAGGAGATCACCCATGTC
Source organism: Hyphomicrobiales bacterium (assembly GCA_038212905.1). GTDB lineage: Bacteria > Pseudomonadota > Alphaproteobacteria > Rhizobiales > Xanthobacteraceae > Bradyrhizobium. The sequence goes on from JBBQUA010000046.1 coordinate 17,223, forward strand.
GACCTCGGCGATGCCTTTCGCGCGCGGTTCAGGAATCCCTATGCTGTAGTGCATCGCGGCGATCTACACGGCGTATTCCTGAAAGCCTGCCGGGACCACGAATTGATCGAATTGCGCGTCAGCTCGGAGGTGGTTGGCTACGACCAGGACGGCGCGTTGGTGACGGCGCATCTCGCTTCCGGCGAGCGCGTGACCGGATCGCTGCTGATCGGCGCCGACGGGCTGTGGTCGAACATCCGCAAATCGGTCGCGTCAGACGGTCCGCCGCGGGTGTCGGGCCACTCGACCTATCGCTCGGTGATTCCGACTGAGGAGATGCCGGAAGATCTGCGCTGGAACGCGGCGACGCTGTGGGCCGGGCCGAAATGCCACATCGTGCATTATCCGCTGTCGGGCTGGAAGGTATTCAACCTTGTCGTCACCTATCACAACCACGCGCCCGAGCCGGTCGCGGGCCAGAGCGTTTCCGAGGCTGAGGTGATGCGCGGCTTTGCCCATGTCCATGAGCGGGCGCAAGGCATCATCCGCCACGGCAAGAACTGGAAGCTGTGGGTGCTGTGCGACCGCGACCCCACGGAGAAGTGGATCGACGGCCGCGTCGTATTGCTCGGCGACGCCGCGCACCCGACCCTGCAATATTTCGCGCAAGGCGCCTGCATGGCACTGGAGGACGCGGTGTGCCTGTCGCATATGCTGTCGCACTATCCGGACGATCACGCCGCCGCGCTGGAACGCTACCGCTCGCAACGCTTCGAGCGCACCGCCCGCATCCAGCTGCAATCCCGCGCCATTGGCGAACACATCTATCATCCCGACGGCGACCACGCCCGCTTCCGCAACGCCATCATGCGCGCGAAGAGTTCGGAGGATTATTACGGCGAACTCGAGTGGTTGTATGGCGGGACCGGGTTGACGGGGTAGGGGTCCTCTTACCTCTCCCGCTTGCGGGGGAGGTCGACGCGCGTGAAACGCGCGGCGGGTGGGGGAATTCTCTCCGCTGGCGCCGGCGTTTGCTGAGGCACCCCCACCCCAGCCCTCCCCCGCAAGCGGGAGAGGGGGCGGCGCAGCGGCGCTAGGGGATACACCTTCAACAGCCGCTACGCTTTCAACAGCGCCTGCCGATCGATCTTCCCGGTCCCGGTCTTCGGCAACTCATCGATAAATCTGATCTCACGTGGATATTTGTACGGCAGCAACTTCGCCTTCACAAAGTCCTGCAGCAGCTTCGTCGTCGCATCCGCATTGAACCCACGGTCGTTCATTACCACCACCGCCTTCAGCGTCATGCGACGATCCGGCATCTCCACCGCGAAAACAGCGCATTCGCGCACGGCGGGGTGCTCGGCGAGGCAGAGTTCGACTTCGAGCGGATAGACCCACTGGCCGGAGATCTTGATCAGGTCGTCGGCGCGGCCACGGAAGAAGTGGAAGCCGTCGGCATCCCTGACAAAACGGTCGCCGGTATAGATCCAGCCGCCGTCGCGGATGGTCTCGGCCGATTTGTCGGGCCGGTTCCAGTACAGCGGTGTGTTGGAATCGCCGCGCACCCACAAGATGCCTTCCTCGTTGTCGCCGACGTGGCGGCCGTCCTTGTCCTTCAGCTCGATTTCATAGCCGGGGACGCGCAGGCCGGCGGCACCGGGCTTTTTCTGTTCCGGGCGATTGGAGAGATAGATGTGCAGCGCCTCGGTCGATCCCAGCCCTTCGACGATTTCGAGGCCGGTCAGCGCCTTCCAGCCGTTGAACACCTCGGCGGACAACACTTCGGCGGCGGACAGCGCCATCCGCAGCGAGGAAAAGTCCGTCGCCCCCGCGTTGTCGGCCTTTGTCAGGGACGTGTAGAGCGTCGGTAAACCGAAAAATACCGAGGGCCGGAAACGTTCGATCGCGGCAAAGATCGCGGCCGGTTTGGGCTGGCCCGGCAGCAGCAGCGTGGTGGCGCCCGCCGCGAACGGGAAGGTGATCGAATTGCCAAAACCGTAGGCGAAGAAAATTTTTGGCACGGAAAAGCAGATGTCGCCGGGCGCAAGCTTCAGCACGTTGCGGGCGAAAGCGGCCTCGCTATAGGCCATATCGTGCTGCAGATGAACGATACCCTTGGGGCGGCCGGTCGAGCCCGATGAATACATCCAGAGAGCCATCTCGTTACGGCTGGTGTCGGCTTCCGCAAGCTCGGCGGGAAACGCCGGCAGCCAGTTCTCGGCGATGATGCTATTGGCGACGGCGTGGTCGGGCGCGACGCCATTGACCACGATCAGCGTGCGCAACGCCGTGTCCTTGCAGGCTTGGGAATCGAAGCGGGCACAAAACTCGGCGTCGGCGACGGCCACGGCGGCGCCGGAATCCGCGAGGTAAAACTGCAGCAGGTCCGGCGGCGTCAGCGTGTTGATGAGCAGCGGCACGAAGCCGGATCGCACCGCGCCGAAAAACGCCGCCGGATAGGCTGGCGTATCGTCGAGAAACATCAGGATGCGGTCGCCGCCTTGCAGTCCGAGCGAACTAAAACCGTGGCCCCAGCGGCAGGCTTCGGCGCAGAGCTCGGCATAGCTGTGCGTCCCCAGCGGGCCGACCAGCGCAAGGCGGTCGCCGCGGCCTTTTGCAAGGTTGTCGAACAGGATGCGGCTGGCGTTATAGGTTTGCGGAATCGCAAAGCCGATTTCGCGCGCGCCAGGGCTGTTTGGCGGTACCTGGTCGGCGATCTCGCGTGTCATCGGCTGGCCTCGTGCTGCTTCGACGCCTCGTAGCGCGCCATGAAGGCCGGCGACATCGCGCGCAGCCTGCTATCGTCGATCCGGCCGGAGCGGGTGATGTAGCTGTAGGCAAAATCCATCAGGCCGAGCTGCATATGTTCGGAGAATTTCTCGTACCAGTCGGCGCTGGTTCGCGCCGCCTTCACCAGCTTTTGCACGATCGGCTTGCGCTCGGTCTGGTAACGTTCGAGAGCTGCGGAAACATCCGTCGTCGCTTCCAACGCCTTGACCAGCGCAATCGCGTCCTCGATCGCAAGCCGCGTGCCCGATCCGATCGAGAAATGCGCCGAGTGCAACGCATCGCCGATCAGCACCATGTTCCCAAATGACCAGCGTTCGTTCCAGATCCATGGGAAATTGCGCCATACGGATTTGTTCGACACCAGTCTGTGGCCGTCCAGCGTGGAGGAAAATACCTGTTCGCAGATCGCCTGCGACTGCTCGATGGTCTTGTCGGCAAAGCCGTAACGCTGCCAGGTCGCCACGTCGCATTCGACCAGGAAAGTGCTCATGTCGGGCGCGTAACGATAATGGTGCGCGTTGAAGGAACCGAGTTCGGTTTGCACAAAGGTCTGCGACAGCGTCTCGAAGCGTTTTGTGGTGCCGTACCAGGCGAATTTGTTCGTGGAATGCGATACCGATGCGCTGAATTCGTTCTCGAAAGTTCGGCGCACCAGCGAGTTCAGGCCATCGGCGGCGACGATCAGGTCGTAACCCCTGAGTTCATCCACGGACTGAATGATCGTGTCGTAGCGCGGTTCGATGCCGACGGCGCGGACGCGTGCCTGCAGGATGGTCAGGAGATCAAGCCGGCCGATCGACGAGAATCCGACGCCGTCGATCTCGACGCTCTCGCCGCGCAGGTTAAGCGTGATGTTCTTCCAGCTCTCCATCCGTGGCGCGATCGCGTCCACGGTGTCGGGATCATCGGCGCGCAGGAACTCCAGCGCCTGCTCCGAGAATACCACGCCAAAGCCCCAGGTGGCGCCGGCCGGGTTCTGCTCGAACAGATCGATCTGCACCTCGGGGTGACGCTTTTTCCAGAGATAGGCGAAGTAGAGACCTCCGGGGCCTCCGCCGATCACGGCGATACGCAAGCTCGTTTCCTTCCAATTGGCAGTATACTGTTAATTGGGAGTGTAGAGCATTTGTCACCGGTCGCAAGGACCGTCCGAACCCAAAAATGCCTGCGATTTCGTAACCCGCTTACTTCTTTTCCGCCGCCGTCAGAACCTTCTTGCAGGCCGGCGTGATCTTCTCGCTCTCCTTGGCGAGGCAGGCGATGATCCGTCCGCCGCCGGGCACGACGCCTTTACAGAATTTTTCGTAGTCGCCCATGCAGGCGCTGCGTTGCTCGGGGGTCAATTCCTGGGCGAGGGCTGCATGCGAGGCGAACAACAAGGCGGCGGTCATCAGCATCGTGCGTAGCAGCATGGGTCGCTTCCTTTCTTGTGTCGGTGATCTCTGGTTCTTCCGGGTAAAGGCAGGCGGCCAACTGCTTGATTCCGCGGCGTGGACCCGCTGTATTGAATTTTTGAAACCATCGCCGGTCCATGAAGGAGCATCCATGGCGGACATCAGAGACAGTTGGATTGCGTTCTATTCCGGACATGTCGAGCAGGCCTCCAAGGAAATATTTTCGCACGTCGAAAAAGTGATCATCGGCACCTTGATCATCTCGGCGGGAGCGCATGTCTCAAGCGCCGATCCGGCGATCGAACTTTTCGGCTATTTGCGTCACAGCCTGGTCGGCCGCGGCGTCGAGCTGTTCGGTGTCATCCTTCTCGTTTTGAATTTTCTCGATGGTCTCTACAAGCTGGCAAGGCTGAGCTGGCATTTGGCGTACCAGATCGCCATGACTCTCCTTTACGTCGCGCTGTCGGTCCGGTTGATCCAATTGATCCTTGCGTTTCGCGGTGAATAGAATTCAGCCTGCGTGATCCGCCACCATGAATATGGCGGTTCCCAGCAGCGCGCCATGCTTTAACGTGTTGATCATTTTAGGAAATCCCTATCGATGTCGCGCCAGCCGCCGCTGCAATGGAGGTTAAATTCTGAATGGGTCGAACGAAGAAATTTTCGAGGGCCGCATCATTTTCGGTTCCGGGTTCCACTGCAAGAGGATTGTTGCTATTCATGGATGGCGAAACATTTTTCTTCGAAAGAGATATTTCCAGTACAGAACGCAATTGGGGCACGGGAATAATGCCGACGCATTCGCCAACATGCCCCGGTCCGGAAGCTAATCTGCGACGCCGAGTCACCAGCGCCCTTCGCATGGCTTTCGTCATCCCGGCGTTCGTCGTTTTAAGTGCCTGCGAACAAAATACTTTTGTGCCGCCGCCTCCGCCGAAGGTGGAAGTCAGCGTGCCGACACAGCGCGCCATCACGCGTTACCTCGAAGCCACCGGCACCACCGCTGCGATCAGGAACGTCGATCTCGTCGCGCGAGTGCAGGGCTTTCTGCAGTCGATCAACTACAAGGACGGCACCGAGGTGAAAGCGGGGACGACGCTGTTCACGATCGAGCCGGAAACCTACAGACTGAAGCTGGAGCAAGCGCAGGCGGCCGAGGCCGGCGCGCAGGCGTCGGTCAAGCAGACCGATGCCGACTTCAAGCGCCAGTCCGATCTGGTGCAGCGACAGGTGGTGTCGCAGGCGACGATGGATAGCTCGACCTCCGCGCGTGACAATGCCCAGGCCAATCTGCAGCAAGCCCAGGTCAACACCAGGATTGCGGCGGTCAATTACGGCTATACCAATGTCACGGCGCCGTTCGACGGCGTCGTCAGTGCGCATCTGGTCTCGGTCGGCCAACTGGTCGGCGCGTCGTCGCCGACCCAGCTAGCGACCATCGTGGCGCTCGACCCGCTCTATATGAACTTCAACGTCAACGAGCAGGATGTGCTGCGGATCCGGGCCGAGGCCAGGCGCCGCGGTATGACGCCGAGCGATCTCACTTCGCTGCCGGTCGAGGTTGGGCTGCAGACCGAGAGCGGTTATCCGCACCAGGGCAAGCTCGATTATGCGGCGCCGACGGTGAACCAGTCGACAGGAACACTGGCGGTGCGCGGCGTGCTGCCCAACGCCGACCGTGTCCTGCTGCCCGGATATTTCGTCCGCGTCCGCGTTCCGCTCGAGCAACAGCCAAACGCCTTGCTGGTGCCCGACGCCGCTTTGGGCAGCGATCAGGCCGGCCGCTACGTGCTGGTGGTGAACGGCGACAACATCGTCGAGCAGCGCAAGGTTACGACCGGGCCACTGGAGGGCAATCTGCGCGTGATCGAAAGCGGCCTGAAGCCCGACGATCGCGTCGTGACGTCAGGGCTGCTGCGCGCCATCCCCGGCCAGAAGGTCGATCCGCAGCCGCAGAAGAACGAAGCGCCGCCGGCATCGGCCAAATAGGACCGGTCCATGATTTCGAAATTCTTCATCGAGCGGCCGGTTCTTTCCAACGTCATCGCGATTCTGATGATCCTGATCGGCGGGGTCTGCCTGTTTCGCCTGGCGGTAGCTCAGTATCCCGATGTGGTGCCGCCGACGGTGCAGGTGACGACGCGTTATCCCGGCGCCGGCGCCAGGACCGTGATCGATACCGTGGCGCTGCCGATCGAGCAGCAGGTCAACGGCGTCGAGGACATGCTCTACATGCAGTCCTACAGCGGCGCCGACGGAACATATTCGCTGACGGTGACGTTCAAGATCGGCACCGATCTCAATTTCGCGCAGGTGCTGGTGCAGAACCGGGTATCGAGCGCGCTGTCGCAACTGCCGCAGGCGGTGCAGAATCAGGGCGTCACGGTACAGAAGAAGTCGACGGCGATCTTGCTGTTCGTGACGCTGATCTCGCCGAACGCGACCTACGACAGCCTGTTCCTCTCCAACTACGCAACCATCAACATAAGGGACGAACTGTCGCGGCTGCCAGGGGTCGGCAACGTCACGGTGTTCGGTGCCGGCCAGTATTCGATGCGGGTCTGGCTCGACCCCAACAAGCTGCAGGTGCGCGGGTTGATGCCGCAGGACGTCATCCAGGCGATCCAGCAGCAGAGCCAGCAGGTCACCGCGGGCCAGGTCGGCGCACCGCCCACATCAGCCGGACAGGCGTTCCAGTACACCCTCAATCTCAGCGGCCGGCTCGACGACACCAGCCAATTCGAGAACGTGATCGTCAAGACCGGCAATATCGGCGACGTCACCCGGGTGCGTGACGTCGGTCGGGTCGAATTGGGCGCGCAGACCTACAGCCAGGTATTTTCGCTCAACAACAAGCCTTCGGTCGGCATCGGCGTGTTCCAGTCGCCCGGCGCCAACGCGCTCGAGGTCGAGAAGGCGGTCGAGGCGAAGATGGCGTCGCTGGCGAAGGCATTTCCGCAGGATATCAAATACGACACGCCGTTCGACACTACCAAGTTCGTCGCGGAATCAATCAAGGAAGTTTACAAGACGCTGATCGAGGCCGGCTTGCTGGTGCTCGTCGTGATTCTGGTCTTTCTGCAGGACTGGCGCGCGATGCTGGTGCCGGCCACGACCGTGCCGGTGACCATCATCGGCGCCTTCGCGGCGATGGCCGCGCTCGGCTTCACCGTCAATATCTCGACGCTGTTTGCGATCGTGCTCGCGATCGGCATCGTGGTCGATGACGCCATCGTCGTGGTCGAAGGCGCCGCCCACAATATCGAGAAGGGCATGTCCGGCCATGACGCCGCGATCTCGGCGATGGATGCGCTGTTCGCGCCGATCGTCGGCATCACGCTGGTGCTGATCTCGGTGTTCCTGCCGGCGGCCTTCCTGCCGGGCCTGACCGGCAAGATGTATTCGCAATTCGCGCTGGTGATCGCCGCTACCGCGCTGCTCAGCGCCGTTAACGCCGCCACGCTGAAGCCGACGCAATGCGCGCTGTGGCTGCGCCGGCCGGTGCCGCCGGAGCAACGCAACTGGTTCTATCGCGGCTTTAACGCGGTCTACGGCCGCGTCGAGAGGGGCTATGGCCGGCTGATAGGCCGGCTGGTGGCGCACAGCAACATCTCGGTGATAGCAGCGCTGATCCTGATCGGCATCGCCGGTTGGGGCCTGTCGCGGGTGCCGACCGGCTTCATTCCGATCGAGGATCAGGGCTATTTGCTGGTCGCGGTTCAGTTGCCCGATGGCGCCTCGCTCGACCGCACCCAGAATGTGATGAAGCAGGTCAGTGATCTCGCCGGCACGACGCCCGGCGTCGATCAGGTGATCAGCATCTCCGGCATCTCGGCGCTCGACAACTCGTCCAGCCTCGCCAATGCCGGCGTCGCCTATCTGATCCTGAAGGAGTGGAGCGCGCGCGGCCCGGGCCAGGACCTGCGGTCGCTGTTCGTCGGGTTGAACGAGAAGATGTCGGTGATCCCGGAGGCGCGGATTCTGGTGGTGCCGCCGCCGCCGATCCAGGGCATCGGCAACGCCGCGGGCTTTGCCATGCAGGTGCAGCTACGCGATGGCAATGCCGATTTCGGCAAGCTGCAGGCCATCGCCGGCGCCATCGTCGCGAATGGCCAATCGCAAAGCGCGCTGCAGCGCGTCAGTTCGTCGTTCCGGTCGATGGTGCCGCAGTTCGACGTCGAGGTCGACCGGATCAAGACCCAGACCCTGCATGTCACCACCGACCAGATCTTCTCCACGCTGTCGTCCTACATGGGTTCGAGCTTCGTCAACCAGTTCAACAAGTTCGGCCGCACCTTTCAGGTATACGCCCAGGCGGACGCACAGTTTCGCCTGACCCCGCGCGATATCGAGAAACTGATGGTGCGCAACAGCCAGGGCGACATGATTCCGCTCGGCACCGTGGCCAGGATCACGCCGACGGTCGGCCCGTCGCTGATCAGCCTGTACAATCTCTATCCGTCCGCAACCGTCATCGGTCTGCCGGCCACCGGCTACAGCTCCGGCCAGTCGATGGCGCTGATGGAGGAGATCGCCGCCAAAATCCTGCCGCCGGGCACCGGGTTCGAATGGACCGCGATGTCGTACCAGGAGAAGGTGGTCGGCGGTCAGATCTTCTGGGCGTTCGGCCTGGCCTTGCTGCTGGTGTATCTGGTGCTGGCCGGACAATACGAAAGCTGGTACGCGCCTGTTTCGGTGATCCTGGCGGTGCCGCTGTCGCTGCTCGGTCCGATGGCGGTGCTGACGGCGCTGCGGATCGACAACAACCTTTACACCCAGATCGGCATCATCCTGTTGATCGCGCTGTCGGCCAAGAACGCCATCCTGATCGTCGAGGTGGCGCTGGAGCTGCATGTGCGCGATCGCAAGCCGCTGATGCAATCCGCGATCGAGGCGGCGCGGGCCCGGTTCCGCCCGATCATCATGACCTCGTTCGCCTTCATCCTCGGCGTGGTGCCGCTGGTGCTGGCAACCGGCGCCGGCGCCAGCGCCCGCAAATCGATCGGCATCACGGTATTCTCCGGCATGATCGCCTCGACCTGCCTTGCCGTGCTGTTCGTGCCGACGTTCTTTGTGGTGGTGCAGCGGTTCGAGAATTGGCTGGCGGGACGAAAGAGCGAAGCGCCCGCGCCGGTGGCCGGTGTGACGCATTAGTCGAAGCAAATCTCCATCGTCGTCCCGGACAAGCGAGCATAGCGAGCGCCGATCCGGGACCCATACGCCGTGACGTCACGTTAACGCACCGCGTCAGATGCCGTTTTGCCCCATCGCCGCCGCGGAGTATGGGTCCCTGCGTTCGCAGGGACGACGAGTTGAGGGAACCCTACAGCTTCACCATCCGCTTGCCGCGGTTTTCGCCCGCCAGCAATCCGATCAGCGCCTTCGGGGTATTTTCCAGACCGTTGATAACGTCCTCCTGGACTTTCAGCTTGCCGGAAGCGACCCAGGACTGCAGGTCCTTCAGCGCTTGCTCGCGCTGGTCCATGAAATCCATCACGATAAAGCCCTGCATGATGAGTCGCTTCACCACGATCAGGCCGGGCACGCCGCGCGGTCCGGTGGCTGAGGGCACGCCGTCATATTGCGAGATCGCGCCGCAGCAGGCGATGCGGCCGCGATTGTTCATCTGCGCCAGGCAGGCT
>JBBQUA010000047.1:0-26869 GCA_038212905.1 Hyphomicrobiales bacterium
ACGTCGATCGCCTTGTCCGGCAGCTTGCGGTCATGGATATAGCGTGACGACAGCTGCACCGCGGCCTCGATCGCCTCGTTGGTGTATTTCAGCCGGTGATAGTCCTCGAAATAGGGTTTCAGCCCCTTCAGGATCGCGATGGCGTCTTCCACCGTCGGCTCGTTGACGTCGATCTTCTGGAACCGGCGCACCAGCGCGCGATCCTTCTCGAAATGCTGGCGGTATTCCTTGTAGGTGGTCGAGCCCATGCAGCGGATGGTGCCGGATGCCAGCGCCGGCTTTAAGAGATTGGAGGCGTCCATCGCGCCGCCGGAGGTGGCGCCGGCGCCGATCACGGTGTGGATTTCATCGATGAACAGGATGGCGTTGGGATGGGCCTCAAGCTCCTTGAGCACCTGCTTCAGGCGTTCTTCGAAGTCGCCGCGATAACGGGTGCCCGCGAGCAGCGTGCCCATGTCGAGCGAGAACACCGTCGCCGCCGCCAGCACTTCCGGCACTTCGCTGTCGACGATGCGCTTGGCAAGGCCTTCGGCGATCGCGGTCTTGCCGACGCCGGCTTCGCCGACGAACAGCGGATTGTTCTTCTGGCGCCGGCACAGCACTTGAATGGCGCGGTTGATCTCGGCATTGCGTCCGATCACCGGGTCGATCTTGCCGTCACGCGCTTTCTTGTTGAGGTTGACGCAGTAGGTATCGAGCGCCTCGCCCTTTTTCTTGGAATCCTCGTTGCCCTTGGTCTCGGTCTCCTCATCGACACCGCGTACCGGGCGGGCTTCCGAGACCCCGGGCCGCTTGGCGATGCCGTGGCTGATGTAGTTGACCGCGTCGTAGCGGGTCATGTCCTGCTCCTGCAGGAAATAGGCGGCATGGCTCTCGCGCTCCGCGAAGATCGCGATCAGCACGTTGGCGCCGGTAACTTCCTCGCGGCCGGACGACTGCACATGGATCACGGCGCGCTGGATGACGCGCTGGAAGCCGGCGGTCGGCTTGGCGTCGTCGGCGCCGTCGGTGACCAAATTCTCGAATTCGGTCTCCAGATAATTGACCAGGCTGGTGCGCAGCTTGTCGAGATCGACGCTGCAGGCACGCATCACGGCCGCCGCGTCGGAATCATCGATCAGCGACAGCAGCAGGTGTTCCAGCGTCGCATATTGATGATGACGCTCGTTTGCAATCGCCAGGGCGCGATGCAGCGATTGTTCAAGGCTCTGGGAAAAAGTTGGCATTCGCGTCCTCTGTGGCCCCCGCCATCATGATCGCCGTTGCCCGGTCAGGCAACAACAACCTTTGTCATATAGTTACGCCAGATCAAGGCGAAAGGTCGGTTCCGCAAGAGTGATTCTAACTCCCGCGGCAGGCGACTCACCCGGTCCGGCAGACATCCGACACCGGCCGTCCTGCTCAAAGCAAAACCCGTTCCCAATTTTCAGCCGATTCGCGGGACGTCACTTCTTTTCCATCACGCATTGCAGGGGATGCTGGTGCTTGCGCGCGAAATCCATCACCTGGGTCACCTTGGTCTCGGCGATTTCGTAGGTGAACACTCCGCACTCCCCGATTCCGTGGTGATGGACGTGGAGCATGATCTTGGTCGCAGCCTCGGCGTCCTTCTGGAAGAACTTCTCCAGAACGTGAACGACGAATTCCATCGGCGTGTAATCGTCGTTCAGGATCAGCACACGGTACAGATTCGGGCGCTTGGTCTTGGGCTTGACCTTGGCGATAACCGATGTGGTCGGACCTTCCGTCCCCCCGGCATTGCTCTCATCATTGCCCATTCGGGGAGCAGATGCGGCGGCGGGTACAGCGGAACAGTCAAATCTGGGAGTTAATTGCGGCATGGCACAGGCGTTCGAAATCCCCACGGGAAACCGGACCACGCGACCAGGGACGCCTCAGGGGACGCACTCTTCGCGGAGCCATCCAATGAGTTCCCAGACACGTTTCCGGATCGCCGCTCCCGGGCGGCTCGACCCCACCAGCTGGATCGATAGCTCTGAATATGGGTCCGGCTTCGGCCCGCCGCAAGCGCACTGATCCCAAGCCAATCCCAAGCCAAATGCGACCTGCCGCGAGGCCGATTCCCGGGCCCGGCGATCCCCGCAAGGTTAATCAATTCTATTGGGTTTGACAAAGCCGGGCCCCCAGTCATTTAGCGGTCATTGACGATAGCGAGCACTTCTGGCCGCCGGTCGGCAATTAAGTGGCTATTGAGCCAGTTTTCTCCGGACTGATTTACCGGCTGTTTAGCGGGCTGACCCGAAATGGGGCACGGAAACCCAATGACGGTGACAATCATGCCCGATATCTCCATTGCCACTCAGGTTCGTCGAGCGCTTTGCCGCTTTCCTGGCGCCAATCAGGGCAATATCGCCGTGCTCTTTGCCATCGCATTGTTGCCCATCCTCAGCTTCATGGGGGCGGCGATCGACTATAGCCGCGCCAATAGCGCGCGGTCGTCGATGCAAGCAGCCCTCGATTCGACGGCACTGATGCTGGCGAAGGATTTATCCGACGGAAAGATCACGGCCGGCGAAATCAATGCGAAGGCCATCGCCTATTTCAACGGCCTCTACACCAATAAAGACGCCAAGTCGGTGACGATCAACGCGACGTATACCCAAAGTTCAAGCCAGGGCTCGACCATCCTGGTCAACGGCTCCGCCAACGTAACCACCGAATTCATGAAGGTCGCCGGCTTCCCGAAGCTCGATTTCAACACCAGTTCGACCTCCGCATGGGGCAATGTGCGGATGCGCGTAGCGATGGCGCTGGACAATACGGGATCGATGGGCCAGGACGGCAAAATGCCGGCGATGAAGACCGCCGCCAAGAGCCTGATCGATCAGTTGAGCGCGCTCGCCAAAAATCCCGGCGACATCTACATCTCGATCATTCCGTTCGCCAAAGATGTCAACGTCGGCGCCAGCAACTACAAAGAGGACTGGATCGACTGGACGGCTTGGGACGCCGTCAACGGCAAGTGCAGCAAGACGTCATACACAACGCAAAGCTCATGTGTATCCAATGGCAAGAACTGGACACCGGCGAATCACAACAATTGGAATGGCTGCGTCTGGGACCGCGACCAGAATTATGACACGCTGAATACAGAGCCGGTCCTGTCGAACTCGTCGACGCTGTTCCCCGCCGAACAGTGGAGTGCGTGCCCGGTGCAATTGATGCCGCTCAGCTATAACTGGACCACGCTGAAGAGTCTGATCGACACCATGACGCCAAATGGCAACACCAACCAGTCGATCGGCATGGCATGGGCATGGCAGTCACTGGCCCAGACTTCGCCGCTCAACGCGCCAGCGAAAGATGCCAACTATACCTACAAGGACGCCATCATCCTTTTGTCCGACGGCTTGAACACGCAGAACCGCTGGTACAACAATGCGTCCCAGATCGACGCCCGCCAGAAGATCCTGTGCGACAACGCCAAGGCCGCCGGCATTACGGTCTACACGATCCAGCTCAATACGGGTTCGCCCGCCGATCCGACGTCGGCCGTGCTGCAGTACTGCGCCAGCAGTTCCGACAAGTTCTTTCTGATCACATCGGCCAGCCAGACTGTGGCGGCCTTCAGTTCGATCGGAACCTCGCTGTCGAAACTGCGCGTCGCGAAATAATTAGCCGCAAAGCCCGCCAACAAAAAAAGCCCGGCCATGACGGCCGGGCTTTTTGATATCCTGGAACCGCGCGAGCTTAGCGCGTGGCGGACGGGGTGAACTTCGTGACCAGCCCCTCGAACGGCTTGAAGGTCTGCTTGGCGAGATCGCCATAGAGACCCGCGATCTTCTGCGACTCAGCCATGAAGGTCTCGTAGGCGGACTTTGCGAATTCGGTTTGCAGTTCGATCGCCTTGTCCATCGACTTCACGCCAGACAGCTTCTCGACCATCGACCTGGTGTCTTCGAACGACTTCTTGGTGTAGTCGCCGTAGGCGCTGGCGATCGCCTGAATTCCGTGCTGCATGGTGGTTGCGGAGGCAACGACCGTTTCGAGCTGCTCTTTGCCGTACTGCTGGATGTCTTCAACCTTGACCATCTTGGCGTCCTTCCCAGACTGATGTGGATTAGTTCTTCCGGGAGGTCCCGGCTCCCCACTGTCCGACATCATAGTGCATTGCACAATAAAGTCAAGAATATTTGTGCGCCGCACAAATCCGTGGCGTTTGCGGTAAACACCGGGGGACTACGCAACGGTTGCTTAATCTTTTCGAAACTCGGCACGCCTAACCTGATTCTCGGACTTGTTTGCGTTCCGGACAACAGCCTGAAAAATTGTTTGTGAACAGCGTCTTAGCTAGAACAGCGGCCAGAGCGGCCATTCGGGCGAAAAAGCCTGCCCGAATAAGGACTTTGAGCAGGGAAACCTCCGGGACGTTGGGCATAATTTAGCCTCACGAACCGGTGATCAAGACAGAAATTGGGACGGGGAAGTTTATGCTTCGCACAACCTTGGCTTCCTCGCGTCTATTGCGAGTTTGCGTACTCGGCCTGGCCACCATCACCACCGCGGTCATTTTCACCACCGACAGCGCCGATGCCCGCCGCTACCGCAAGCATGTGCGGCACCATGTGCAGAAGCCAAGCTATAGCCCGGCGTTCGCCTCTATCATCGTGGACGCCAATTCCGGCGCGACGCTGACCGCCAACAATCCCGACGCCATCCGTTTCCCCGCTTCGCTCACCAAGATCATGACGCTCTATCTGCTGTTCGAGCGCCTCGAATCCGGCAAGCTGAAGCTCGATTCCGAGCTGGAAGTTTCCGAGCACGCCTCCCAGCAGGCGCCGACCAAGCTCGGCCTGCGCCCGGGCCAAACCATCAAGGTTGAAGACGCCATCAAGGGACTGGTAACGCGCTCCGCCAACGACGCATCGGTCGTGATTGCGGAAGCCATTTCCGGCGATGAAGGCGATTTCGCCAAGCTGATGACGCGCAAGGCGCGCGCGCTGGGCATGAGCAAGACGGTGTATCGCAATGCCAACGGCCTGCCCAACAGCGAGCAGGTGACCACCGCGCGCGATCAGGCGACGCTCGGCCGTGCGATCCAGGAACGCTTCCCGCGCTATTACCGCTACTTCTCCACCTCGACCTTCGTCTATCGTGGCCATGCGATCCGCAATCACAACCGCCTGCTCGGTAATGTCGAGGGCGTCGACGGCATCAAGACCGGCTACACCCGCGCCTCCGGCTTCAATCTGGTGACCTCGATGCGCCGCGGCAACCGCCATCTGGTCGGCGTGGTGCTCGGAGGCCGCAGCGGCGGTTCGCGCGACGCCACCATGCGCAGCCTGCTTGCGGAAAATCTCGCCAAGGGCGCCACCAATCGCACCGTGGCTGCGATCACCGAGCGCAGCGTTTCGGAAGCCAACGCCGAGGTCGCCGAAGCCGAAGCCGCCGCGCGGCCGACGCAGACGGTTCAGGCCCAGGGGGCTATTCAGGTTGCCTCCGCCGTATCTGAGCCGACGACGCGTTCGATCGCAAAGCCGTCCGTGCTCGCCGCCGCCACCGCGGCCGTACCGCCGCCGCAGGCCAGGGTCGCGGCCGCGCCGACGCAAGCCAAGACCGAGCCGGCGCCGCTGACATCAGGCGTCATTCAAACCCAGCAACTCACCGCCATCCCCGGCTCGTCCGAACCGATGAAGCCGGTCCGGGTGAAGACGGTTCAGGTCAAGGCTGGACCAATCAAGCTGGCCTCGGCCGCTCCGGACCAGCCGGCCACGACGATCACCCATGCGATCGCGCCGCCGCGCGAAGTGCCGGAGACATCCGGCGCCGTGGTGGCCAAAGCCGAAAGCAACAAGGCCGAAAGCAACAAGGCTGAAGGCAACAAGGCTGAAACCAACGTCGCCAAGACTCAGGCCCCCAAGAACCAGATCTTCCGAACCGAAATGCCGCCGCAGCCTGCCAACCACGGCACCGGCAACGGAATCCTCGGCGTATTGCCGGCTTCGAGCGCCCCTCCCGCCTCCACCACGCAGGCGATGGCCTATGCGGAGCCCGCACCGCGGGCAGCGCCGCAGACCGTTCAGCAGAACGGCGCCATCAAACCCGCCAGTGCACACACCGGCTGGATCATTCAGGTCGGCGCTCTCGAAAGCGAGAGCGAGGCACGCTCACGCATCGAAGCCGCGCGCGGCCAGGCCAAGGGCCTGCTTGCCAAAGCCGAGCCGTTCACCGAGCCGGTGGTCGCCAAGGGCGACCGGAAGCTGTACCGGGCCCGCTTCGCCGGCCTCGACCGCGATCAGGCCGAGGCGGTGTGCAAGACACTGAAGCGCTCCGACATTTCCTGCATCACCGTTCGGAATTGATCCCGGAGGGCTCACAAGGGTCGATCTGAGGTCGAAATGCCGGCGCCACGCGCCGGCATTTTTGTATTTGGCCGGATTGCGCGGCAAATCCCTCCGCTGAAAACTTCTCGTCAAGATTTTGCAGTTAATACTGTGTGACGAATGATCGACCACGCCGGACAACGGCGGGCGGCCACGGGGCATCAAGCAGAGAAGAACAGAAGCAACTCGCGGTTCGTAGCGTTGTGTGGCGTTGCCGGAGTTAACTTAAATGCGTGCGAAGCAAAGTATCCTTGGCCTGGTTCACGCGGGCGGCGAGGTACGTCGACCCCCCCTGATCGGGATGCAGTTTCTTCATGAGCGCGCGGTGCGCGCGCCCGATCTCGTCGCGGCCCGCCCCCGGCTGCAGGCCAAGGATCTGATAGGCCTCCTCGTCCGTCATTTTTCCGCCCGACGGCGCGCGGCTCTCCCCCCTTGCCGCGTCGCCCTGCGCGTCCTGACGCCAGGCGGGAAACCTGCGGTCCAGATAGCTTTCAAATAGCGCCACGCTTTCAGCGTCGAAGCCGGATATCATCGCTGTCAGCCGCGGCAGATCGAATTCGCCGAGATCATGACCAGCGTAGGGCCCGGCGACGATCTGGCCCGAGAGTTGGCCGCTGTCGTGATCGAGAGTCATGTCGAGAAACTGCGACCGGACCTTTGAGGTCTGTCCCGCGGAGCGCTTGGCGCCGCCGCCGAACATCCCGCCGATATTGCTGAAGCCCGATGACCCGAACGGCGACCAACCGAGCATCCCCGCGCCGAAGATGCCGAGCGGGATGGCCACCGCAAGCTCACCCTTGAGGCCGGTAAAGGCCGCGACCGCAAGCGCCACGACGCCGCCCACAATCTTGATGGCGCGGGCCAGAATGACGGGATTGGCCGCACGAAACATCTGCAGCAGCGAATAGAGCAGGATAACGGCGACGACGCCGGCGATCAGGGTTGCCATGATTTCAGTATAGTGAGGTCAGGGACAAAAAGCATGCGGTCACCTGCCCTTCCCCTCGAAAGCGGAGGTGCGCGCTCACTTCATCTGGCCGAGCAATTTGGCGGCACCGCTGCCGGTTTTCGACAGCCGCAGCAGCGCCTCGCGCCCGCCCGCCGCGTAGGCTGCGGCGGCGCGCAACAGCTCGCGCAGCTGCGCGGCCGCACCCGGATCGAACCGGCACCACGCCCCGCCGGTGAGGCGCGCGATCTCGCGGAACCCGTGCTCGGCGACCTCGTCGTGCCCTTCCTGGAACATGAAGACCGGTACCTTGAGCAGGCCGAGTTCGCCGGCCTTGACGCAGAGATCGTCGATCGCCTCTTCGATGGCGTCGCCGACGAACACCACCGCGCGCACACCCGAGGTCACCGCCTCCCGCCGTGCTTCCGACAACACCTTGCCGATCTGGGTATTGCCGCCCCGGCAATCGATCTTGCCCATCAGCCCGGCCAGTTTCGCGCTGTCGGAAATCCATCCCGAGGCCCGGCATTCGTCGAGGCCACGATAATAGACGAGGCGGATGTCGAGACTGCCGAGTGCCGCAGCCTCGCGAAACATGTCCGCCTGCAGCGCACAAGCCATGTCCCAGGTCGGTTGCCGGCTCATGGTGGCGTCGAGCGCGAATACCATCCTGCCCCGGGCTCCGGCCGCATGGGGCGACATCGCGCGGGCTTTGGCGACGAAGGCGGCGATCTCATCCGAAGCGGACGGCCTCGTCTCCGGCAGCGGCTTGCCGGACGCAGCCTTTTGCGCAGCGGATATTTCGCTTGGCGGTTTCGGTTTGGTGGGTTCGCCAGACATCAGCACTCGCACATTGCAGCGAGCTCTATGTGGGTCGGGATCGGCAAGCGGTCAATGCCACATCGCAACAAGTCACGGCGAAACATACCGTCTCGATACCCGCAACGATCAGTTCGTCACAGCGCGGGGCGATTTCAACGCGGGAGGACTCAAAGCCGAGACCGAACCCGGGACCGGCTCGATGATCTTCAGCTTTTTGGTGACGACCGGCGCGAGCGCGCTGTCGGTATCGCCCAGGAACTTGTCCAGCATGGTCTGGATCGAAGCCTTCGCCGTGTCCGGACCGGTATCGCGCATGTCGTTGTGCTGGAAGCCCGTATCCACGACCGTGATTCCCGATTTCTCGCACTCCTCGGCATCGGGAACGACGCCGGGATCCGGCTTGAAATGACTATCCTTCGAGCGGAACGACAGGATCTTGAATTTGGCATCGGTCATGAACGGCACGCGCAAATTATCGAGCGTCACGACCTTCTTGATCTGGTCGGGAAATTCCTTGGCGAAATACATCGAGATATCGCCGCCCATCGAATGCCCAACCATGGTCAGCTTGTCGTAGTTCGCGTGCGGCTGAATCTTCTTCATCTCGTCGACGGCAAAATGGATGTTGGCAACGCCGCGCTCGATTTGCGGCAGGCGGCCGACATAGATTTCTCCGGGCTCGGTCACCATCGGCGGATCGGTCGGCAGGTCATGCTGGGGGCTGAGCGACAGGTAACCGCGCGCCGCGAACACGTTGGCGAGGAACGAATACTCGCTGTTCTTGACGGTGTTGCCGTGATTGAGCACCGCCACCGGCAGCGTGATCATGCCGGCATTGGCCTGCATCTCCTTGTCGCGCCGAACGGCGATAACGACCGCAACCGGACGGTCGCCGCGCGCGTGATCGATGAACGTCACCGTCTCATGACGGATCGCCCATTTGCTTGCGGTGAAGTAACCGACCGCAACCAGAACGCTAAGCGAAAGCAGAACGAGAATTCCACGTTTCATGTTCGTCCTCGGCGCACCCTCTGGGGCCGTATTTCCAATGTTCGGGACTCTGCGTTCCCTTATCCATGATATATGTCACGGCGAGGTGACAGAAAGACCAAATGTTGTGAATTCGCCGCCTGATCGTTGTGCGATGCAACCTCTTTTTGTGCAGATGCACAGTCGGGAACCCACAGCGCGTTCCCCACACTGTCGGACGCCACAACTCAACGTCAGGTTCAGGTGTTAGGTAAATGTCCAGTAAAAACGGGCTGCAGGGCAATAGGTTCCGGCCGGAGGAGCTGTCGCGGGGATGCCCTGCGCCGTCCAAGCGTTAGACAGCGGTAACTGTCCACCATAAGCGGTCAGGCGCCGAGGATGTCGTGGACTTCGAGCGGCTTGTCGACCTGGGTGAACCATTCGGCCCGGTTGGCGGCGCGGCGGCGGCCACGCTCATCGAGCGGCAGCTTCAACTGCCGCAGCAGGCTCGTCACCTCTTCGCGCGCCGTTACATGGCCGAGACTGGGGCGGGCGCCAAGTGTCGCCTCGTCGAGGTCATCGAGAGCGGTCAGCCCGCGCGGGAAGAATTCGCGGTACACCACGCGTTCGGCAAAACCATCGATCGAGCGGAAGCCGAGCCGGAACGACAACTCCTTGAGACCATCGGCGACGAGCTGCTTGTTGCGCGATCCCAGCATCGATAACCGGTTGCGAACCACGATCCAGTCGGTGGTGGCGCCGTCGAGCTGGCGGCGCTTGCGCCTCGCATCACGCACCATCTCCGCATAGTGGCTCTCACCGGTCACGGAATATGTGGCGGGGTCGACGGTCCCCAACACATCGAAGTCGAGGAAGCTGTCGTTGATCGGCGTCACCAGCGTGTCGGCCATCGAGTGCGCCAGCCGCATCAGATAGCTGTCCGACCCCGGCGTATCGATCACGATGAAATCGAAGGTGCGCTCGACTGCGCTGACGGCGTCCATGAATTGCTGGAATTCGGACGTCTCATTGTCGGCGATCTGCATGGTCTCGCCGAGCTTGATGCAGCGATGCACCGGGATCTCGAGTTCGAGGCCGGTGCGGCGCGCCCATGCACCACGGTTGCCGATGTAGCGGGTGAAGCTTTGCTGGCGGCAATCCAAATCGATGGTGGCGACGCGCTGGCCGGCCTTCATCAAGGCGACAGCGATGTGCAGGGCGGTGGTGGATTTTCCCGATCCGCCCTTCTCGTTGCCCAGCACCACGACGTGCGCTGACCCCGATTGTCCCTGACTCGTCTGCACCAACATAATTCAGCCCCTGCGGTTATCTTCAAATTCCGTACGACCGCGGTCAAGTGAAATGCTTCACAACTTCTCTAAATCGTTAGCTGTCTGCCTTAATCATGAATCGCAGACACGGCGTGGCGGTGTCTGTGATCTGGCACACGCTTGGGGCGCGTTCATTTTTGCCGGACCGCGCCGGCGATCGGATTGGCGGCAGTTCACCGCTCTTGATAAGGTTGCCCTCCCCGCCCGGGCCGCAAGGCCGAGGCCTCCTTTGCCTCAAGAGATCGAGTCCCTATGTCGCGAAGTCCCATGATCGTCCGCACGATCCCTGCATTGCGGCGCGCCCTCGATGCGCTTCGCGCCCGAAAAGCCACCATTGCGCTGGTGCCGACCATGGGAGCGCTCCATGACGGCCATGTGTCGCTGGTCCGTCTGGCGAAACGCCGCGCCAAAAAGGTTATCGTCTCCATCTTCGTGAACCCCGCGCAATTCGCCCCGACGGAAGATTTCGGCGCGTACCCGCGCACCTGGAAAGCCGATGTCGCGAGACTCGCCGCCGAGGATGTCGACCTGATCTGGAACCCGGACGTCAAGGCGATGTACCCTGAGGGCTTCGCCACCCGGATCGTGCCGGAGGGCCCGGCCACCGCGGGACTGGAAGACCGCTTCCGGCCGCACTTCTTCGGCGGCGTCGCCACGGTCGTCGGCAAATTGTTCACGCAAGTCAGACCGGATTTCGCGATCTTCGGCGAAAAGGATTTCCAGCAGCTGCGGGTGGTGACGCGAATGGCCGGCGATCTCGACCTCGGCGTCAAGGTGATCGGCTCGCGAACCGTGCGGGAGCGCGACGGCCTCGCGATGTCCTCGCGCAACGTCTACCTCACGCCCGAGGAGCGCCAGGTGGCGCCGGTGCTGTACCGCGCCATGAAGGAAAGTGCCAAGCGCCTGCGCGCCGGCGACGATGTCGAAGCCGCGATGACCGTTGGCCGCGAACTGATCACCAGCGCCGGCCTCGTGCTCGATTATTTCGAGGTCCGGCACGCCGAGACGCTGGCGCCGATCGCTTCGGTGAAGGATGGCCCGGTGCGCATTCTGGTGGCCGCCAAGCTCGGCAAGACCCGGCTGATCGATAACGCTGGAATTTAGGTCGCTCCGACTTGCGCAATGCAACTTCAGGGTGAATAATCGGCGCTAACGCTTTCCGGAGGGAGTTGCGGATGCGCCTATTGTCTGTTCGTCCCGTTGTCTTCGGTACCCTGATGGCCCTGCTCGCGGCCGGTGCCGCGCAGTCGCAAACACCTGAGCGGCCCCCGGTCGGCGGCATCGGTTCGCCACCGGACGCCATGATCTTCTACGTCGCGCGCGGCGCGGCCGACGCATGCGGACAGGGCTGCTCGGAATGGATCGCCGCCGAAGGCACCGTGCAATGGGATACCCACAAGCGGCTGATCGCGATCCTTGACCGGCAGGCCGGGCGCAAGCTTCCCGTTGTCATCCATTCCTGGGGGGAATCCAACCTCAATGTCGCGACCAGCCTTGGCCGCATCCTGCGCGGCCGCGGCATCGACACCACGGCGGGACCGACGATCGTGGAAGCTTGCAAGGGACCATCCGGAGCGGAATGCTTTGCGCTCAAGCGCCCGGGCGGGCCGCTCGACGCGAAGCTGGACTTGGCCAACACGAGTTGCGACCTCGCCTGCGTGCTGATGCTGGCCGGCGGAGTCCAGCGCAGCCTGCCGCCCAACACCCGTGTGATCCTGACCGGTATGGCGATCCACAACCGGTTGGCGCCAAATGTATCCGACGACCACCGCAAGGGTCTGACGGTGCGGTATGGCGAACTGTTTCGGCTCTATTTGCGGGAAATGGGCATCGAAACGGAGCTGCTCGATATTGTCGACAGGAATTCGGCATCACGGCGCAACAGCAAAATACCGCCATCCGAATGGTTTCGGCTGCACATCGTTACGGCGTTGTCGCTGTAACGGCCGGCCGGATCAGGCCAGCGTAAAACTCTCGTTGACCGCGCTCTGGATGCCGCCGCCCATCACCACGCCGCCGCCGGCAACATAGATCGCATCGCCCACGGTCGCGGCGCCAAGGCCATGGCGCGGCGTCAGCATCGGCGCATATTGCTCCCAGGAGTCCTTGAGCGGGTCATAGGCTTCGTTCTGGGCGAACACGCGGCTCGTGCCTTCCCCGCCCATGATGAATATCTTGCCGCGATAGAGCACGGCGCCATGGCCCGAGCGCGCTGTCGGCAGCGGATTGCGCATCTCCCATTTGTCCTTCACGGGATCATAGGTGTGGTGCAGGTTCGAATTGGTGTGGAAAGAATCGACGCGGCCGCCGACGACATGGATCAGGTTCCCGACCACCAGCGTACCGGTATGATCGCGCGCCGTCGGCATCGGCGCGCGATTGTCCCATTTATCGGCTTTGGGATCATACACCAGATGCCAGTCGATCGACTTCTTGGTGTCGAAGGTATCGCCGACCGCGCCGCCGATGCAGTGAAGCTTGCCGTTGACATCGACAATCGCGGCCGAGCCGACCGCCCGCGGCAGCGGTGCAATGGTCTTCCAGCCGTCGGTAGCGCTGTCCCAGACGAAACAGTTTGGATGTGGCTTGCGGTTCTGCTCGATGAAGCCGCCGATGGCGTAGAGCTTGCCGTCCAGAAAGGCCACGCCGACATGGTTGGCGCCGCTGGGGATTTGCGCCGCCACGGTCCAGCGGTCGGAGGCGGCGTCATAGACATGGTGATAGGGCCGGTCGACCCGCTGCTCGCCATAGCCGCCGACGATATGCATCTTGCCTGCATGGGCGGTCGCCCAGGCCATCTCGCTGCGCGGCAGCGGCAGATCCGCTTTCGCGCTCCAGCGGCCCGGCTGTGCCGCCTTCGGCGCCGGGCTGTCAAACACAGCCTGGATGGCCGCGAGTTCGGGACGCGCTATGCGGCCGGGTTCGGTGAGTTTCTCATACTGACCGTGGCCAGCATGTTGCGCGAGCGCCGGCCCCGCGCCGAGAAGCGCAATTCCGTTGACGATGAAATGACGCCGATCGAGACGATGCATGGACGTTCTCCCCAAACCAGCAGGTCCCGAGCTAGAGCAGCCCGAGATCGCGCAACTCGCGGCGCAGCGGCTCCGGCATCGCCGCGACGCTGGCGGCGGCCTTGCCGAGATCGGGCGGCGCCGAATCCGGCGTGAAATAGCGCCAGCCCTGGAACGGCCGCATCGGCCGCGGCGATACCGCGATCACCTTGGGCTGCATCACCAGCCGGCATCGTCCGATGCCGTCCTTGTCGCGGAACGGCTCGATCGCAATGATTTTTTCCCGCGCCGCGATTTCGCCGCGGATCACCCAGTAGAGCGAGCCGCCCGAGATAATTTCCTCGCCGCGTTTCGGCATCATCCGCGTGACGTGAATATGATAAAGCGGCAGGCCCTTTTTCCTGGCCGTCGCCATGCGCTCTGCGACCCAGCCCTTGAGTTCCTTGATGGACTCGCAACCGACGCAAAGCTTGATGAGGTGAAGTGGCATGCCGCGACGTTTAGCGCCCGGCGGCGGATTTTGGAAGCATCACTCGTCGTCGGCCGCGGGTGCCGCCGCGGCGGGCGTTAGCTGAACCGGAGCCGCGCGCGAGGATTTCGACACGGGCTGCTTTTTGGCCGCGGCTGGCGCCGTCGCCGCGTTTGCCGGGCGCGCTGACGGCAGCGGCGCAGCCAGTGCCGGCGCGCGCGGCGCAGACGGCGCCGGACCCGGCTCGGGCGTCATGATATTGACCGGCGGGGTCGAGGCTGCCGACGGGAACTCGGCATTGGTGGGCTTGCCGGTGGGCATCGTTGGCGCGAGCGCCGCCACCGGCGCTGCAGCCGCCATCGGCGCCGGTGCGTTCCATGAAGCGGAGTATCGCATCACCAATCCGTCATAGACCCGCTCATCCATGTTGGACACCAGTTGTTGGCGATTTGTCAGCGACCGGAACGCCGCGCAATCCGACTGCGTGCAATGGTCGCGCGCCCGCAGCACATAGGCCATCAACCCATAGCGGTCACGCTCGACCGCCCGCCGCAGCGCCTGCAGCTCGGGTGTCAGGTTGGCTGATCCGGCGTCGCCGAAGGCCGTCAGCCGCGTGATTTGAGCCGCCGCATAGGACAGCGCGGCGGCGGTGACTTCGGCGGAACCGAACAGCGCCTTCTCGCAGGCCGTCAGCACCGTTTCGCCAGCCAGATCGTCGATACACGACAAGGCCGGGAGCGCTGCGGTCAGCGACGGCGACCTGGCCTCGACCGATGCACTGCGGGCGTCCGGACCGAACCCGCGAAGGGTAGCCACGCCTGTGACGCCGATCGCCAGCAGCGTGATGACCGCCAGCATGGCGTTGGCGACGGATTTCTCGGCGCGCAACACCATGACGAGCACGATGAGGCCGAAAAACCCCGCCGTGGCCATCGTCAGCCACATCGGAAAGGATGGCGAACGCCAGAATTGATCCAGCGACGAAGCCCAGTCCCAGTTCATGCGCAGTGTCCCTCAACGCAGCAGCAAATATATTCAGCGAAAGCTGAATGCTGATCCCTCACGCACTCTACTTGCGCAGAATATTTCCTCGAACGGGGCGTTTTGACGGCGTGCAGAGCGAGAACGCCTCACCCCGGCCACAACGCACGAGAATTCGCTCAGGAGATGTCGAGCTGGCTTTCCCTGGCCACCCGTTCGAAAGCCTCCGTCGAGCTTTTGATCCGATACTGGCAGTCATCGCCGTCGGTCGGGAGCAGCCGGATAACCTCATAGGTGCCGCTGGCGGCCGGACGGGCAACGTTGCTGACAGTGAAATAGACGGTCTCTCCAACGGTGAATTTGTGCTTCAACGCCCTCTCCATCACGCAAAAACGTCGGCCATGCCCACGGTCCCGCTGGCTTCGGCCGACTGAAAACCCTGTGGCAAGATAGCACAGGGCCGGCGAAATTGGCGAGTCGCGTCAGGACATGCCAAATGCACATATATTGCAGGTTTTTCAGCAGGATAGTTGCCAGTTTGCCGGTACGGGAATAAGCTTCCTGGCTCGGTCGGGAACCACCGAGCGCCGGCTCCGCCGCGCCCGGGAACCTGGCGTCCCGACCGGCGCATCCGTCAGGAAATCCGGTGCCTCACACCGTCTCGAACTTCTCGATCACGAGGGTTTCGGCGAGGCCCGCACGGGTCCATTCCGCGAAGGCGGGCAGCGCCATCATCGTCTCCATATAAGCCGCCGCCTGCGGCGCCACGGGAATCGCGTAGGTGCGAAACCGGTGCACGACTGGCGCAAACATGGCATCGGCGGCCCCGAAGGCCCCAAACAGGAACGGCCCTGACGCTCCCCAGCGTTGGCGGCATTCGGTCCAGATCTGCTGAATCCGCACGACATTGGCACGGGCGTCGGCCGACAGCTCGACGGCACCGACCGGCCGATGCAGATTCATGCCGCATTCGTTGCGCAGCGCCATGAAACCTGAATGCATCTCCGCCGAAATCGAGCGTGCATGCGCGCGGCGCGCGCGATCGTCGGGCCACAGCCCCGCCTCCGGAAACCGTTCGGCCAAATATTCGATAATGGCCAGCGAATCGGAGATCGTGATGTCGCCGTCGATCAGGGCTGGCACCTTGCCCGAATGCGAGAAACTCAGGATCCGGTCCTTGTCGGCCTGGTCGTCGGTATAAAGCGGAATGAAAATCTCTTCGAACGGGATCTTGTTGGCACGCAAAGCCAGCCACGGCCGCATCGACCACGACGAATAATTCTTGTTGCCGATCACGAGCTTCAACGTCATCTCAGGGGAATCCTGTTCTTCACCCGCCACCTTGCCATGGCGGTCGGCAAAGGTTCAACCGGCCGATCGCCATTGCGCCGGTTGCCGCGATGGATGATGCGTGGCAGCCTTTGCTGGCTCCGGGAGATGAGACATGGCTGCATATTGGGTCGATATTCTGGCGGTCGGCTTCTTCATCCTGGAATGGTCGGTGTATGCCATCACCCTGGAGCACACCGCCTACGGACGCGACAGCCTGTCGGCCCGCATGAATGTCTATCGCGAGGTCTGGGTCCGGCGCATGCTCGATCGCGAGGCCCGGATGGTCGACATGCAGATCATGGGCGCGCTGCAGAACGGCACGGCATTTTTCGCCTCCACCAGCCTGATCGCGGTCGGCGGCGCGCTGGCTCTGCTGCGGGCGACCAATGAGGCGCTGGCCGTGCTCGGGGCCTTGCCCATCGATCTCACGCCCTCGCCGGCGCTGTGGGAGATCAAATGCGTCGGGCTGATCCTGATTTTCGTCTACGCGTTCTTCAAATTCGCCTGGTCGTACCGGCTGTTCAATTACGTTTCGATCCTGCTCGGCGCGATGCCGCCGGTCGAGCAACGCGACACCCCGGAAGCGGAAGCCCATGTGATCCGCACCACAAAATTGTTCGAGGCCGCGGGCCGGCATTTTAACCGCGGGCAGCGCGCGTTCTTCTTTGCGCTCGGCTATCTCGGCTGGTTCGTCAGCCCCTGGGTGCTGTTCGTCACCACGGCGGCGGTGGTGATCGTCACCTGGCGCCGGCAATTCGCCTCCAACGCCTGGCGGGCGATGGGGAATTAGCCCGCGAAATCCAGCGGCGTGAAGCTGAGATCGAGTACTTTCCATTCGCCGTATCGGTCCGCCGGCAGCATCGCGTAGGGCTGACAGCCCTGCAGCGCGCTTATCGCGCCTTGCATCAGAGCCGGCCCCTTTGGCGACGCGCTGGCTTCGATCAGGACGGGGTCCGCCGCAAGCCTGGCTTCGAGTGTCATGAACACCCGCAACTTGATCTTGAGCTTGTCCGACGGCGCGATCGATGGCGGCAGTTTCAAACACGTCCTGAGATGACGCCGAAATTCCGCGACGAGGCTGGACGCGATGTCCGCCTGCGCAGACGCGGGACCATCGAAGGGCTCGCCGGCCCGGTCGCCTGATCTCGCGGGCGGAAGATCCGGCGACATATCCGGGGGAAGCCCAAGCATCACATTGTACCTGACGGAAAGATCAGGCTGGGGAGCAGCGTAGGCGGGCGAAGGGGGCGGCGTTGAAGGCGACGGAGGTGCCGCCGCTTTCTGGCCGACAGGCGGTGGTGGAGACGGCGTTGCCGCCTGCGAGGCCGGGGCTGGAACTGGAGCTGGGGCTGGGGCCGCCGGTGAACTCGAAGGGGCGAGTGGCGTGAGAAGGTCGAAGGCAGGCTTGGTCTCGGGCGCCACGGCGGGCTCCGGTTTCTTCTCCGGGACTTCTTCTGACGTCACGATATCGACCGCGACCGGATCAGCGGTCGCCGAACCGAACGGATGCACCTCGCTGAACAGCAGCACCAGCACCAGAACCGATAGATGCGCGATCGCGGATGCCGCAATGCCCGTGCGTATGGCTTGACCTGATTCCACCTGACTGGATCGACCTGTCGATTGGCTCAGCATGACTTTATAGCGCGTGCCTGTTCCGGCCGCAAAACTGGCTGCCGTCTCAATCCCATTTCGGCGCGAAGGCATAATCGGTCAGCCGGCCCTTGGCGCTGCCCATCGCGGAGATATCGCTCATTTCCGCGTCGGACAGCACGAAGTCGAAGACCTCGATATTTTCCGACAGCCGCTCGATTTTCGAGGTCCGCGGGATCGCGGCGACATTCTGCTGCACCAGCCAGCGCAGACAAACCTGCGCAACGGTCTTGCCGTGCACCTGCCCGATCCTCGTCAGGATCTCGTCGCCCTTGATGCGGCCCCTGGCGACCGGACTGTAGGCGACGACGGCCATGCCGTGACCCGCACAGGCGTCCTTCACCTTGGTCTGGTCGAGATAGGGATGGTATTCGACCTGATCGCATACCAAAGGCTCCGGGCATGCGGCGATGGCCTCGTCGATCAAGGCGACGGTGAAGTTCGAGACGCCTATATGCCTGGCCAGACCGAGCTTCTTGACATGCGCCAGCGCGCCCAGCGTCTCCGACAGCGGCACCTGCGGATTGGGCCAGTGCAGCAGCAACAGGTCGACCTCGAACAGCCGCAGTTTGGTCAGGCTCTCTCTGGTGGACCGCTCCAGATCGTTCGGCGCGAAGTGGGTGGTCCAGATCTTGGTGGTCACGAACACGTCCTCGCGCCGGACCCGCGATGCGCGCAGGCCTTCGCCGACCTCGCGCTCGTTCTCATAGACCTGCGCGGTGTCGATATGACGATAACCGAGCCTGAGCGCCTGCTCGACCAGACGCGCGCAGGTTCGACCGCGCAGTTCCCAGGTGCCGAGCCCGATCGCGGGGATGCTGGCGCCGTTGGCTTCGATAAATTGCATCACGCTTACTCAAGCCAATCCAGGCCCATTATGTTCCCTGCGGAGCGCGCTGCCAACCTCGCCGCGGCGGATTCCGGTTCGGATGGGCGCTCGAACTAGATCTTGGCTAGACCCTGGCCAGGGCGGCAAACACGGTCTCCGGCGCGTGGGCAATGACGGCGAGAAGCGCCCTCGCCGGTCCGCGCGGCATCCGTTTGCCCTGCTCCCAATTTCTAATGGTCTCGACCGGCACTCCCAGGCGGGCGGCGAATTCGAGCTGCGTCAGACGCGCGCGCCGTCGGAGGTCGCGCACCGCCGGGGGCGCCGCCGCCTCTGCCGGCGCTGCCGGTACGAGCGGAAACTCTTGCCCGTCCCGCAGTTCGACGATCCGTCCGTCCGCTTTCAGCCGCAAGCGTTGCATGTCCGACTCCAGGCGCGGAAGTGTCGGCGATGCGCGTTAAACCTTGATTAACGATAATGCGCCGGCGGATCGGGCTATCTCAACCCGAACCACAGCGTGGCGATACCGAGAAACGAGAAGAAGCCGACCACATCGGTGATGGTGGTGACGAAGGTGCCCGACGCGACCGCCGGATCGGCCCGCACCCGCTCCAGCACCATCGGAATCAGGATGCCGCCGAGGGCGCCGGCAATCAGGTTGCACAGCATGGCGAGGCCAATCACGACGCCGAGCCCCGGCATCTTGAACCAGGCCACCGCGGCAACGCCGGTAATCACGGCAAAGGCGAGACCGTTGACGAGGCCAACCAGCCCCTCGCGCATCACCACGCGATGGGCGTTGTGGGGACCGAGCTCACGGGTCGCCAGCGCCCGCACGGCCACCGTCATGGTCTGGGTCGCGGCATTGCCGCCCTGGCTGGCGACGATCGGCGCCAGCACCGCCAGCGCTACCATCTGTTCGAGCTGGCCCTCGAACAGGCCGAGCACCGAAGACGCCAGAAAGGCGGTGGCGAGATTGACCAGGAGCCAGTTGAAGCGGGCCTTGGCGATGGTCCAGACGCTGTCGGACAGTTCTTCGTCCGAGGTGACGCCGCCGAGCGCCTTCAGGTCCTCGTCGGCCTCTTCCTCGATCACGTCGACCACGTCGTCGATGGTGATGACGCCAACCAGCCGGTTCCCGGTATCGACGACGGGCGCCGCCACCAGATTGTACTTGCCGAACAGCCGCGCCACCTCCTCCTGATCGTCCATCACCGAAACGCGGCGGCGGTCCTCGTCGACCAGCTCGGCCAGCAGCACCGGACGGCGGGAGCGCAGCAAGGCGTCCAGCGACACCGCGCCCTGCCAGTGCTGTGCGCCGTCGACCGCATAGATTTCGTAGAACCGGTCGGGCAGATCGGGCGTATCGCGCATGTAGTCGATCGCCTGCCCCACGGTCCAGTCCGGCGGCACCGCGATGAACTCGGTCTGCATCCGCCGGCCGGCGGAATTTTCCGGATAATCCAGGCTGCGCTCGAGCGCGTCGCGCTCCGACGGCAGCAGTTTTTCGAGAATCTCTTCCTGGTCCTTCTCGTCCAGGCCTTCGAGCAATTCCACGGCGTCGTCGGATTCCAGCTCGCGAACGCCGTCCGCCACCGTCTCCGGTTCGAGTTCCTCGAGGATTTCCTCGCGCACGGAATCGTCGACCTCGTTCAGCGCCGAGAAATCGAAATCGGTGCCGGTCAACTCGACAAGGCTGACGCGGTCGTCCGGTTCAAGCGCCTCGATCAGGTCGCCGAGGTCGGCTTCATGCAATTCGGCGACGATGGCGCGCAAAAATGCAGTATCGGCCGCTTGAACCGCGCGCGCTATTTCCGCGACAAACCCATGACGAATCCCGCCATTCTCGTCGCGCATCGGGTGACGGTCGAGCAGCGACGCATCGGCGGCCTGGGCAACGTCCGTAGCTTCGGCCATGGCGCGCCTCGCTGTTTGACAGGGTTGATGAACTTGTCTCAGTTATCGCTTGACGCAATAGCCAATCGGCAACACTTAACGCAATGACAAATCCACCCGGACGGCAATGACTTTGGAACTGATCAGGCTGTTGAGAACCGCCCTTGTCGCCTCGATCGCATGGATCGCGGCGGCGCAGGCGGCGGACTGTCCGCGCGCGGGAGCGCTCGGAACTTCACGCATTCTTGGCGTCGATCCCGCCGCCACGCCGCGGGTCGGCCGGAAGAGCTTTCCGCAGACCCTGCCGCTTGGGGATCGCGAGGTCGTGCTGACCTTCGACGATGGCCCGTGGCCAGCGACGACGTCGCGGGTGCTGGCGGCGCTGGCGCAGGAATGCGTGCGCGCGACATTCTTCCTGATCGGCAAGTCAGCCTCAGAGCAACCCGCGCTGGTTCGACGGATCGCAGCTGACGGCCACACCATCGGCCATCACACTTTTGCACACCCCAACCTCAAATACCTGAAGCCGGCTGCTGCCGAGGCCGAGATCGACAAGGGCATCGCGGCGGACGAAATGGCGCTCCACGGGGTGGCAACCACGGCCCCGAATACGCCGTTCTTCCGGTTTCCCTATTTTGAAAGCACGCCTCAACTACTCGATCGGCTGCAGTCACGCGGAATTGCGGTGTTCGGCGCCGACCTGTGGGCGAGCGACTGGGAGCCCATGCCCCCGCAGGCGCAATTGAAGCTGCTGACCGACCGGCTCAAAATTGCCGGCAAGGGCATCATCCTGCTGCACGATCCCAAGGCGCAGACCGCGGCCATGCTGCCGGCCTTCCTGCGCTATCTCAGGGACAATCACTATCGTGTGGTTCATCTGGTGCCGGCGCCGCGCGGTGTCGGCATCGCCCGCGTCCCTTAGACTGGAATCATCTGCGAAAGTCGGGCAATTAAGCCCGCGTTCACGGCGCGGCGGTAATTAATTATCTCCATAGTAAATGGGAATGACGGTGTTGCATGATTGGTAATGTGTTGGTTGGGGTTCGGATTGCCGTTGGTCTGTCGTTGTTCGCCTGCATGACCTCACCGGCTGCATTGGCAGCCGATTGCCCCGGCCGTCCCGATGCGCTCGGCACCTCGCGAACCCTGGTGGTCGACCCCCGCGAGCATCCCCGCATCGGCACCATGCAATATGCCGAAACGTTGCCGCTGGCGGATGGCGAGGTGGTGCTGACCTTCGACGACGGGCCGCTGCCGAAGTACAGCAACCGGATTCTGGAAATCCTGGCCTCCCAATGCGTGAAGGCAACCTTCTTCCTGGTCGGCCGTCAGGCCCGGGCCAATCCGGAAGGCGTGCGCAGGGTACGCGACGCCGGCCACACGGTTGCCACCCATACCCAAAATCATCCGACCGGCATGCACCTGTTGCCGATCGAACGCG
Organism: Hyphomicrobiales bacterium; assembly: GCA_038212905.1. Lineage (GTDB taxonomy): Bacteria > Pseudomonadota > Alphaproteobacteria > Rhizobiales > Xanthobacteraceae > Bradyrhizobium. The sequence continues at coordinate 22,022 of JBBQUA010000047.1, forward strand.
TCCGGCAGGAGATCGACGAGGGCATTGCGTCGGTGTCCGCGGCGCTGGGCGACGACACCGCGCCGGCCCCATTTTTTCGCGTACCCGGCCTCGCGCGCGCCGAAGGCATCGAGCAATATGCCGCCTCGAAAGGCGCCCAGGTCTGGAGCGCGGATTTCCCGGCCGACGACTGGCGGCACGTGTCCTCGTCGCGGGTCTACGAACTCGCGATGCAACGCCTGGCGGCCAAGGGAAAGGGCATCCTGCTGCTGCATGACATCCAGGCGCGAACGGTCGCCGCGCTGCCGAAAATCCTGCATGAACTGAAGGCGCGAGGCTATCGCATCGTCCACGTGGTGCCGGCCACCGCCGAGCTGGCAGCGACGCCAACCGAACCGCAGCAATGGCGCTCGCGTCCGCTGCCGGAAAACGTGGCGGCCTCGCGCTGGCCCAAAATTCCCAATTTCGTTTTTGCCGAAAGCCCGATGCTGCCCGGCCCGTGGCTGTCGGATTCATATTGGAATGACGAATGGCTGACGCCATCCGATCGCGCCAGAAGAAGCACCGGCGCCGTTGCGCTACCACAGCAGGCGCCCTGGCCCCGGCAAATGCCGCCGCCGCTGCTCGGCGCCGTCAACGCCCTGCCGGTGCCGGGGCAGAGTGTTTTCGAGTTCAGCGGCCGACAGCGGCTGGCCACCCGGGCGGTCACAGCACAGCCCTCGCGGCGCGCCGAACCAGCGGTCTCTCCCGAGCATGCCAAAAACCTTGCGAAGCATGGCGCAATGCAGGGGCCGGCGGAAACCAGCGCCTCCCGGCGCGCGGTCGGCGGAAAAGCCCAGATCAGGCGAATCGGACCGGCCAGCGCGTCTCACGCAGCCGGCCGCGCCGGCGGGCATGCGGCGCAGCCCGGCGGCCGAGCGCTGAAGCGTTTGGTCCAGGTCAAGAAAAGAAGCGTTTGACGGCTCAGTTCGTCACGATCTTGGCGATGCAGAGCAGCACGACCATGGCGAGAAAGAACAGGTCGATATAGGACTTCATCTCGCCGTCGCGGCGGAGCACCGCGACGTCGCTAACGACTTGCCTGCGCTGGGCGGCTGCTCCGGCCTCACCGGCCACTGCGGCGAGGCGGCGCGCCTCAAGCTCGAGCCGCTCGATCTTCTGGAAGAAGTAGAATGAGCGCAGCGCCGAAGCCGCACGCATCGTGGCATAGACCAGCACCAGGATCGCGACGACGGCTCGCTGATTATACTTCTCCATGAAATTCAGGCTGTAATAGACCAGCGCCAGAAAGGCGAAATTGGAGACGACCCGATAGACGTAGCCCAGAATCTTCATGCGTATCTCCGATCGAAGGTCAGCCAGGCATTCGAGCGAACCCGATGCGGGGACGACTGGCCGCGTCTGGTGTCGCGGGCCTGGCTCGCGTTGTCGTCGGTGTACGCTGACCTTGTTACTGCGGGGTAACCGATATGCCGTTCGGCACCGGTTGTTGGCGCCGATCCACCGGATTTGCGGCGTATCCTTTCGTTTACGTTGAGGCTATTGCGGCCGCGGTCAGCCCGTTTAGGTCTGCTCACGTCTGTCACGGCTTGCGACTTTTACGAGCATTCCGGGCGCAGCACCATAAAAATGGGGTAATCTTGGACACGCTGAACGCATTGCCGCCATTTTTTTGGTAATGTTAACATTGCATTACCTGTGCTAAGAAGTTCCATAGCTGCGATATTAGCGGTCTGTTCTTATTAACCTTTGCGATGGCCATTTGAATTACGTCGAAAAATTCGATTCTGGATTGCTTGGCGGCCAAGGTTCGTTCTCCGGGGCGGGCGAAGCTGTGTCCATCGATGTCCATGCGCGAAGCCATGCCCTGGGGCACGGCGGGCCGGACACGATTGTCGTTCCGGACGCCCAGCTGCTGTTTTCCGGCGACTACAAGCGTTCCGGGCTGGATCTGGTGCTGTCGAAGGACGGCCAGGAATTCGTCGCGCGCGAGTACTTCCGCGGCGAGAACCGCGCCACGCTGGCCTCCCCTGACGGCGCAAACCTCACAGGCAAGACCGTCAACGCGCTCGCCGGCCAGGTCGACTATGCGCAGGCCGGCGGCGCGATCGCGCCGGAAAAGGTCATCGGCCAGGTCACCAAGCTCACCGGCAGCGCCACCGCGATTCGCAACGGCGTTTCGATCAGCCTGAACGTCGGCGACAACGTCCACAAGGGCGACGTGGTCCAGTCAGGATCCGATTCCTCGCTCGGCATCACCTTCGTCGATGGCACCGTGTTCGGTCTCTCGTCGAATGCGCGGATGGTGCTGAACGAGATGGTCTATAGCCCGACCGGATCCAACAACTCGTCATTGCTGACGCTGGTTCAGGGCACCATCTCTTTCGTCGCCGGCGCCACCGCGAAAAACGGCGACATGAAAGTCGAGACGCCGACCGCCACCATGGGCATTCGCGGCACCGCGGTTCTGGTGGAGATCGACTTCGATGTCCCCCAGCCCGGCAGCGCTCCACCGGTGTCGTTCCGGATTCTGGTCGAACCGAATGGCACGTCGGGCGAATATGTCCTGCTCGACAAGCTGACGCTGCAGCCGATCGCGACGGTGAACCAGCCGGGCAGCCAAACCATCGTCAACGGCCAGGGCGTCGTCACCTTCATTGCGTCCGCCCAGATCCCGGCCAATGCGCAAAACCTCATCAACGAGATATTTGCGCTGAAGTTCACCGACGCCAACCCGAAATTCATCGGCATTCCTCCGGGGGATACGATCACCCCGGAGACGTTCCGGGTCAAGCTGCCCGACGGCACGCCGATCGACCAGCTTCCGATCATTCGCATCGCACTGGTGTTTGAAGCGCCGGCAGCACCGCCTCCGAGCGGCGGCAACAATCGATTCCATCTCAACATTCCGCCGGACCTTGTCGCCTCCAGTAACTATTTTACCGAACGGTTTCTGACGACCGGCAACACCACACTGGACACCGTGTCCGGCATCATTCGTTTCGCCGACATCAACCCCGAAGACAGTCCGACGGTAACGGCCCAGTTTAATTCATTTGCCTATCGGAACGCGCAGCAGGACATCGTCGTCACGTCGTCGCTGACGCTGGAACAGCTGGCCGCGATCAAGGCGGTCCAGGTTCCGCTCTCGGTGGTCGCGGACCCCGGCAACACCAATATCGGTGAAACCAGGTGGACCTACAACGTCTCGGATCACGCACTCGACTTCCTCGCCGCAGGCGAGACGCTGACCCTGACCTACATGGCGCGGGTCGACACCAATTACAGCGAGTACAATACGGTCGTCTTCAAACCGTTCACCGTCACGATCACAGGCACCAACGATCTGCCGACGGCGGCGGCGACGGGTTCGGGCATCATCGAACTACTCGGAACCGGCAACCCGACGATCGATCATGCCGAGGGCGTGATTACGTTCGCCGATGTCGACCTGACGGACCGGCCGACCGTGACCGCGCCGTTCGCGAACTATGTCTATACTGCGGCCAACGGCTCGCCATTGACGCTGACCCCGGCGCAGCAGGCCACGCTTGCGGCGACGCTGACCCTGACCCCGGCGGCAAGCAACACCAACAACGGTTCCGTGGCGTGGTCGTATGATGTCGCCGACACTAATTTCGATTTCATCGCCACCGGCGAGACGCTGGTCCTGACTTACACTGCCATCATCGACGACCATCATGGCGGCGTCGTCAGCGTGCCGCTGACGCTGACGGTGACCGTCCACGGCACCAACGATATCCCGACGATTACGGCAACCAGGGATGGGTTTGTCGAGCTCGTCGGCATGACGGGCAACGCCGCTCCGGACCATGCCGGCGGTACCATCACCTTCGCGGATGTCGATCTGACGGATCGCCCGACCGTCAGTTCGCATTTCACCTCATTCACCTATCAGAATGCCGCGCATACCGACGTCACTTCGACGCTGGCGACACTGCAGCTGACAGCGATCGGCGCGGTCCATCCCTCGCTGCTGCTGACGCCGGCCGGCACCAATGCCCATAATGGTTCGGTGACATGGTCCTACGACCTGCCGGACAACAGCTTTGATTTTCTCGCCGCCGATGAAATCCTGACGTTACTCTATACCGCTGAAGTCACTGACCATCACGGCGGCACGGTCTCCACCCCCCTCACCGTCACTATCACCGGCAGCAACGATGCGCCTGATATCGTGGCCGACACCAGCGGCACGTCAGGCACCAATGTCCACGACCTGACCGAGACGGATAGCGCGTTGACCACCTCGGGTTCGTTGGCGGTGAGCGACGCCGACGTCACCAACACCGTGGCAGCCTCGGTCCATGCGTTCAGCGTCGGCGGCAGTGGCAACGCCAGCCGTCCGTTGGCCCTGACCGACGCAATGTTGCAGGCGATGCTGAGCGTCGATCTGGGCAACGTGATCGACAATGCCAGCACCGACGGTACCATCCACTGGAATTTCAATTCAGCTCTGCAGGCCTTCGATTTCCTGGCGGCCGGCGAGACGCTCGAACTCACCTACACCATCCGCGCCACCGACAGCGACCTGAGCCATGCCACCGCCGACCAGACCGTGGTCGTCACCATCACCGGCACCAACGACGCGCCTGTGATCACGGCCGACACCAGCGGCACTTCAGGCACCAATGTCCACGATCTCATCGAGAGCAATACCGCGCTGACCGCCTCGGGTTCGCTGGCGGTGAGCGATGCCGACGTCACCAACACGGTAGCGGCCTCGGTGATTGCCGTTGGCGTCGACGGCACTGGCCTGGCCAGCGTCCCGTCGGGACTCGACAACATCGCGCTGCTGGCAATGCTGGGCGTCGATACATCAGACGTCATCGACAACGTCAGCACCGG